>JASLZG010000022.1 GCA_030754995.1 Lentisphaeria bacterium
CAGGTTGACCCCGGCGAAACCCCGGACGTGATTCCCGGCGCATCCCACTGTTGAACGGCACCGGCCCAAGCCTTCTACGGCGCCGACGATTCGCCGCTGCCGCTGCCGGTTTCCACAACCGGGTTGGTGGGCGGTGCCGCGTCGGGGCGGACGATCTCGTGGATGTCTTCGTACAGCGTATCGATCGGTTCCCGGGCAATGAACGGGGCCATCAGATGGAAGGGGATGTGCTTCTTGCTGGTCCAGGTGATTGCCAGAACAAGGCGTAGCGTCGGGAAGTCATCCATCTGCGTGACCTCGGTGTGCTGGTGGATGAGGTGGCCGATGATCTGGTTCTTGAGAAAGAACTCCTGCGGCATGACGATCAACTGTGTGCGCCCAGGCCGCCACTCGATCTCCGGACGGCCGGTCTCGAGGGCCTTCACTTCGTTGGCTGCGAAGTCGGCGCGCCATGCGTCGGTGGCATCGAACGCGATGATATTGCCGGGGGTGCCGTCCTCGTCCCGTTCCAGCACTACGATGAAGCCGGACGGCTCGAGCATGCCCGCGAGCAACGCGTAGATGGAGAAGAGGCTGCCCTTCTTTTTTTCCCACAGCAGGTCGGGCGGCAGGAATCCAGCGGCGTCGGGATCGATCGACAGGTTTTCGTGAACGTGGCGGAACGCCTGTTCGACCGTTGAAAGATCGGGAAACTGCGCCGCGGCCTCTTGGCGACGGGCCCCGCATACAAAGAGCTGCACCCAGTAATGACAGTCGGCGACGTTGAAACCGTCGCGCAGCAATTCTTCCTGCCACTCCTGTCCCGTGGTCAATGGGAAGAACAGTGGATCGATAAAGGCGCTTTCGATCGGTTCGTGCAACTTCTGGGCCGTGGCGATGGCGTCGACGTATTTCTGCATGACCATTTGCCGCCGCCAGGCAACCGCCAGTCTCCTGACTTCGTCCCGGCCATAATGCTGCTCGATCCACTGGCGGTAGATGCCGTCGAGATGCGGTTTCAACGAGAGCATTTGTTCGAACCGATTGGTTATTGCCAGGCTGACGAGCAGCCGCTGGAACGCCGCCGGCCGGCGCGGATACAACTCACATTCGCGAAGATAGAATTCCCTGGCCAGCTCCTGGTCGCCCCTGTGGGCCAGGACGCGCCCGAGTTTCTCGTTGATGTGCGCGAAGTTTGGGTCGAGCTCATGGGTTTTGAGTAAATGCGGCGTTGCTCGTTCGATGTTCTCGAGCCGGTCGAGCGCCACAACACCGGCGAACAGGTGAGCGCGGACATTGTCCGGGTCGATCCGGGTGATTGCCACGTAATCTTCATAGGCGTTGTCGAACCGGCCGTTGATTTCCTCGATCCGGGCATCGCGAAAATGCCAACTGACACGCATCGATTTGATGCCGATCAACGTGGCGCTGAGCAGCCCGGCTATCACTGCCAAAGACACCGCTGCCCGTTGACATTGGAAGCCGATGCTTTTCTCAGGCAACTCGACCGGCACGGTCAACAGCCGCTGCCAGCAGAGTCCCAGTGCGAACATCGCAACGATATTGCCGGGCTGCTGCACCAGCGGCATGTCGAAGAACGAGTGGAAGTAGATGAGCAGCGCCAGGGGCCGGCCCAAGTTGAACCGGGGATCGTCCGGATCGTTGCGCCGCAAAAGTCCGGCCAGCAGCAGCAGCCATGTCACGGCGGCGAGGACACCGGCTTGCGCGGCGATGTTGAGAAACTCATTGTGCGGGTGGATGCTTACCGGTGCGGCCACCCCGGTGCGGTCATGATAGCGCGACTTCACGCGGTAAGGCGCGTACGCCTTGGCGAACTGTCCGGGACCGACCCCCAACGCCATGTCGAACCGTTGGTTTGCAGTAGCGGCTACGTTGCTGCCGGTGAACAAGCCGCGCGCCCCCGCCAGGATCGGGTCGTGGTCGACGATCATGTTCACTGTGCTGACCCACATCGGCAGGCGGATGTCCGCCATGATCTTCTGTGCCGGCAACGTCGGATAGCGGGCCAATACCACGAAGGCGGCCAAAGTAACGGCCAGGCCGAGAAAAACGGTGAGCAGCAGGCGCTCGACTTTGCGGATGTGGGCGTAGGCCAGCACGATGCCAAGCATGATCAGCGCCAGCCAGGCGCCGCGGCTGTAACAGCGGTAGGCCAGCACCAGGGTAATCGGCGCGGTAAGCAGGGTCGCCACAATGCTGCGCGACACCAGGCTGCCGAAAAGTTGGCGCTGCTTGAGAAACATGAACGCTACCAGGCCCAGGCCCAGATACATCGAGCCGGCCCAGTTGCGGTTGCCGCTCAGGCCAACGATCTCGCTGCCGTTTAAGACCGAGACCAGGCCGGTGAGGATATAGACGAACCACAACGAGAAGCCGTAGGCCGTGATACGTTCAACCCGCAACCCGGTCGCCTTGACGGCTGTCGCCACCGCCAGCGGGATCAGGACCTGGCCGAGCAGTTCGACGGCTTGCTGGCCGTGCTGCGGCTGCAGGACGAAAGAAATGATCACCGAACCGGCAAACCCCAGCATCGCGACCAGCGGCATGCGCCTGGGCAGATGCGGCGACCCGAAGACGATCGGCAGGGCCAGCACCGACAGGATGAATTGCGACGGCACTGCGAAATGGAACGCCAGCGTCCTGAGCGCTTCTGGAAAAAACGATAACGACGGCACGATCGCCAGCGGATAGCCGAGAAACACGACGACGGCGAAAGCCACGAGGTAGAAGGTGCCCAGACGGCGATGCAATTCGACCATATCAGTGGTGGGGCCCGAATAAGAGGATTGACTCACAGTCAGATGTGCAGGAGTGCTGCCAGGTACCCGGCCAGGTGTGGTAACTGACTGATAAAATACGAGTTAGAATGGTTTTGGCGAGTTCGCGACCGGAAAGAACCTGGCATGATCGCGAGCTGCCCGGTCTTCTTCCGATGCCGGGCGATCGGCGAACGCACGAATTCGCCGGGCAGTGCGGCGGCGAGGAGGATCACCGGTGCATGATCGAATCACGCCGGACCACTTTTCAGCGCTTCTCGCGGCGCCGTCCAGTGCAAATGTCAACACTCTCGGCATATTCACAGCGATGCTGTAGTTGATCGGCTTCGAGGCGTTACTATACCACTGTGAATATTCCGAACAATCACCTGTCCGCACTGGCGCCGAGCCTGCGCAGCGGGGCGCTGGACCTGCACCAGTATCTCGACGCGCTGCAGGCTGTGCACGATCGCCTCGAGCCGACGATCCAGGCGCTGAGGCCGGAACCCGACCGCTTCAAGCGCCTGCACGCGGAGGCCGATGCGCTGCGCGAAAAGTTTGCGGACGCCGCAAAGCGGCCGCCGCTGTTCGGAATTCCCGTCGGCGTCAAGGACATCATCCGTGCCGACGGTTTTACGGTCACCGCCGGTTCACGATTGCCTTCCGACTGTTTCGCCGGCGCCGAAGCGTCGATCGTGTCGCGGCTGCGGCAGGCCGGCGCTTTGATCCTGGGCATCACGTGCTGCACGGAGTTTGCCTACTACAATCCCGGCCCGACCCGCAACCCGGTCAACCACGGTCACACCCCCGGCGGCTCGAGCAGCGGCTCGGCGGCGGCGGTCGCCGCCAGCTACTGCCCACTGGCGCTGGCGACACAGACCCAGGGCTCGGTTGTCCGGCCGGCGGCGTTCTGCGGCATCATCGGCTACAAGGCAACCTTCGACCGCATCCCGATCGCCGGGGTCGTGCCGTTCTCGAAATCGGTGGACACGCTCGGGTTCTTCGTCGATGACATGGCGAGCCTGGGGATGGCTGCATCGGTCGTCGTCGATGAGTGGCAGCCGGAAACCGCCACTGGTTCCTTCGTATTCGGAGTGCCCGAGGGGCCCTATCTCGAATGTGCGGAGGCCGCCGCTTTGGCACAGTTCCGGGACACCTGCCGGTGCCTGGCGGCCGCCGGCCACGAGATTCGCCCGGTGCCGGTGATGGCTGACTTCGCCGAGCTGCGGCAGCGGCACGTCGACCTGGTTGGTGCGGAGTTCGCAGTCCTGCATCGGGACTGGTACTCGCGTTACGGCCATTGCTACAGCTCCGTGACTTCCGAGCTCTATGCCTATGCGAGCGGCATCGAGGAAGGCCGCATTGCCATTTGTCGTGAGAGCCGTCGGCAGTTGCGCGAGCACATTCATGAGGCGATGGCAACGAATGGCCTCAATGCCTGGCTGACGCCGGCAGCGCCCGGACCGGCGCCAGCGACGCTGTCAAAAACCGGTGATCCGGTGATGAATCTGCCGTGGACCCACGCCTTGCTGCCGGTCGTGACGATGCCGTGCGGCAACGATCAGGGCAGCGGTCTGCCGCTGGGGCTGCAGGTTGTCGGCAAGTTCGGCGAGGACGAAGCGCTGGTCGCGCAATGCCAGGCGATCGCCCCGATCGTCTCGGGATAGTCATCCGGATTCACCGGCCGCCGAGATCCGTTCAACTCGTTACGGGCCGGGCACGGGAAACCGGCTGACCAGCTCGTGGACCGCCTCGCGCACTTCGCTGATGACGGCCGGGTCGTCGCCATCGGCGACGGCCCGGTGGATGAGCTTGCCGATCTCGCCCATCTCCGGCTCCTTCATGCCCCGCGTAGTGACGGTCGGGGTGCCGATGCGCAGGCCGCTGGTGACGGTGGCGCCCTCCGGGTCGAACGGGACGAGGTTCTTGTTGACGGTGATGGCGGCCTCGTCGAGGGCGCTGGCGGCCTTGTTGCCGGTCGTGCCGAGCGGTCGCAGGTCGATCAGCATGAGATGGTTGTCGGTGCCGCCGGAAACAATGCGGAATCCGCAGTCGGTCAGTGTTTCCGCCAGTGCCGCGGCGTTCTTCACGACCTGCTGCGAGTATGCCTTGAACTCGGCCGAGGCGGCTTCCCGGAAGCAGACGGCCTTGGCCGCGATGACATGCATCAGCGGGCCGCCCTGGATGCCCGGGAAGACCCTGGAGTTGATCCGCTTGGCATACGCTTCTTTCGACAGGATCAGGCCGGACCGCGGACCGCGCAGGGTCTTGTGCGTCGTCGACGTGACGACGTCGGCGTAGGGCACCGGGCTGGGGTGGACGCCGGCGGCAACGAGTCCGGCGATGTGCGCCATATCGACGACGAAATGCGCCCCGACATCGTCAGCGATAGCCCGCAGTCGCGCGAAATCGATGACCCGCGGATAGGCGCTGGCGCCGGCCAGCAGCATTTTGGGCTGGTGCTCGCGTGCTAATGCCGCCATTTCGTCGTAGTCGAGCGTTTCCGTCTCGCGATTGACCCCGTAGCCGACGCAGTTGTAAAGTTTGCCGCTGAAATTGGCGTTGAAGCCATGCGTCAGATGACCGCCGTGCGCAAGGTCCATGGCGAGCACGGTGTCACCGACGTCGAGCAGGGCCATGTACACTGCCATGTTCGCCTGGCTGCCGGAGTGCGGCTGGACGTTGGCGGCTTCAGCCCCGAACAGCTCCTTGGCCCGGTCGATGGCGAGTTGTTCGACTTGGTCGACGTATTCGCAGCCGTCGTAGTAGCGTTTTCCCGGGTAGCCTTCGGCGTACTTGTTGGTCAGGCAGGAGCCGGCCGCGG
Organism: Lentisphaeria bacterium; assembly: GCA_030754995.1. GTDB lineage: Bacteria > Verrucomicrobiota > Lentisphaeria > JABSQK01 > CAJWLW01 > CAJWLW01. Next base: position 5,581 of record JASLZG010000022.1, read on the forward strand.
CGCGTACCGCGGGGGACACGATGTTTTCGGAGGCGATGAGCTCGAGTACGGTGTCCTGCCGCTTCGTTTCCGCGACGACCCATTTGGCCACTTGCGGGTCGGCGGCGTGGAGGACCGAGAAATCATCGGCGGCGTGGCGTTCGATCTTGCGAAGGCGCCGGGCGTGGCGTTCGTCACCGGTATAGGGCGTCTCCAGCCAGGCATCGACAACGGCGTAGAGCTCGGCGGCGGTGATGTAATCGCCGCAGGTGACCAGGACATTGGCGGCGTTGTGGGTGCGGCTCAGGCGCGCCTTGTCGACGGAATCGACGACGGCGGCGCGCACGTAGGGGAAACGGTTGGCGTTGATGCACATGCCGGCGCCGGTGCGGCAGATCAGAATGCCGCAGTCGCCCTCGCCGTTGGCGATGCGCTGCGCCAGCACGCTGGCGTAATCGGGATAGTCGTCCGCCGGGTCGTGCTCGTGCGGGCCGAGGTCTTCGTAGTCGACGCAGTTTGCCCGCAGGTGCTCAGTAAGTTGCTGCTTGAGCTCGAAGCCGCCGTGGTCAGTTGCAACCAGGACGGTGAATGGCTTCCCGACAAAATCTTCAATCAATCTCATGGGGCCGGCTCGGTCAGTCGCTTGTTGACATGCTCCAGCAACGCGTCCAGAGCGGGCTTCATCGTTGCAAGGCACTGGCTGTATTCGTCGACGCTGCCGCCGAACGGATCGTCGATATCGGTTTTGCGGTCCACGAAACTCATCAATGTAAAGGTCTTTTCGGGGGCTGCCACCGGCGACTGCTGCAATTGCGCCAAATGCGCCTGCGTCATCGTGACAACGAGATCGGCGGCGGCAACATGGTCGCCGGTAAGTTGGCGGCTGCGGGACGTCGGTGCGTCGACCCCTTCGTGGCTCAATGCCTTGGCGGACGCCTTGCTCATCGGCTCGCCGTCGAGGGCCGTGAGTCCAACGGACTCAACCGCGACATCAATTTCGGCCGCCTTGCACAGGTGCTGGAAATACGCCGCCGCCATCGGGCTGCGACAGGTGTTGCCGGTGCATACAAACAGGATCGTCATGGTGCGATTGGCGGACATGGCCTGATTCCCTCAGTCTCAGGCAATATAACCCGCTCCCGCGACCGTCAAGTAATTGCCGCGGAACGGAACTCATCGGCGCGCCATGGCGGATTCAATGGCTTGGCGAAATTGTCCCGTTCGCTTGCGCCGGCCGCGGCCGCGGTGCCACGGATCAACAATTTGCGATGAACGGGGATACAGTTTACTTTTCCCCGTTGTCCGCGACCGTGGGTCGCGATAGATTAGGCCGGGAACGCGCTATGGCTGACATTCACGATGAACAAGCGACAATTGGCTGGTACCGCACGCCGCTACCCGGCGAGACCCTGCAGGCCTTGAACGCCCGCAGCGATCTCAAGGGCCTGCTGCAGACCGGCGGCTATCTTGCCCTGGTCTGCAGCACCGGTGCCGCCTCACTGTGGAGCGCCTTCGCGGGTTACTGGTATCTGACGCCGTTTCTGCTTCTCCTGCACGGCACCTGCAGCACCTTCAACATCAATGCTGTCCACGAGCTCTGCCACAACACGGTCTTCAAGAGCAAACGGCTGAACGATTTCTTCGTCCGCATTTTCGGTTTCATCGGCTGGAATGACTGGGTGTGGTTCAATGCCAGCCACGCCAACCACCACCGCTACACGCTGCATCCGCCGCGTGACGGCGAGGTGGTGCTGCCGATCGTCTCGCTCTCCCGCAAGGAGTTCTGGAAAAGGGCGTTCTGGTCGCCCACTGCCCCCTACCACCTGGTCAGGGCGACGGTCCTGAAAGCCCGCGGCCGTTTCGAAGACGAGTGGAGCCGCAGCATCTTTCCAGAACACAAGCCCGAGGCGATCCGCGGGTTGATGGCCTGGAATCGGTTCGTCTTGACCGGCCACAGCATCATCGCTGCAGGCTCAATTGCCGCCGCTGTGCTCACCGGGTTTTGGGCCTGGCTGCTGGTGCCCCATGTTGTTTCTTTCAGTCCCACCTATGGCGGCTGGCTCTTCTTTGTCTGCAACAACACCCAGCACGTCGGCCTGACCGACAACGTTCCCGACTTTCGCCTTTGCTGCCGTTCCATGAAGCTGCCGTGGATTGTCTCCTTTCTCTACTGGCACATGCAGTACCACACCGAGCACCATATGTATGCCGCCGTGCCGTGCTACAACTTGCGCAAACTGCGCAACTGCATTGCCCACGATCTTCCCGAGTTCAAAGGCGTGGTCGGTACCTGGCAGGAGATCGCGATGATCCTCGAGCGCCAAGAAGGCGAGCCGGACTACCAGTATGTCCACCCACTTCCCGACACGGCCCAGCCCGCGCTCATCGGCAATCGCGAAGCCGAAATCGCTGCCGGTGCCGTCGCCGCCGACCCCGGCGCCAGCTGCGACGAACTGAACTCCCACGCCGCCGTTGATGCCGCCGTCAGCCACCCGGGATGAGCCGCGGGCGCGTTGCCGCAGGCGGCCGCCGACCTTGCCAAACGGGCCGCCGCGAATGGCCGAAGGTTGCCTGGTTGGCCAGCCGCATGCGGGGGGGGCACCTGGCAGGCTCAATGCAGCCGGAAACGACCGCCCGGGAACGGGATCCGACCCAGCGTCCCAGTTGATTTTCCCGGTCCAAGTGTTACCTTTCGCCTATCATACTTTGGACGCGGCAGCACGCCTGAACCTGGATCAGACGAATCCGGCCCATTCTGGAACGATGCTTGCGCTACAGTCACCAGTTACACTAATACAGAACCCCTAACCAACCGGGAGCCTGATTATGATACGGATTGTCTTTGTCGCCAGCCTCGTGCTGCTCACCGCTTTCGATAGTTCCGCCGCTGCGATTCACGACATCATCCTCGAAAAGGATATGAACGCCCGCGAACGCCTGCTTGAGATCAAGCGCATCGTCAAAAGCGACGTCGAACAGGTGAATCGGCGCGACCGCGACGGCAAAACACCATTGCGCGAGGCGGTCAAGTTTGGTGATATCGAAATCGTCAGCTTCCTCGTTGCCGCCGGTGCCGACCTTGATCTGGCGGACAACAAGAATCAGGGGCCGATCCACAAGGCTGCAAGACACGGACATGTCGACATCGCCAAGCTCCTTGTCAGGAAAGGTGCCGAGGTCAATGTGGTTGACGATTTGGGCAAGACCCCGCTGATGTATGCCTCCGTCGAGGGGCATGACGGCGTCGTGCAGGTGCTGACCTCGGCGGGTGCCAAGGTCGATACGATCGACGAGAGCGGCCAGACGGCGCTGATAATCGCCAGTGAGTCCGGCCGGGAAACCGTCGTGCCGGTCCTGCTCAATGCAAAAGCCGACCCCAATATTTCCGATAATAGCGGCCATACACCGCTGTACCAGGCCTCCTGGGCTGGATTCCCCACTGTCGTTGAGGCGTTGCTGGCCAAGAATGCCGGGGTCCACGCCGTCGACGAGGATCATGAAACAGCGCTGCACAAGGCCGCCGAGCTCGTTCGTCGCGTGAGGCCTGACAACGCCACAGCGGCCGACGGTTCGGAGGCTGAGCCGTTGCCGGCAACCGCCGATTACATCGCCGTCGCGAAGCTCCTGATCAAGGCCGGCGCCGATGTCTCCGTTGCCGACAACAACGGCAACCAGCCCCTCTACGTTGCGGCGGAGGCGGAATCGGTCGAAATGGTCTCGTTGCTCGTGGCCGCCGGCAGCGACGTCAATGCCGCCAATCACGGCGGCAACACGCCGCTGCACAAGGCTGCGGCCGAGGGTTTCGCCGAGATCATCGAGAAACTGCTGGCTGCCGGTGCCGATGTCAACGCCCGTGATGACGGCCGCCGTACACCGCTGCGCAAGGCTGCCGACAGCGACGACGCAAATTCCGTGTACCTGTTGCTGAACGCCGGTGCTGATGTGTCGGCCGCGGATACCGCCGGCGAGACCGCTTTGCACAAGGCCGCCAAGGACGGCAACGCCGACATCGTGAACGCTTTGATCACCGCGAAAGCATCGGTGAACGCGGTCAACGACGATGGTGAGACACCACTGTACAAAGCGGCCGGCAAGGGCCATAACGAGGTCATCGAGATCCTGCTCGAGGCCGGTGCCAAGGTGAATCTCAGCAACGATGACGACGAAACCCCTCTCGACGTTGCCATCGAGAAGAACCGGATCGAAACGATTCCCATTCTCGAGGAAGCCGGCGGCAAGGCCAACCAGGACCATACCGAAGACGACCAGGCCCAGAACCCTTAAAGCTCCCAGGCCCGTTCAGGGTGTTGGCCCGCGGCCCCGCGCGAATTGCCGTCACGACGCGTGCGGGCCCGGCGTTTTGAATCTTCAAAGCGTTCTGGACCGTGGCCAGTTCTTTTTTCTTCGATCTTGACACCGGGCGTTTTTGCAAGAATAGTATATAAAACACATATAACTTATTGGAGTTTTTGCTGTGAAGCTGTCGAAGCAGACGCAGTACGGACTGCAGATCCTCCTGCAGCTCGCCAGGCGCGCACGAACCAGCCAACTGGCGACCGGCAAGCAGATCGCCCGACAACAGAGCGTCAACGAGCCGTACGTCGAACAACTGGTCGCCCCGCTGAAACGTGGCGGCCTGGTCCAGACCGTGCGCGGCCGGCACGGCGGCTACACCCTCGGCAAGGCCCCGGGGCAGATCACCGTGCTCGATATCATCGAATCCTTTGAGGGCAGCCTCGAACTGGTCAATGACGACAACCGGACCGCCAACGGTGAAGGTGTCGAGATTGTCTGGCGGCACCTTGCTGCCGGCCTGCGCGAAGCCGCTGCCGATATCACCCTCGCATCAATTCTCGAAAACCAGAATGAAGGCATGCCCGACTACATCATATAGGATTGTCTAATGGATCAATACACACTCACTCATCTTGACGCGATCGAATCGGAAGGGATTCATATCATGCGTGAAGTCGCCGCGCAGTTTCAGAATCCCGTCCTGCTGTTCTCCGGCGGCAAGGACTCCATAGCCATGCTGCGCCTGGCGGAAAAGGCATTTCATCCAGCCAGGATGCCGTTTCCGGTCATGCATGTCGACACCGGCCACAATTTTCCGGAAGTGCTCGAATTCCGCGACCGCCTGGTCGAACAGATGTCCGGCCGCCTGGTCGTGGCCAGCGTCGAAGAGGCGATCGCCAGAGGCATCTGCGAGGAAGCGCCTGGCCAGATCAGCCGCAACCGTCTGCAGAGTGCCACGTTGGTTGCGGCGATCGAAGAGCACAAGTTCGATGCCGCTTTCGGCGGTGGCCGGCGTGACGAGGAAAAAGCGCGCGCCAAGGAACGCATCTTTTCGTTCCGCGACGAGTTCGGCGGTTGGGATCCGAAGAACCAGCGCCCCGAGCTGTGGAACCTGTACAACGGCAACGTCCAGCAAGGCGAGAACATTCGCGTTTTTCCGCTCAGCAACTGGACGGAGCTCGATGTCTGGCAGTACCTGGCCCGTGAAAAGGTCGAGATCCCCAACATTTATTTCACCCACAGACGCCGCGTTTTTTTCCGCGACGATCAGTGGCTGAGCGAATGCGACTACCTGCAGCCGAAGTCGAGCGAAGAGATCGTCGAAAAAGACGTCCGCTTCCGCACCGTCGGCGACATGGTCTGTACCGGTGCCATCGAGTCGCGTGCTGAAACCATTGAGGAGATCATCGTCGAAGTCGCTGCTACACGTGTATCAGAACGCGGCGGCCGGGCCGACGACCGCTTCTCCGTGTCCGCTATGGAAGACCGTAAGAAAGAAGGCTATTTCTAAACCTGGGAAAGATCACATGAGCCTCGATCACGATCATATGGAACTGCTGCGCCTCAGTACGTGCGGCAGTGTCGACGACGGCAAGAGCACGCTCATCGGCCGCATCCTTTACGACAGCAAATCCCTGTTCGACGACCAGCTCGAAGCGCTCGAACGTGTCAGCCGGTTGAAGGGCGACGAACAGGTGAACTGGGCCGACCTGACCGACGGCCTCCGGGAAGAGCAGGAGCAGGGGATCACCATCGACGTTGCCTATCGCTACTTTGCCACGCCCAGGCGCAAGTTCATCGTCGCAGACACACCCGGCCACGTGCAGTACACCCGCAACATGGTCACCGGCGCCTCGACCGCGAACCTGGCACTGGTGCTGGTGGATGCGCGCAACGGTGTCATCGAACAGACCCGGCGTCACTCGTACATTGCTTCGCTTCTCGGCATTCCGCATCTGGTCGTTTGCGTCAACAAGATGGACCTGGTTGATTATTCAGAGGCTCGTTTCGAAGAGATCCGGGCCGATTTCTCGGCGTTTGCTACGAAGCTCGACATCCAGGACATCACCAGTATTCCGGTCAGCGCGCTGCACGGCGAACATGTGATCGAACCGTCGGACAAGATGCCCTGGCATTCCGGCCCGTCGCTGATGGAGTTTCTTGAGACCGTACACATTGGCAGTGACCGCAACCTGACTGAGGCGCGTTTCCCGGTGCAGTACGTCATCCGCCCGCGCAGTGAATCGTACCACGACTACCGCGGCTATGGCGGCCAGGTCGCCAGCGGCGTATTTCATGTCGGCGATGAGATCATGGTACTGCCGACCGGCATCCGTTCGACGATCAAGTCGATCGACGCCTTCGATCAGCGGCTCGACGCGGCCTACGCCCCGATGTCCGTGTCGATCCAGCTCGAGAACGATGTCGATATCAGCCGCGGCGGCATGCTGGTGAAGACGGACGACATTCCGTACGTCACCAAAGAGCTCGAAGCGAAGGTGTGCTGGATGCACGAACGCCCCATGGTCATCGGCCGCAAGTACGAGATCAAGCAGACGACCAGTTCGATCAAGGCGATGTGTCAGGAGCTCTGCTACCGGGTCGACGTCAACACCCTCGAAGAAGATCACGAGAAGGAATACCTGTCACTCAACGAGGTCGGGCACGTCCGGTTCAAGCTGGCCAAGCCGCTCATGTACGACAGCTACAAGCGCAACCGCGCTTGCGGCGCCTTCATCATCGTCGACGAAGCCACCAACGCCACGGTTGGCGCGGGCATGATCGCCGAACCGTCGCATGACATCCCGGCGCCCGACTTCGAGGGTTACGTGATCTGAGCGGGGCTGATGCCGGAACTCGGCCGCCCGCAAAATGCGGACCGGGAATCGAATGGGTCACGATAAGCGTTGAAGAGTGGTCCGATGGCAGGCAGATGACTGTGGAAAGAATGGCGGTAGGGGTTTTCGTTCAGGGCCCGACGGCATAAGTTGTACGCGTTCGACCAAAGTTTTCACTGTTCCTGTTGCGTATTGCGTATGCCAAAGACCATTGTCCAGACCCAGGATATCCAGCTCGACCTGCCGCCGGGCGGTTTGCAGCTGAACGACGGCAAGGTGCTCACCGAGGTGACTGTTGCGTACGAGGCGTACGGCACCCTGGCGGCCGATGGCCGCAACGCGATCTATGTTTGCCACGCGCTCACCGGCGATGCGCACGCCGCCTTCTACCACGCCGAAGAGGACCGCGACCCCGGCTGGTGGGACGAACTGATCGGGCCGGGCAAAAGCGTCGATACTGACCGTTACTACGTTGTCTGTGCCAACATCCTTGGCGGCTGCAAAGGCACGACCGGCCCGTGCTCGATCAACCCGGAAACTGGCCGGCCATACGGCACCGCCTTTCCGCTGATCACCGTCCGGGACGTCGTGCAGGTGCAGAAACTGCTGCTGGACCAGCTCGGTGTCCCCGAGTTGTATGCCGTGATTGGCGGCTCGCTCGGCGGCATGCAGACGCTCGAGTGGGCGGTGCGTTTCCCGGACTATGTCAAGCGCTGTATCTGCGTGGCGTCCGGCGTCAGCCTGTCGCCGCAGGCCCTGACCTTCGACATTATCGGCCGTTCGGAGATCGAGTCGGACCCGAACTGGGCGGGTGGCGATTACTACGACAAATCCGCGGGCCCGGCGGCCGGCCTGTCGCGGGCCCGGCAAATCGGCCACGTGACCTATCTGTCTTCAGCGTCGATGGCGATCAAGTTCGGCCGGGACGAGCGGGCGTCGCCGTACCCCGGGCAGTCCAGTTTGTTCTCGACGAACTTCCAGATCGAGTCGTACCTGAGCCATCAAGGCTCCAAGTTCGTCAAACGTTTCGATGCCAATTCATACTTGTACATCAGCCGGATGATGGACATGTTCGACCTGGTCGCGGAGTTCGGCAGCATCGCCGAGGCGTTTCGTGACGTGAAGTCGAAGTTCCTGATCGTCTCGATCAGTTCCGACTGGTTGTTCCCGCCGGGGCAGCAGCTGGACATTGTCGAGAATCTCGTGGCGGCGCGCAAGAACGTCAGTTATTTCCAGATCGACTCGGCCTACGGGCATGATGCCTTCCTGCTCGAGTATGAAACGCTGGGGCGTGCCGTCGATGCCTTCCTCAATGGTGCTGATCCGGCTACAGTCAACGGTTCCGGCAACCTGGTCGACAGGGACCTGATCTGCGAGATGATCGAGCCGGAAACCCGGGTGCTCGACGTCGGCAGCGGTGGTGGCGACATGATGCTGTCCTTGACGAAACAGCGGAACATAACGGGGATCTGCCTCGACCTCGGTTTCGACGAAATCGTCGAGTGCATGAGCAAAGGCCTGCCGGCAATTCAGCTCGATGCCGACGAAGGGCTGAAGCGCATTGCCTCCGACGCCTTCGACTGTGTCCTGCTGAATCAAACGATCCAGCAGTTGCACAGCGCCCTGGACACCATCCGGCACATGTTGCGCATCGCGCCGGCTTGTGTCGTCGGTTTTCCGAACTTCGCGTATTACCGCTGCCGTCTGTCGATATTGTTAGGGCGGTTGCCGGTGTCCAACACGTTGCCGTTCGAGTGGTACGAGACGCCAAACATCCACCTGGTCACGGTCGACGAATTCCGGCAACTGTGCCGCCAGAATGATATCCACATCGCCGACATCCGGTTTTTGGCGGAGACGGTGGTCGGCCGGCTGCTGATCGCACTCGGCGGGGTCAACCTCGGCAGTGAACGTGGGCTCGTGAAGCTCACTCGCGCCTGAGCAATTGCCCACTGGCAGCCGCCGTAGACGAACGCTCCGCGGAAACGCCTGCGTTCGAGGGGAAGTGGCACTCCGGCCTGGACTCGAACCAGGGACCCACAGCTTAGAAGGCTGTTGCTCTATCCAACTGAGCTACCGGAGCACATCGAAAACCGTTGCCGCTGTTAATATCGGTACAGACGCCTGCCAATGCAATCCTGCTTCGCGGCACACACCTTGCAATGGTCCGGCGCCATCGTAGGTTAGCGGGCACTTGACCTGAACGACAACAATCGAAAGGAGAATCCCATGAGTCGCGCCCTGTTTGTTTATGCGACGATCCTCGCCGGTGCCGCAATCCTGTCGGGCTGCGGCAAAGGCAGCGTCCCCGATGTTGGCGCAAAGAAAGAGACGACCTTTGTCTCGATCGGCACTGGCGGCAAAACCGGCGTGTACTTCCCGACCGGTGGTTTTCTCAAGGATTTGATCAATGCGAAGGCGGGCACCTACCAGATCAGGGCCAAAGTCGAGAGTACGAACGGTTCAGCCTACAACGTCAATGCCGTGATGCGCGGCGAGTTTGAATTCGGCATTGCGCAGTCCGACATACAGCACAATGCCTACAGCGGTCTCGGCGAATGGCAGGACAAGCCGCAGACCGGGCTGCGTTCGGTATTCTCGATTCACCCGGAGCTCGTGTCACTGGTTTCGGCGGATGATGCCGGCATCGAATCGGTGCGGGATCTCAAGGGCAAACGGGTCAACATCGGGGCGCCCGGCTCCGGCAATCGGCGCAACGCCATCGACGCGCTCGAATCGGTGGGCTTGAACTTCGAGACCGACCTTCACGCCGAGCAGATCAAGGCGTCGGATGCCCCGGTAAAAGTGCAGGACCGGCAGATCGACGCCTTCTTCTACACGGTCGGTCATCCCAATGGGGCGATCAAGGAAGCCACCGCCGGCAAGCGCAAGGTCCACTTTGTGCCGATCACCGAAATCGACGGGCTGCTGAAGAAGTTCCCGTTCTACGTGACGGCCGACATCCCGCTGCACCAGTATCCGAGCGCCACCAACACCGGCAGCGTCTCGACGTTCGGAGTCAAAGCTACGCTTGTCACCTCAGCTGCGGTAGCCGATGATGTCGTCTATGCCATGACCAAAGAGGTGTTCGAGAACTTCGACAAGTTCAAGACCCTGCACCCGGCCTACGGCGGGTTGACCAAGGGGCAGATGCTCGAAGGCCTGTCGGCGCCCGTCCACCCCGGCGCCATGAACTACTACAAGGAAGCCGGGCTCAAGAAGTAGCCGGCATTTCCGTGCTTCGCCTATTCTTCCGGTTTCGGCGGCCCCGGGTGGCGGGCCTGCTTGACGATATCCTTCATCACCGAGCCGAAGTCCTTGTCGCCAAGTTCGCCACTGATCTCGCCAAGGGCGTCGGACAGTGCCGTGTCGCCGCGCACTCCGAACTCGACCTCCTCGCCCTCGCGCTCGGCCTTGTTGGAAAAGCGGTAGGTCGCCCGCTTGCCGAGCCGCAGAATATCGCCGTCGTGGAGTTCTGACTCGCCAGTCACCGGTTCGTCATTGATGAACGTGCCGTTGCGCGAGCCCAGGTCACGGGCCACGTAGGTGCCGTCGTCGCGTTTGCGGACACCGCAATGTTCGCGGCTGATGTCGATAACGCCGACAACCGGAATGTCGCAGACGTCGGACCGTCCAAGCAGCGTGACTTCATTGGTCAGCCGATGGCTCTTGCGTTTGTCGTCCATTTCGAGAATCAGACTTGCCATGTGTCCTTCACCGAGTGTGGGAGTCATAATCCATCATGGCAAGGTACATCAAATGCCGGGTTCACCAAGTCCGGTTGCACCTGAACTGAAAGGCGGACTCCACCCGGCGTCTGTCGCCAAACCTAAATTCGAGCGTTAACTTGTGACACGATGTGGTCGAAATATCTCTCGAATCACCCCGAAGCGGGCGCATGAAGAACGGCAAAAAGCTGAGTAAACGCAGGCGCCTGGCCTTTCTGGCTGTCACCACTGTTGTTCCCGCGATAATCATCCTGTTTTTACTCGAAATTTCGGTGCGGATTTTTGTGCCGGATCTCAAGCCCGTACAAGAAATCATCACACCGGTTTCTACCGATGCGGAACGTTTATTGCCATTTCTCCGGCCGCATTACGGGGCAAGGTTGACGACCTCTGAGTACGTCATGTCGATGAAGCACAACAGCCTTGGATTCCGTGATTCGGAGCATCTCAAGAAACGGCCGGAAGACATCACGCGCGTGGTCATCATCGGCGATTCCTTCACTTACGGTTGGGGCGTCGACCAGGACCAGGCGTATCCTGCATTGCTCGAACCGCTGCTTGACGGGGCAGGTGACAGACAGTACGAAATATTCAACATGGGCATCCCTGACACGGGCACCGTCGAGGCCCGGCAGATTGCCCAGGTCGCGATGACCTTTGACCCCCAAATCATCGTGCTGGCCATGCTGCTTGAGGACCGCTGGGCGGTCAACGGCAACGACCTGGTCGACAACGCCCGCAAGCCCCAGGGGGAACAGGCATCGGCGGCAGGCCGGCAACCGTCGGCCGGTGTTCTCACTTCGACACACAATTTTCTGGCCCGGAACTCGGCGCTGTATGCCTGCATCATGATGCGCGCCGGTCATGCCATGCGGCGGCAGGCAATCGGCATGCGGGACAACCGGAATCGCCGGGAGCTCGACGCTGCCTGGGAGCTGACAACCGGCTTGTTGGCGGAGCTGAATGCTCGGGCAAGGGCCTCAAACGTCACCTTTGCAGTGGTGCGTTGCCCGTTTTATTTCGACGCGCAGCGCGACAAACCCGACCGCATCTCGGCGCGACTGACCGAGGTGGGAGAAGATCTGGAAATCCCGGTCCTGGACCTTTTGCCCGGGATGCAGCAACTCGACACCGGCAGTCTGTACTACCAGAGGGACGGGCATTGGACCCCGGCCGGCAATGAGGCTGCAGCCGCCATCATCACGCCATTTATTCACTCGCTGACACCATGAAGAAACAGACCAAGCGACGTCTGAAGGTATCCGCGGCAGTAGTGGCCGCTGCGGGGGCTGTGGCCATTGCCGTGGCGCTCATGCTCATTGTGCCGCATCGGACGGTGCCGGTGCTCATGTACCATGGCTTTACGGAAGACGAATCCGCCACCAGCACCCTGGTCATTGAGCTTGAAGATTTCGAGCGCCAGATGACCTACCTGGCCGACAATCACTTCAATGTAATCAGTGCCAGCGGGCTTGCCGACTATCTCGCGAACGGCAAAGAATTGCCGCCAAAGACGATTGTGCTCACCTTTGACGATGGTTATAAAAGTTTCTTCGACCTTGCCTATCCGGTGCTGCAAAAGCACGGTTTCCCCGCGACGGCATATCTGTTTATCGACGGCCTGGCGAGGCCCGACGACCTGGATCGGGCCAAGGGAATATCGGCCGAGGGGCTCGTCGAAATCGGTTCGCACGGCGTCACCCACCGGATGTTGCCCCTGCTCGATCCTGATGAGATTGCCTGGGAACTTGTTTCGTCAAAACAACAACTGGAAGCCGAGTTCGGGGTGCCGGTCGAAACGTTCTGCTACCCGGCGGGCGCAATCACCGAGGCAATCGTCACGGCAACTGCAGCTGCCGGCTACACGGCTGCTGTTGCAACCGCTTACCAGCGCGGCCAATTCCCACGTGGCAACAGGTACATTCAGCGCCGTGTCCTGGTCTCTCCAGTGGCAGGGTGCCCACGGGTTTTCCGAATCATGACATCGGGGTATTATGTGCCCGCACGTGAGCTGACGCTCAAAATTCTCGGGATCAGGGTGCCGCGTGACCTCTACAGAAAAATCGAGCATCACGAGCAGGCCTCGGCCGATATTCACCGTTAATTCAGCGCGCCTGACCGGGATGCCACAACAAATCGCCGGCATGATGACTTCCCGCCAGCCGGTCGCGGCCGGTCGCATCCGCAGCAACTCAGAATTCGATGATCGGCCAGTTCCGCTGCGCCGCTTCCTGACGAAGTTCCGGCATGGGATTGACCGCAACCGGATGGCCGACGGCGGCCAAAACCGGGATATCAGCTACACTGTCCCCGTAATACCACACATCTGCTGCCTCGACATCGCGGGCGGTGCAATACGCCTGCAGGTGCTTGATCTTGCCGAGCCCGACGCAGCACGTGCCCGTCACCTCGCCGGTGAACCTGCCATCGATGAGCTGCAGCTCGGTGGCGGCGATGTCAGGAAACCCGAAGTGCGTCGCGACCGGTTCGGCAATGATCCGGTTGGTCGCCGTCAGCAGGCAGATCGCTTCGCCCCGGCCACGCAGGTCCTGGACTTTGTCATAGGCGGCGGGATAGACTGTGCGGCGCACCAGCGCCTCGAAGTGCTGCTGCGTCAGCGCCCGCATGTGTGCCAGGTCGTGTCCAACGAACTCGCGCAACTGAAAAGCCATGAACGCTGCCTCGTCCAGCTCGTTGCATGCGTACTGCTGGTAGTACAGGTCGACCAGTTCACGGTCCGCCGCCGGCGCCAGGCCTTCGGCGATCAGGAACTCCTTCCATGACACATCGCAGTCGTTGTCGATCAGCGTGTGGTCCATGTCCCAGAAATGAATAGCGCCCATGGGAAGCCTGCTCAGAAAAAGGTGAGGACCGCGTCGTCGACGTCATAGCTGTCGGACACGATCGGGACGAATCGCCATTTGTCGAAGGCATTGCACGGGTGGCTGATCCCGAGCGCCACCATGTCGCCGACCTGCAGGTCGAGCGCCCCGACGAAGCGCATGTAGGCATGCTGATCGTCGAGGTCGTAGATCTCGCAGTCGCTCAATGACAGCTCGCCGTGCCCCGGCCGCCAGCCTTTGATCGGTATCGGCAGCTTGAAATCGAAGGCACAGTCGCGTTTGCCCGCACCGAGGATGGCGATGCCCGGTTCCGGCAATGACTGGACATAGGCCCAGACCTCGAGAGCCGGCAGCAGCGTGTGCTGCCAGCCGCGCTTGATGATCTGCTTGATATACCCGTCGTAGAGCTCGTGATCGTGGGTGATGTAGCAGCCGCTGCACAGGACAATGCGGACAGGCTTGGCGGCAGAAACATTCTGAAAGATATCGACCACCCGATCGAAGTAGCCGGACCCGCCGGCGGCCAGCAAAATTTCGTCGCGTTCGCCGAACAGCGCCGGGTCGAGGGCGCGCAGGCCGGTGCAGACGAATTGGAGAAACTGGTCAACCCTCTGCAGGGCGGCTTCCGGCGCGTCGTGGATAACACCTTCATGCCCCTCGACACCGGCGGCCTGCAGGACATCGCCGCCGGCTTGCACGGCAGCTGCCGTGGCGGTCAGGTCTTCGATCGTGCGGCAACCGCTGCGGCCGCCTGGTGTGCCGATCTCGAAGAGCACCTGCAGCCGCCGTCCCAGGCCGGCGTCGCGCGCCGCTGCCGCGAGTTGCCCGACATGGTCGGGAGAGTCGACCAGGCAATAGAAATCGAAGGCCGCGTCGCGATTGAGCTCTTCGACGATGAAGCGGACGTTCTGCTTGCCGACCAGCTGGTTTGCCATGAGGATCCGTGCCACGCCATAGTGCCGGTACACCTGGATCTGCTCCACAGTTGCCGCGGTCATGCCCCAGGCGCCGGCGTCGAGCTGTTGCTTGAACAGTTGCGGCGACATCGTTGTCTTGCCGTGCGGTGCGATCGAAACATCGCACTGCGCACAGAACTGCCGCATGGTGTCGAGATTGTGATCGACGGCCGACTGCTTGAGCAGCAGCTGCGGCAGCGGCAGATCCTCGGCGTGGACATTCCAGCCCTGGCCCCCGACATCATGCAGCGGCAGCGGCGCCAGGCCGCCCGGCAAGCCTTTTATTCGGCCGTCGAGCATGGTTTTGGGAATATCACGCAGATCGATCATCCGTGGGTCTGTTTCCTGTGGTGCTGGCGGAACTGTTCGTGGGTCATCCAGCACGTTTCCGATTGTTGTCGCAGGCGACCATGCGGCTGGGGATCAGATGTTTCTTGAGAACGTCTCGGCCTGTTCCCCGAATGGCGGCGTACTGCGTCGCCTTCTTGAGGATCTGTCCGCCGGCGGCGCTGGCAACGATGCCGGTGAATTCTTCCATTGCGCAGTGTCCCCTGGCGGATTTCGAAAACGCAGTATAGCGCGGCTGGTGGAATTCGCCACCGCCCGGCCATTCCCACCCGTTCCCTGGTTGCCCCGGGGCTTTTGGCCTAGATGTAACCATTTCCAAATAAACAGGTTAAAAGTTACTCGAAAAACCGGCAGTGACCATGCCGCGCGGTTTGCCATCACCATTGGAGAGAGCGGTGCAGGGACAACAGGGTAAAACCTGCAACGGTCTCGAAAGAGTGGCGGCACGGCAGCGCCGTGGATGACGAACTCAAGGCGCTGCAGAAGAAGCTGAAGAAGTGGCCTGTGCCTCTTTCGTGCGGTGAAAGCGGAAGGGGCTGGTCTCGCCATTTGCCGGGTTGACCACGGTCACACCGGCGAGGGCCAGCCCCAGCAGCTCATCCGTGTCCATCCGTGATTCCTGCTTGTCAATGACATTCAGCGTTGCGTTGGTGGCGGGATTGCTCGGGGCAAACACCGTGCAACTGTCGGCGCACTGGATTTCGGACAGCTTCAGCGTTCCGATGCGGCGGGCCAACGCCATGCTTTCGGTTTTGTCGTAGCTGATCAGCGGGCGCAGGATCAGGCGGTCGGTGGCGTTGTTGATCACCTCGAGATTCTGCACGGTCTGGCTGGCTACTTGCGCCAGGCAGTCGCCGGTGACCAGGGCGCGGTCACCGATCTCGGTGGCCAGCCTGGAGGCCACGCGCATCATCAGACGGCGATAGAGGACCGTGCGGTATTTTTCCGTCGTCCGGTCGCGAATGATTTTCTGCGCCGCCACCAGGTTGCAGGCAAGCAGCAGTCCGGGTTTCTGAAAACGATTGATCACCAGCACGATGCCGCACACCTTGTCAATTGTCTCCGGCGGCGTGTACGGGGCGCTGTGGAAGGTGAGGAAGTTGGTGTGGGAGCCGCGCTTCATTGCAAGGTAGGCGGCCCCCGGCGAATCGATCCCGCCGGAAAGCAGGACCAGAACCGGCGCACTGGCGCCGACCGGCAGACCGCCGGGCCCGGGCATCTTGCCATAGTGGACGAACGTCCAGTTCTCACGCACCTCGACGCCGATCGAGATGGCGGCGTTGTCGAGATCAAGCTGCAGATTGTCGTACTGCGGCAGCAGCAAATCGGCGAAATGAATCTCCAGTTCCTGCGAGCGCAGCGGAAAGAACTTGTTCGCGCGCCGTGCCCGCATGCGGTAGGTCACCGGCCCGTTGCCGGCCTGCAGTTCTTGATCGTAATGCCGCGGCATCGTGTTGCCAACGATCTTTTCGATTGCCTCGAGGTTCGACTCGACCATGTACCCCAGCGAGTACGACTGCAAGCCGAAAACCCGCTGCAGTCCTTCGGCGACCAGATCGTCGTGTGCCGCCGTGAACGCCGCAAAACTCTTGCGATGCAACAGAATCCTGCCACGCTCGCGGATATAGCGCAGGTCATCGATGTCACTGAGCGCCCGCTTCAGCGCGGTCACCAGGGCACGTTCGAAGATGCCCCGATTGCGGCCTTTCAAGGCGATTTCGCCGTAGCGGCACAGAATCGCATTGTGCGTTGCGTCACTCATGGACTTCAATCGGTAGGAGGGGGTGGCAGCCCCGCCAGGGTTCGAACCTAAACTAACGGTACCAAAAACCGTTGTGCTACCATTACACCACGGGGCTACTGGAGAAGAACCGCTACTATAGTGTGCGTGCGACGGCGTGACAACAGTGAATTTCAGATGTGGAACCGCCGGCCTCGGCTGTTGACGCGACAGGGACAGTGCCGTTTTCCGTTGTTGCGGCGCGACGGAAATTCGGTACTGTACGAGTTGCGTTCAACGGCCGGGTCCGGCCGTTCCACAAGAACCCTGGCAGTGGGAGACAACTCCACTATGGCAACCGACGAAAATCTGGCCGAATTGAACCGGGATGAGCGATGTCGCGCCGGGCGTCGCCTGATGCAGAAATGCGACAGATGACCGGCACCGCGACGGAAGCCGACCGCTGGCGTGGGCGCCTGTTGATTCTGGCGGCCGCGGTGTTATGGAGCACCGGCGGCGCGTTCATCAAGAGTCCGATACTGGGCGGCATTGAGCCGGTAGCCGTGCGTGGCCCTTTGTTGGCGTGCGGCCGCACGGCTTTCGCGGCACTGCTGCTGCTGGCCTTTCGTCCGTGGCGCTTGATCCGCTGGCGGGTCGGGCTGCTGCCGTTGCTGTTTTCATTCGCGGCGATGAATGTGCTGCTGGTCTGCAGCATGACGCGGGCGGCGGCGGGCGACGTGATTTTTCTTCAGTACAGCGCCCCGCTCTGGGTGTGCGTGGTTGCTGCCACCTGGCTGCGGGAACCCCTGGTCAAGTCGAATCTCATCGCGCTGGTCATCGGCATGTCGGGCGTCGCCGTGATCGTCGTGGCTTCGGTGTCGACGCCGGACTGGGTCGGCGTGTGGCTGGCGCTGGGTTCCGGCGTCGGCTACGCCGGGGTGATCCTGTCGCTGCGGGCGCTGCGCGACGAAGACTCCATCGGTCTGATCTTTCTGTGCATGTGCCTCAGTTCTTTGGTGCTGGTGCCCTGGGTCGCGGGGTCGGTGCATCACCTCAACGGCGAGCGCTTTTTGTGGCTGGCGATTTTCAGTGTGGTGCAGATAGGGGTACCGTACATTCTGTTCGCCCGTGGCCTGCGTTGGGTGACGGCGCAGGAGGGTTCACTGATCACCCTGCTGGAACCGGTACTCACTCCGTTGTGGGTGCTGCTGCTTTGGCGGGTGACGGTGGCGCCGCATACGATAATGGGCGGCGGCCTCATCCTGGCAGCACTGCTGGTGACCCTGCGGCCGGAGAGGCCCAACGGACAACGAGGAACGACAGAATGATCGTTGACATACACAGCCACGTCTGGGAGTACCCGGAACATTTCGACAACGAGTTCCGGGAACAGCTGAAACAGGCCCGGGCCGGCGACGAGCTCGACCTGACGGTGCGCTACGAGGATTACACGGCACTCTGCCGCGAGCCGGTCCGGGCGACGGTTGTTTTCGGCGGCAAGGCGAAGCTGAGCGGGCTGTGGGTTGATGACAACTATGTGGCAGAGTGTGTTGCGGCGCATCCTGATGTACGCATCGGCTTTATGTCGCTCGATCCGACGCAGCCGGGCTGGCAGGACGAGATGCGCTTCGGTCGCGACGAGCTGCAGCTCAAGGGCATCAAGCTGTTGCCGATGTACGCCGGCTTCCGTCCTGACGACCCGTCGCTGGATCCGCTGTGGACCTATGCAACTGAACACCAGCTGCCAGTGCTGCTGCATGCGGGTACCACGACAATCGCGGCGGCGCCGCTCGAGCGGACGCTGCCGCTGCACCTCGACGCGGTTGCCATTCGATTTCCCAGCGTCAAGATCATCATGGCGCATCTCGGTCATCCCTTCGAGAACCAGGCGGTTGTGGTCGTTCGCAAGCATCCGAACGTGTACACGGATGTCAGTGCGCTGCACTATCGGCCCTGGCAACTGTACAATTCACTGATGCTGGTGCAGGAATACGGTGTCTGGGACAAGGTGCTGTTCGGCACGGACTATCCGTTCACCAGCGTGGATGCATCGGTCGACGGTCTACGCGGTCTCAACGGCATGGTGGAGGGTACGAACCTGCCGCGGCTGATCCCGGACGAGATCGAGGCGATGATCTATCGCGACAGCCTGTCGCTGCTGGGGCTGTGATGAACCTCCCTGGTGTGGGAGGCGAGTTCCGGCACGGCGACCAATGTGAACAGAATCTTTCCATGTGTTGAGCAGTACTGTAGACAATGCATGGGTCGCGCCTCCCACGTCACCGGCCGAGCTCATCCAGCGTCGGTATCGAAACAGCCGCGCCGACGCGTGAGACGCAAACGGCGGCGGCACTGCAGCCGAGCTGCAGTGCCCTGGCAACGTCGCCGGAGCGAGTCCATTCAGCGACGAAAAAACCGGTGAACGTGTCGCCGGCGCCGGTCGTGTCGACGACTTCGGCGTCGACCGCGGGGATCGCCACCGTCTCGGCACCGTGCCGGCAGCGGACGCCCTGCTCGCCGAGCGTCTGCACGACGATGGCCTGCGGGCAACGCTGTGCCAGGGCATCCAGTGCGGTGTCATCCGAGCGGCCGGTCAGCTGTTCGCACTCGACCTGGTTGAGGATCAGGACAGCGACGTGTTCGAGCGCGTAATCACGGACTGCCCGGGTCATGGGTGCCGGATTCAGAACGATCTGCAGCCCACGGTCGGCGGCGCTGCTGATCAGGTGCGGCATGGCGCTGATCTCGTTTTGCAGCAGCAGCGCATCGCCGGCTCGCGCGGCGTCTTGCAGGATCCGATCGACGTCGTCTTCCGCAATGCAGTGATTGGCACCGCCGTGCAGGAGGATAGTGTTTTCGCCGGTCGGGCCGACCTGGATGACGGCGTGGCCGGTGGGGATGTCTTCACCGACGTTCAGGTGCGTCGTGTCGACGTTGAGTGCCTCGAGGTAATCGCGCAGCCAGATGCCGTCGGTGCCGATGCGGCCGGCATGCGACACGGCGGCGCCGGCACGGGCCAGGGCGACCGTCTGGTTGAAGCCTTTGCCGCCGGGTAAGCGCTGGTAGCTGTCAGTTGGCAGGGTCTCGCCCGGCACAACGAAATGATCGACCCGGTAGACGTGGTCGATGTTGATCGAGCCGAAATTGAGTACCTTCATCCGAATATCGAGGGCTGGCGGCAATCAGCCGAACGGAGATTTTTTCTTTTTGGAACCGAACGGAGATTTTTTCTTTTTGGGGCCGAACGGAGATTTTTTCTTTTCAGGTTTGTCTTCTGTCGGTCTTCCCACGGGCTCTTTGATCTTCGATTCGTCCGGCGGCAGGATACGGACGCTGCGAATGCCTGTCTGCAGTTTTTCGATCTTGATTTGATGGACGCCCATGAGCCGTCCGAACCAGCGCCGTTGGATCCTGAAGTTGTCGCGCAAGTGAACTTTCGTGTCGTCATTGAACTCGACAACGATGCTGATCGGCATTTTCTTGAGGGTGAAGTCCCTGTTCTGAAGCGACAACTGATACTCGATGAAGTAGCTTGGCTGTACAGCGGCTTCGACATCGAGATCGACAGCCTCCAGTTGCTCGACAGTCATTTCCTCGAGCGGAACTTCTTCCTGCTCTTCCTGCTCTTCCTGCTCTTCTTCACCGCCGTAGATGCCAAAGCGATCGAGGTGCTGGTCGTTCCGCGGGGGGCGGTTGTCGCGTGGATCACGCATCCCTGGCACGTCAAACATGCCCGGCTGCCGGTCGTTACGTATTCCGGGTTGTTCGTCGTCACCGTCGTCAGTCTTCCCGGGGATTAGCGACTCCGGCCGGCCTTTTTTCAGGATGCGGTACTCCAGGTTGAAGAGTTCATAATATTTGGTGTTGACGTTGGCTTTCTCGCCGCGTTTCCAGCCGGTACACTTCTGGATGTCGACCTTCTCCTGGCTCTTCCGCCCGTCGCCGTCTTCTTTGCTGAAGACAATTACTGTGGGATAGACGGGATCGGGAGCAACGTGCTGGGCATGGAAAGAGTCCATCGTTTGCATCTCGCGCCGGTATTTGCTGACTGCTTCGTCGTCTGGATGCAGCCATTCGTAGCTGTCATCGACGTCCGTGAGACTGGTGGCGGCATTGACCAGTGACAGCCGGTGATTCTTGATCTTGTCGATCAGCGCCTGTCGATCGTACTCGGCGGTGAGACGTCTGTCGCGCACTGCTGCCCGGTCCTTGCCCAGGTCACTGCGCACGTCATCCTGGTGGGCGTATGCCGCCAGAATGGCCTTTAGGCGCGATTTGACGCTGTCCTTTTGCCAGTTTCTGATCTTCTTGGGAACCAGGCTGTAGGAGAACACGCTGCGTTTCACGCGGTAGGTCTCCGCGGCAATCCTGCCATCGCCGCCACAAGTTGGGCAGTCGATCGTCTCCGGTTGGTCTCCGTCTTCGACATAGCGGTGGTTGGCGACGGTCTGATCGCCCAGGCACTCGGGGCAACTGATCTTGTCGCGAGACACCGATTTGGAGCTTATGGGCTTGCTTCCCGGCTTGAGCCGCCAGGTGCCGACATCCGCCACTGCAACCCAAAGCTCGTGATTGTCGGCGATCGAATCGATCACGCTGTCGCCCAGATCCGATTTGCGCAGGCGGAATTTCTTGCTGCGCGACCATCTCTTGCCAGAGAGCACGGGACTCTCGCCGTCCATGCCGATGCTGGTGAACCGGCTTTTCCACTGCGGTTTTTTGTCAGGGGCCTCCCCATCCGGCGGCATTTTATAGATGAAGATAACGTCGAGTTTCTGCTCCGTTTCGTTGACGATCTCCAGGATAACATGTTCATCGGCCTCGGACTCCAAGAGCACCAGCTCGACTTTGCCGTCACCGAGTTCGGGCTTTGCCCAGTACCTGCCGCTGATTATCTCGCACCGGCGGAAAAATTCGTGGGTGTAACCGGCGGCGCGTTTCAGCTTTTCGTGCTGGATGACCCGGCGCCGGGTCTTTTCTTCTTCGAGCTCTGCCTTGAGTTGGGTAATCTTTTCCTGCAGTACTGCCTCGTTGTCCGAGAATGCCAGGCGTTCGCGGTCCTGCGGGATGATGTCCTTCAGGTTTATCCTGTAGTCCCCGATCTGCACGCGGTTGCCGAGGAGGCGTCGAAAGACACCGACAAACTTGCGTGTGCGCCCGCCCTGCTTCACGATAATGGTCACTTCCTCGCCTATTTTGAAGGGGACGGAGATCAAGTCGATGTATTCCTGCTGCTCCTTGAATTCGTCTGTCAGGTTCTGGTCGATTTTCTCATCTATGTTGGCCATGAATGCTTCATACGCAGCAACCGACAAATCGTCCGGTGCGTCCTTGGCGGCGCTCAAGTAGAGCGGCGATATGATAAAAGCCACGATGAAAGCTATGCGAAGGTTGCTCATCTATTGACTCCTGTTCTTGGTTACAGTTTCGAATAACCCGCCGCCGTTGCCGATGCTGCGACGGCCGGCTTGGCGCCGGTCACACATCGTATGCATAGTTTATCCGATGTCGGCGGTGCTTTCATATTTTTGGATGGTAGGCGAACCGTGTAAGTTGCACTGCGATGGGGGCCGGGCTGTCATCGGACCCGCGAATCGACAATCTTGACGGTCACATTCTGCAGCGGTTTTGACAGCTTTT
>JASLZG010000230.1:0-233 GCA_030754995.1 Lentisphaeria bacterium
CTCACAGCGATCACCGTCTTCCAGCGGCACGAACACCACGTCCGCCTTCAGAATACCTTCCGGATGCACAAAGCGACGGTTCGACTCGAGGTGATCCAGCGTCGTGTCCGTCTGCGGCATCAGCACATCGGCAGCCCCGTGCCCCTGGAGATGTTCACGGATAGCCTGCTCACGGTCATTGGAACTGTGAAAGATGTTCACTTCCAGCGGCGCCCCGAGCAAACCGCCCAGGG
>JASLZG010000230.1:243-7968 GCA_030754995.1 Lentisphaeria bacterium
AGGGCAACCAGTTCATCCGGCACCAGCGCGGCAGCATTGCCGTTGATCGAAATAACCGGGTGCACGGCAGATCGCAACATCGCCCCCGCGGCCGCAATTGCGGACTCCGCAAAGTCGTGTGTCCGCTCCCCGAGCAGATAGTCGAAGGCCTCGCCGCGGCCGTGCGCAATGAGGCCGTGGATCGATGTCACACCGGCTTCGACGCCGGCGACGATACGGTCGCGCAGCAGCAGTGAGAGATAACGCGGATGTGTTTCCGGGACATCACTCATGGCAGCAGGCGCCCGCGTTGCCGGGTCAGTCGGGTCTCGGTGGCGCCGGTGAAGGCGGTGGTACTGAAAACGGCATTGCCCAGCATGATCATCGAGGCGCTGCCGCCGCCATCCTCGACTTCCGCGATCGATTGCTGCACCCGCTCATCGCGTAACAGGCCGCTGTCCACGGCAAACTTCTTCGACAGGCGTATACACGCATCGAAATCCACCGAGGCTTGTTCCAGCAGGGCCTCGATCTTGCCGAGCACGGCCTCCGCCGCCTGATTGATCCGGTTCTTCTGTTCCGCGCTGCGCAATACTTCGTCGGTGTGGATGGGACCGAAGAATCGATAGTAGATCGGCTGTTCTGCCACCGGCAGTGAAACGGCGGAGAGGGGGTTGCCGACATGCAGTTTGGCGAGACAACCGCCGTGGAACTGGGCGCAGACGTCGCCAAGGCCGGTGAGGTTTTCCACTTCGGCAATGTGCGCGGACATCGCGAGCGCCTCCTCGGTAAGCGCCAGGTCAAGCAGTTCGTTCACTGCATAGGCGGTTGCCAGGGCCGATGCCCCGCTCAGGCCAAAACCCGTGCTCAACGGCAGCGGCGTCGAGATATCGACTGCCAGCGACGCCGGCGTCAGCATCTCAACGACCTGCACGACGGTCGGGAACTGCATCGATTCGCCATTAAAAACGACCGCGGCCGCCGTTGCCGGACTAACGGTGACCGTGACCCCCTCTTTCACCGTGAACCCCATGCCGAGCGAGTGCATACGGGCAGGATCATCGTGCGCGACGACCTTGAAGACACATGAAATGTTGCCGGGGGCAAATGCGCGTGCTGAATCCATGAACCATTCCTCGAACGACAGCCTGGGTGTTTCCGGGGATTATTATGCCCTCCGGCGGCATTGCCTGCAACCGCTCCGGTCGGGAAAGAGGGGCCCGGGCCAACCCGCCACAGCTCATTCGGCCCGGCCTCGGTCAGAGTCCGATTTGCTTTCGCCAGTCAACCAGGTCGCCAAGGAACGCCACGCCATCCCGGGCATGGCCGTCCGAACAATTTCCGAATTGGCCGAGCCCGGGCTGATATGTTGCATGCCGGTGCAAGGCAGGCAGCCACGAACATTGCGCCAACCCGGTCGGAGGTGTTCTTGACCGCGAAAAATGACCGGTGCGGCGGCCCGTTCTACTTCTTGAAACCGTATCGCTGCAGGCTCTTTGCCATTTCTTCGCGGCATGTGTTGCTGTCGACATCGGTGCGGCGCCAGGTCACGTGTACCGCCTGTTCAAAGCCGCGCATGTCCGGAGCCTTGTCGATCAGCGGCTCCGCCATTTGCTCTGAAATTCGTATCACACCTTCGCTGTCGGCGTGGACAATGTCGCCGGGATTGACCGTGATGCCGCCGACCGCTACAGGAACATCGACCTCCGGGAACCGCATGACTTCGTGATGCGCGATGGTGCCGAGGCCGTACACCGCAAACGGTACCGACTTGCAACCGGCGATGTCCCGGCAATAGCTCTCGCATACCGCCCCGAGACACCCGGCGGCGTGCAGCATCTTGGCCATGCCGTCGCCCAGGACGCACTCGTGGTCGGGCCGTGAGCCGACAGTCTCCACGACCCAGATCAGCGGCAGGTCCATCTGGCGCATGCGGTCGAGCTGGTCGAAGTAGTTCTCCATCTCCGGTTCGCCGCCGGGCGTGCTGCTGTCCATCTTTGCGGTGACCGCAATCCCGGCGATCGGCCCGATCTCCGGCGTCAAGGAATTGATTGCCCCGCTCATGTACCAGTCGGAGGGTGGAGTCGGGTCGAGGTAACCCCTCGCATTAGCCAGCAATGCGGTATCGAATTCGCACAGTGATTCAAGTGTCTGGCGCGTGATCAAGATTTCCTCCGGTCGAATGATTGACAAACTGAACAGGTGCAGCAAACACAGTAACAGCATCAGTGGGATTGTCGAGCGATTGTTCGTTGCCGCGCCCGTTTGACTCATTCAATGGCGCCTCTGTTGCACTTTGCATGGCTGCAACTATCTTGAGCAGAACTTCACCAACACCCCGCGAGACAGACATGAACAGCCCCAGAGCCCTCCCCTTCCTGATCCTCACTTTCGTTGTCGGCGTCATGAGCGGCTGCCAGTCCACGCCGAAGCGTTCGTGGGTCGAGCCCATCCACCTGGACAACTGGCCGAGAGAAGTTCGCGAGCACCCGATGCCAGCCGGCGAGAACATGCACAAGATCGATCTGGGCGGCACGGAAAATGCCTCGCACCATCTCGTGCGCGTCCGTGATCGTGAGCCGTATCACCTGCACGCCAAGCACGACCTGACAGTCTTCGTGCTGTCCGGTCACGGCGATATCATCATCGACGGCACGACCCGGGCCTGCACGATCGGCAACGTCCTGTTCATCCCGCGCGGCGTCCCGCATGCTTTCGTCAACAAGAGCGGCAAGGTCGCCGCGGCTTACGCCGTCTTCACACCGGCCATGCGCGTCAAAGATTTCGTCAAGGTCCCGGGAGTGATCGACGAGTAGGTTTGGGCATGGCTCCCGGGGAAAGAAGGTGGGCGCCGTGCAGGCTGGGCGATCTCCGGCCGGTGCGGCGGCGATGCACCGTGACATCGATCGGCGTCGTGTGACTCATGGCCCATACCGGTACCTCCGAACAAATATTCGATCACGACGTGTGTCCTGCAAGTCAGTCGGACTGCGGCAGGCCCGGGGCCCCGGCTGTTGCAAACTGACAGTCTGAGTCTTGACAGGATCAAACCGCGGGCACATCATAACGGTACGCATTGATCCCACCACCCCCACCCGGTCCATCATTCCCATCGAATTCAGATTGGAAGACTGTTCACTGTCGGAATCGAGCTGGAATCAACTGATCGATGACGTGCTGGCCCAGGAAGGGATCAAGCCGTACAGCGATCCACACTTCAGCGAATCCGGCAGCGGCACGGCGGCAAAGATCTGGAGCCCGGGATCAACGCGCGGCGTAACTATTTTGCGCGGTGCTCACGGCAATGTCGACCTGCGTTTCATCGCCCTGGCCAGCCGGCAGGACTGGCAGACCGGATTCGCCCTTGCGCGCGAAGCACTGGCGCGCGGCAACGGGCGCCTGATGCATGAGAACGGCGAGCAATACACCGTCGCTAACCTGACCGCGGAGCAGGCGATCGAGGACGCGATTACGGATTTCGTCGAGACGGTAACCCGGGTGATCGCCCTACTCGAGTCCGAGGGCACCGATCAAATGCCGTTGCCGTTCGACTATTTCACCCTCGACTGCAAGACGGAGGATTTCGCCGGCTGCACCTACGAGAACATGCCGGCATTCGAAGAGCGCCTGGCAATGCGCGTCGGCAAATACGCCAGCGCCTATCATGCCGATGTGTTGATGGTGGAGGAGCGTATCCGTGTTGCCAGCTGGACGCTGCTGCCGACGATTATCGGCAAGGTCGATTACGTGGTGGTCGACTGCAAGGAGAAGCTGACGCTGCCCCGCGACCGTCTGCTGGAGATTCTCGGGGACCGCGCCGAACGCCTCGGCGTCGCCACGTACCTGCCGGAGCTCGATGCCAGTCGGAATTTCAATATCCTGATGCAGCTCGAGAATGCCCGGATTCCGATGGAGGATATGGTGCCGACCACCAGTGTCCTGGAAAACCTGGGCGACGATGCATCGGAGACGCTGGCCGAGACGACAGCGGCAATTGTTTACCTGCTCGTGTCACAGCAGGAGCTGGATGACATGCGCCAGTCGATGATGCAGGATGGCTTTGACGAGGTGCAGGCGGACGCGCTGATTGCCGCGGTGCGATTGGCACTCGAAGCGATATTCGAAAAAAACCTGGGGCCGGACCGGGTGTACCAGGCACTGCTGGACGCCGACCTGCCACCCGACACCGCCCGGGCGATTGTCGCCGGCGTGGGTCAGGCACTGCAGGACATGCAGCAGGCACGGGCGGGCGCCGGCAGGAGTTGTCTGGGGATGCTGCTGCTGCCGATCGCCATTGCGATTTTATGGATACTGTGGTAGCGGATGCCCCGGCCGGCTGTCGTCGACCGGCCGGATCCCGGGCAACGCCCAAGGTGACGCCGAGCAGGCAGACGGAAATCAATCCCACCCGGCATCGTATCTTCAGACATCGTCGCGCCAGAGATCGTCGACCGCATCGGACGGCATCCGCCAGTCGCCGCGTGGCGACAGGGAGATGGTACCAACTTTCGGGCCGTCCGGGATGCAGCTGCGCTTGAACTGCTGCGAGAAGAAACGCTTGACGAATACGTCGAGCCAGCGCTTGATCTCTTTCGGGGTGTATTTGCCGTCGAATGCGTGCTCCGCCAGGAAGCCAATTTTTCGCGGGCGCGCGCCGTACTTGACCATATGGTAGAGAAAGAAGTCATGCAGCTCGTAGGGGCCGATGACCTCTTCCGTCTTCTGCGCAATTTCACCATTCTCATGGGCCGGCAGCAGTTCCGGCGTGATCGGGGTGTCGAGGATATCGAGCAGCACGTCGCGCACCTCGGCGCTGCTTTGGTCGGCAACCCAGCGAACGAGGTATTGGATCAAGGTTTTGGGGACGCCGCTGTTGACCGCGTACATGGACATGTGATCGCCGTTGTAGGTGCACCACCCGAGGGCGAGCTCGGAAAGGTCGCCGGTGCCGACCACCAGGCCGCGCTCGCGGTTGGCGATATCCATGAGCAATTGCGTTCGCTCACGGGCCTGCACGTTCTCGTAGGTGACATCGTGCTGCTCCGGATCATGACCGATATCCGCGAAATGCTGGAGGCAGGCGGGTACAATGTCAATCTCCCGCACTTCGGCACCGATCACCCGACACAGCGACACGGCATTCGTAAAGGTACGCTTCGACGTCCCGAACCCGGGCATGGTGACAGCGATGATGCGGTCAAGGTCGTGCCCCAGGCGTTCAAGGGCGGCGCGGGCGACCAGCAGCGCCAGCGTCGAATCGAGACCGCCGGACACCCCGATGACAACGACATGCGCGTGGGTATGCTCGAGACGTTTGGCGAGACCACTTGAGTGTATGCTTAATATTTCACGGCTGCGCTCATGGGTTTTGGACGGCTCGGACGGTAAAAACGGCAGCGGCGTCACCTCGCGGCGTAATACCGAAGGGACAGGCAGCGAAGACAGTTCAACGACCTGGACCCCGAGCATGTCATTGTCCGGCATTACCGTTTCCGAAATACGCGTCGCGCGCAGGCGTTCGCAGTCGACATCGCCGCACAGCAGTTCATTGCCGCCCACGAACCTGGCGGTCTCGGCCAGCACCATGCCGTTTTCGGCAATCAGCCCGTGCCCGCCGAAAACGACGTCGGTGGTAGACTCACGCGGGCCGGCACCGCTGTAGACGTAGGCGGCGACACAGCGAGCGCTCTGTGTGCGGACGAGGTCGCGCCGGTAGTCAGCCTTGCCGACGAGCTCGTTGCTGGCCGAGAGGTTGGCGATCACCGTGGCGCCGGCCTGGGCGAGACGTGAGCTCGGCGGTACGACGTTCCACAGGTCCTCGCAGATCTCGACGCCCAAAACCAGGTTGTGCCCGCCGCCAAAGACCAGGTCAACACCGAAAGGAACCTCTTCGCCGTTGAGCGTGATCCATTCGTCGAAGACGTCGGCGCCCGGCGTGAACCAGCGTTTCTCGTAGAATTCCTTGTAGTTCGGCAGAAAACTCTTGGGCACCACACCGCGGACCAGCCCGGACTGTATCACGATGCCGCAGTTGTAGAGCCGGTTGCGATGATACAGCGGCGCCCCGACCACGATGATCGTGTCACAGGATTGCGTTTCCCGCGCAATACGCCCAAGCGCTTCAGCGGCGGCGGCGGTGAGGCGATCCTGAAAAAACAGATCGGCACAGGTATAGCCGGTGACCGACAATTCCGGGAACACCGCCAGCGCCACGTCCTCCGCCGCCGCCCTGTGCGTAAGCGCAACGATCTGCTCGACGTTGTGATTGACGTCGGCAACCCGTACATCCGGGACGGCAGCGGCAAGGCGAAGGAATCCGTGCATGGCACATCGGTGGTGCGGGTTTGCGATCAGAGAATTTCGGCAATCCGCTCCGGCGGCCTACCGAGACAGGCGAGACCGTTGCAAACAACGATGGGGCGCTCGATCAGGATCGGGTGCTCGACCATCAGCTCGACGAGCGCGTCGTCGTCGAGCGCATCGACATCAATGCCTTCTTCTGTCAGCACACTTTCCCCGCGGCGGATGAGTTCATGCGGTTCCATGCCAAGCTGCGCCAGCAGTGTGTGCAATCCATCGGCGTCGGGAGTGACCCACAAGTACTCAACGATCTCGGGTTCAATGCCTTTGCTCTGCAGAAGCTCGAGGGTCTGGCAGCTTTTGCTGCAGCGCGGATTGTGATAGATGGTGACGTCTGGCATGGCAGGAAGGTAAAAAAGTTGAAGGGTTGAAGGGTTGAAGGGTTGAAATGGTTGGTAAAACTTTC
Source organism: Lentisphaeria bacterium (assembly GCA_030754995.1). GTDB lineage: Bacteria > Verrucomicrobiota > Lentisphaeria > JABSQK01 > CAJWLW01 > CAJWLW01. The sequence continues at coordinate 6,989 of JASLZG010000230.1, forward strand.
TTGGCGGACCAGCCCGTGAAACTCAAGTCGTAATGAATAAACGGACACGGAAATCCGGTCTATTTTGACCCGTAATCAATATACTGCAAAGACACCGGATTTACAGGCAGGTTAGACGGAGCGAAGCAGCCGAAAAGAAAAACGAAAAAACCGTGGCCCATGGCACGGCGCATTCCTGCCCGCGTTTCGGAATTGTCCAGGGCAGTTGGCCATCAACCATCCGGCGGGGAAATAATGAATCGGCACCTTAACATTCGGGTTCACGGGCAGGAATGCACCGTGCCACAAGATGCGAATCAGTGCCGTTCGGCTTTAGAGGTAGTCGTCGAAGAACCGGCGTCGACTGGGATGGCGCAGTTTAGTAAGCGCGATCTTTTCAATCTGCCGAATACGCTCGTGCGTGACGTCGAACCGGCTGCTGAGCTGCTCGAGGGTGAGGATCGGGCAATTGAGCAGCCCGAACCGGTGAGTGATAATATTGCGCTCTCGCTCATTCAGCGTATCAAGAACATCGGAAATCGTCTCCGCCAGGAGATTGTCGGATGCTTCTTCCGCCGGTGACTTGGACGAACGATCGAAGATAATATCGTAGACGTGGAAATCGTCGTCATATCCGAGATTGGTCTGCAGCGAAATCGTCTGGCGTTCCATCTTGCGCAGCGCACGGACGCGCTCGACAGAGATGTCGACACACTCGCCGATTTCCTCAGGCGTCGGCTCCCGGCCGAGCTTCTGCAACAACAAGCGCTCGGTCTTGCGGATGCGATGCAAGGCGTTAGCCATGTTGACCGGGATCCGAATGGTCCGTGAATTCATCGACAATGCGTGGGTAACGGACTGGCGGATCCACCAGACGGCATAAGTGCTGAAGCGATGGCCGCGCTGCGGTTCGAAACGGTCAATCGCCTGCATCAAGCCGATATTGCCTTCCTGGATCAGGTCAAGCAATGGCAGTCCGCAGTTGAGATATTTCTTTGCAA
>JASLZG010000231.1 GCA_030754995.1 Lentisphaeria bacterium
ATGACGACTAACAACTCAATGAGCGTAAAGCGCTTCGGCCCGACGCGACACCGCAACTGTTGCGATCCAAATGATGTTGAGAAGGCAATTATGACACAGCCCTCCAATTAAACGATAACAATTGCACGCCGGCAAATGCTTCATGACGCATTTGTCAATCCAGATCACCTTCCTGGCGTAAAAGCCTGATCGTCTGGCGAAAAGCCTCGACCGTACGGTCCAGGTCTGAATCGTTGTGGGCGGCGGTGACCGGGGCGCCGGGCCAACCCTGGATGTCCACACCATGCAGCAGGACACCGATTCGCAGCTTCATGCGAAGCGCCGGGGACACCGGCGCCTTGAGCGTGTCGTGGCTGTGGTCAGCCGCTTCGATACGCTGCCGACTGGTGCTTATGTTCTCCGGGTTGAGGAAAACGTGGAAGCCGCCATAGGTGCCGTACGAGATCCAACTGACGCTTTCCTCGTTAAACATTTCATTGAGCGCATCGATGAGCTTTTCACCATACCCAATTGCCTGCCGACAGGTGTCCGTTGAGCGGATCAACCCGAGGGCCGCAATGCCGGCAGCGGCGGTCGTGGGCGCGGCGTTGAAGGTACCCATATGAAAAACCTTCTCATCCCCGCTTTGCGTTGTCACACGGAAGTCCAGAACATCCAGGACATCTTTGCGGCCGACAACCGCCGCGCCGGTCAAGCCGCCGGAAACAATCTTGCCCAGGATCGCCAGGTCCGGTGTCACCCCAAGAGCTTCCTGGGCACCGCCGGGCGCGCAGCGAAAGCCGCTGATCACTTCATCGAAGATCAGCATCGTACCGTATTGACTGGCAAGACGTCGCAGTCCCTCGATGAACTCCTGCGTCGTCGGCACTTGCCCCCAGCTCGAGCCGGTGGGTTCCAGAATAACGGCGGCAATGTCGGCATGGGCGGCAAAGACCTCCTCCGCGGCAGCCAGATCGTTGACCGGTGTCAGTAGAACGCTGTCGTTGGTGCCGGCGGGTACGCCGCGAGCAGGTGTACCATCGAAGTGTGAGATAAAGCCGGCAGAAGCGTAGTCGTGCCAACCGTGAAAATGACCTTTGATGCGCAGGATTTTTTCACGACCTGTAAAAGCCCGCGCCAGGCGCAAACCCAGCATCGTCGTCTCGGTCCCCGTATTGGTCAGGCGCACACGTTCGGCGCAGGGCACCATTTTCTGGATCAACTCGCCCCACTCAATCTCCAGCTCGTGGTTGGCGCCATAGTGGGTGCCTTTGCTCAACTGCTCCTGCACCGCCGCGACGACGACCGGATGATTGTGCCCCAGCAGCAAGGCCCCGTGGCCGCCCGAGTAATCGACATAGTCGTTGCCGTCAACATCCCACTTGTGGGCGCCCTCGGCGTGCGTCACGTAAATTCCATGCGGCTCGATGTAGCGGGCGTCGTGGGTGATGCCGCTGGGGAACACATTCCGGGCGCCGTCGGCCAATCGCGCCGAACCTGCCGTTTTCCGGCAATAGGCCGACACCAGCGGCGAGTCGAGATCCAGGGGAGAAGGCGGGTAGGTCATCAGCGAACTTCAGGTTGAAGGTTTCAGGTTTCAGGTTTCAGGGGGCAGGTTTCAGGGGCAGGTGCCGGCGAGCAGCAAAGACATACCGAACGACCCGGCCGGCAACCCTGTCCATCTGACACCTGGAACATCTCATGACCCCGCCGTCAGTCGTCCCAGGGCTTGCGCCAGATGCTTCGCCATTTCGTCCGGCGGCGTCAGCGGGGATGCAACGTCTTCATAGGGGGTGACAGTATTGGTTCGGGCCTCCCAATGCACACAGCTGTACTGGGCCGGGCGGCCTGTTTCAGTCATGAAATGATAGAGGGGGTCGCCTTTGTTGTAATGCCAGAATTCACCGGGATAATGCAGAAAACCGTGGCGCTCCATCAGCGCCGTGATCGCTTTGCGGTTTTCCTGCTCTGCCGGGCTGACAAAGGGCGAATCCATCGGCGTGTACTCGCTCATCTCCAGGTATGATTTCCCGCGCGATATCTCGCTGCCGTCCTCCAGGCTGAACACTGATATGTCCACGGCCGCGCCCATCATGTGGGTGCCACGATTCGGATAGTTCGCGACCAGGCAGGTCGAGCGCCGGAAGATCAGGTCCAGGGGCGGCGGCTCACCGCCGAGCTCCCACTGGCAGGTGCGCACGATCATGTCGAAGACCGCCGGCTTGCATCCGAGTTGCGTCTGCATCTCCTGCGTGCGAAAGCCGTCTTCTATCTTCAACAGCCAGCCGCGTTCACGCATGTCCCGGGCGATGGCCATCAGGTCGGGGATGAGGCTGCGGCGGATATAGAGAATCCGGTCGAGGTCACCGGCTATCTTGCTGGTGGCGAAAAGCATTTCGATCCCGGCCTCCTCGGCGGCGCCAGGAATCGAGGCAAGTCCCTCGCCGCATTCTTCCGCCGGGTACCTTGTCATGGACTGCAGCAGTTCGTAACTGCGTTCCATATGCTCTGTCCAGAACTTGCGGCGCGCGTCCTGATCGGCAGTTGTGTCAGTGCTTTCAGACATCGGGTTCCACCATGGAAAAAGGCCGGGAACGAGAAAGGACGCTCAACATACGTTTCGCGCTGCACAGAGTCAAGGCGCCGATAATTGTGCCAGCCGAGAAGCCCCGTGGCCCCTGAAATCATCTCTGCTTGAAGTTCGTGGATGCCGGCTCAACCGTCCAACACCAGGACAACCGGTTCGAGACGCTCGGCGACAATCGAGGTGCGCACCGTGACCGCCCCGCCGGCAACAGCTTCGATGCTGAGGCCCGCCGCATCCGCCCACGTGCCATCCGGCTGCAGGTGTCGCGCCGACACCGGGACGATACCAGGCACGGCCAGTTCCAGGCACAAATTCGATACGGGGTCAGTCATCAGGTTCGTCACGCTCGCGATCAGCCGCTTTTCCTGCCGGACCAGCAGCGGATAGACGGACGGCGCGCCCGGGACGAACAGTGGCAGCGGCCCGCGATTCAGCCACTCGAGTACCGCCTTGAGCTGCGCCTGGCGTGGAAACGACAGGAAACCCGGGGTACACATCGACTCGTATGTCAGGCCCAGCGTGCTGACCTCGGCCTGGCTGTCGTACGGAATGACCGCGACACGCCCGCCGAGCTCGTTCTCGTACAACACGATTCCGTGCCCGGTCTCACAGTCGTCGTAATCCCGAACGAGTGACACGGTCCGCGCGCCATCGAGCCAGTCGAACTGCCGGGCATTGCTTTCCCAGCGAAGGTTGATCGGGTCACCTATCAAGCCGCCGAAGGCAGCATCTTCGATAGTCTCGAACGAGGCACTCGACTCACCGGCGGCGCTTTTCAGGCCGGCAAGGGCGCCGTCGCCGGACAGCAGCAGCGTCTCGGCGGCACGCCCGTCAAGAAGCACGCCGCGACCGAAAACCTCGTGCCGTTCCGTTTCGTTCAGGCAGGCGATATGTTCCCCCGCAAAAACGGTCACGTCCGCGGCATCGTAACGAGTCGCAAAGCCAAGCAGCGGCAGGGCGTCGTCGAGCGGGCGGCGGCGGTACAGGAAAATAGGTTTCGGCTCATCGGCGACGTCGCGCGTATGGCGGCAGACCTGTCCATGATGGAACATCGAGATGCCCTGGAACTGATGCCGCTCGACACCGAGCTCGGCGATACTCTGAAGATACGGCTTCACGTCGTGCAGCATGCCGCTCCAGGCGTCATGCCGCTGGATTTCGAGATCGAGACGGGCGACGTAGCGATAGGCCGAAATGGTAGCCGCGCCCATGCCGAACAGTTGCGCGAATACAAGGCTCATCTTGACGCCACGAGGCGACGTCATGAATCTCGACTGCGGGTAATTCTCGATCTCGGGCGCCATCTTGACGTGGCCGGGGATGACAGCGAGCGACAGGCGGCAGCTGTTCAGACATGAGCAATAGGTGATCGGTGTCGCGTCATAGTACGGGCCGATCGGCGGCCGACACCAGGGCTCATTTCCGCCAAGCGCATCAATCAGACGATCCCAGCGCCGCCCTTCGGCATTGTGGATTTCCATAATCGAATGCATCAGGCACGTCTGTGTCTCCGGGTTCGCCTCGCGAACCGCATCGGCCAGGCCACGAACATTGTCATGACACAGGTCGTCGAGAAACTCCAGCCAGTTGTCGCGCACGGCGTTTGGCGGGTCCGCCATAATGGCGGGAACCAGTTCGCGGCGCCCAATAGTACGCCCGGTACGGCGACTCATCGCTTCCAGGCACACGTCGCAGAAGCAGGCATCATGCAGGTCGGCGCGCAAGGTCATGCGCATGTCGTCGTCGATCCACAACCGCGCCGGATTCAGTCGTGCAAAGATGGCGTACATCTCGCGGGTATGTTGCCGCCATGCCGGGTCCTGCGGACAAGCAACGGTACGGCTCTCGAGTCCGTCCTGCCGCACCGCCCAGCGGAAGTCGAACTTCTCCCGGTGATCCCGCGGCAAGCCGGGAAAATCGCTGAAGGACACCGTCCACCACATGTTGATCGACGGTACGATCCCCTCACCGCGCAACCGCTCGAAGATCGGCGCCAACCGGTCCGCACAGCGCCGGCATTCGGCAAGCGTCTGCAGGCCGGACGAACGTTCCTCGAGATTCGGCAGGAAGAACAGCGCCTCATCAATGTCGCCGCGCCGCAGGACCTCGAACGTGGCTTCTTCTTCGGCCGCGCTGAACGTCGAGTTGAACGGGACGCGCAGAATATATCGAACCGTTTTTTTCACCTTAACAGGAAGGTTTCATGGTTCAGGTGTCAGGTTTCGGCGGTCTTGGGTGGAGTTGCAAATGCGTTCTTTCCGCAGGGTTGCTGGTCGTAATCATGCCGGCCAAACGCGCCGCGGAACACCCGATCTCGATCATTCGACAAGTCCACGAACTCCCTGTCAACTTACCAAAGCACAACAGAATTACGAACTTCGCACAATACTCATCGCGTCCTGGCATCCCGCCCCCCCTGTTAACGCTTGAACTGGCATGGATTCCGCGTAAACTTATAAACGGATTCAGTTCCTGCCCTACACTCCATTACTCTCACTATAAGGAGCCGTTACCATGCGCACAACAAAATTTTTCCCTGACGTCCTTGCAATCGGCATCGTGTGCTGGATTTGTGGCGCTGGCGCCCTGGCCCAGGACAATCCGGTCGACCCGTTGGCCAGGGTAAACGGCTCGCCGATCTACGAGAAAAATCTCGTTCTCGACAAAACCGGCATCACCCGCCCGCTCCAAATCGCCATCGATAACAAATTGATCGCGCAGCAAGCCGAGACGGAAGGCATCGAGAAAGCCGACCGGGGGGGGCCGCAGTTCAAACGGATGCTGGCACAGGAGAAACAGCGGAAGTCAGCCATGCTCAGCATGATCTACGAGAAGAAGCTCCGTTCCGAGTTCAAGAACGATGAGACGGTAACGAAGGCAGAAATCGATGCCTGCCTGATCGAGCATGCGGACTATTTCGTCAAGGTAAACCCCAAGTTCCACCGGCAGGAGGCACGCAGCGTTGTGACACGTCTGCGCAAGGCAACGGCGTATGGCGATTGGTTGAAAACGCTGCTGGCAGACATCCAGCTTGCCGTCAGCGGTGACGCCATACCTTCGGCATTGATTGATCAGGCGGTGGACTCAACAATTGCCATGCAAGGAGGGGGAGGTAAAGCAGACCAGGGCGCACCGCTCTGCAACAAGATCACCGAACTGGTGCTGGCCAGCGAAGCGAAAGCGCGCGCCGTCGACCCCGCCGAACTGGCTGGCGACCCCGAGCTGGTCGAAAAAATTCTGGCGGACGCCGTGCTGACTGTGAACGGGAAAGACGTGGTGTTGAGCAACATGCCCGGGTCGGACAATATCAGCAGCCAGGCGCTGGACACCGGTGCGGATGTGATGCTGGTGTTGAATTTGAAGGGGCTGGTGCTGGCCGCCGAAGCGCAGGAAAAAGGATTCGACAAGGACCCGGAAACCGTCGCGCTGCTGGCAGACGCCACCAAGAAGGTCAACACACTCGCTGACGTGGTCTCATCGCGAAATGCTTTTGTGGATCCCGCCCTGATCCAAGCGTATTACGAGGCGCACGGGTTGACTGCCGAAAGCATCGAGGTGACCGATGAGGAGCTTGATACATACTACGTGGCAGTCATGCGGACGGTGATGGGCAGCAGCGCTGACGACAACGCTGCTCTGCGCCAGCACCTGAATGCGGCGAAGCAGGAAATCCTCCCGGAAGAGCTGACCGATGACGAATTGCAATCCTGGCAGATATTGATCACCCGGTCATTCCTCAACGACGGGGGCAAAGGCGCCTTCCACGATCAGGTCGCAGCGGTCAAACTCGAGTGGACCCGCCGGGCGCACCTCGAAGAACTCCGCAACAACGCCGATATAGAGATTCTCGTGGACTTGGATTGACAGGCGCCGGACGCGCCGCAAATAATCCCGAGACCGCACTATTATCTTACGCTATATATAGATTTGAATTGATACGCGCCGGACGCACCTCAAAAGTTCCACGACCGCACCCGTAAGCGAGCCTCGCAGACATTGGATTGATACACCCCCAATGTGCCGAAAAAAAAGTCTTGCAATTCCCAGATGATTTTTCTACAATTACTAGCAATCGAGGAGGAAAACCGCGAAAAGTCGCGAATTCCGTACGGCAATACGATCCAAACGTTCAGAACACCAAACATGGAAAAGGTGAACACAATGAAAAAGGTGATAACCGCAATCACAGTGATCGGCGCCTTGGCGCTGGCGATCCCGGCAAGTGCATTCAACGTCACGATCGCCGCTAATGACGACAACAGCCCTTGGGCAGTGATGTTAGGCGGAGCGTGGGCGCCGGGCAAATGGGCCCCATGGCAGGCAGCCTCAACTCAGGAGTCAGATGTACCGACCGGCTCATACAATTGGACCGGAAAGTGGGCTCATTTTCATGGTGCAGTGACGTTTGACGTCGATGGCAGCGGCTTGGTCCAGAACATTCAGCCGTCATGGGGCGCCAACGGCGAAGGCACCAGCACGATGAATATCACCGGGCCGGAAGTGGCATACGGCTTCTTTGGCAACTTCGGCAGTCTCGTGGGCATTAATGGACCTGGGCATTACGGATGGGTTGGTGCCGATAACGTCACTACGGGCATATGGCCGAAAGAAGGCGGTCGCCCCTATACCTGGCGGCACACGTCATCCGGTAACCCACCCGGCCTCCCCGAGATGCATTACTTGAGCTTCGCCATGAACAGCGACGGCAAGGTACATGATTTCCAACCGGAGACTGGCGGCAGTTTTGCAATAGACGGCACAGGCAAGGCCACTATCGACACCAGCGGAGAGGCGATCGATATCGGCGGCTCTTACGTCCAAGGCGACGCCGAACTCAACTCGGCTTCAGCCGCTATGGATGCAGCCGTGCTCGCCCAGTTCAACGCGTTAAACTCCAATCTGGCAGCGGTCGAAGCCAAACTCGACAACCTGCCCTCCGGCCCACAGGGCCCGCAGGGCAAGGCTGGTGCGGACGGTGCCAACGGTTCAGACGGCAGCCAGGGCCCACAGGGCAAGGTTGGCGCGAACGGCGCGGACGGCGCGGACGCTCCGTGTGTCGACTGTCAGACGATCTCCGATGCCGCCTTCGATCTCGCCTGCATACAGCTGGAAGCCAGTCCGGCGACCACGGTCTCCGATTTCCAAAGCTCCGTCGATGCAATCGCCACGGTCTCGATTGTCGGTTCCGGCAACAACATCTGCGAGCCGATCCCCGGCGGTGCCGCCACCTGCATGGATTACATCAACGATCAGGCCCAGGCTATCTACGACAGCAAGACCACTCCGTAAGGAAACCGCGGAAATTCCGCACTGAAAACGAACAAAATTCTCAGAACAACAACATGGAGAGTTGCCATTATGCATAAGGTATTAACCGCAATAACAGTAAT
>JASLZG010000232.1 GCA_030754995.1 Lentisphaeria bacterium
CGCGGGACGCGATCTTTTTTACATCTCGAAAGAGGCTCAGAAAGCTGTCACGCCACCAGAGCTTGAGATCCGCCGACGCCGTCAGCCACAGTTCATCCGGTATCCCCGAGGACGCGCTCAGCGGCCACCAGGACGCGGGCCCTGCCGCCGGCCACTGCTCGCGAAGCGCCTTTCCACCGCTGTGCTCCAGAAACGCGCGCTCGCAATGCTGACAGAAACACGGTGAGTCGTTCCAGAAGATATCCAGCCAGAAGCCGTCGGTGTTGTACTTCGTCTGGACCTCCTCGAGTTGTCGGCGCACCAATTCCCGGTAGCCCGGATTGTTGACGCAGCACACGCCGATCGGAAATGGCGACCAGTTGATCTGGACGGGGGTGCCGTCGCGGTGAACGCAACACCAATCCGGATGCTCCCGTGCCGACCACTCGTCGGGAACGACCGAGTAGTACGCGACCACGTGCATGCCGCGCCGGTGCGCCTCGGCAGCAAACTCGCCGAAGAAATCCCGCTCCGGTTGCTCGACCCGGTACTTTGACGGATAGAAGCAGACCCCGTCGTGATGCTTGACGTGCATCACGACAACGCGGAACCCGCCGCGTTCCAGCTTGTCGGCCCATGCCCCGGCATCGAACTCATCTCGCGGCATCGCCCACGGGGGGCTGAACCATGAGACGTACGCTTTCCAGCGATCCTGCGTATACCAGTTACACATATGGAAAATCCTGGCCTGGTACCCCGATCAAACTAGTAAAAGCTGCTTTTCGATCACGGGGAAGAACGTCGCATTGGAAGCTAATAGGGAATCGCTTTTCGTAACTTCTGAAGCATACTGCGAGTCGCTGCCGGCCCTTATCCAGTCGCGGTGATTGCGGTCGAACTCGTGCCGGGGCATGCCGGGGGATGGTTTGCCCCAGTAGAATCGGGTCGTTCGATTACACCTTCGGGCCGGCGGCCCTGACGTCTTCCGAACAGCCGTCGGCGTATTTCTCGAAGTTCTTCGCGAACAGACCGCCGAGTTTCTTTGCCTGGGCGTCGTAAGCGTCCTGGTCGGCCCAGGTCGCTTTCGGATTGAGCAGCTCGTCCGGAACCTCGTTGCAGGTCGTCGGGGTCCCCAGGCCGAAGTACGGCTCATTGATGAACTCCGCACCATTGAGGCTGTCGTTGAGAATGGCAGTGACAATCGCCCGCGTGTACTTGAGGCTGAAACGCTTGCCGACGCCATAGGCGCCGCCGCTCCAGCCGGTATTGATGAGCCAGACGCTGGCGTTGTGCTGGTCACACGCCTGGGCCAGCAACTCGGCGTACTTGAACGGGTGCCAGACCAGGAACGGGCCGCCGAAGCAGGCGCTGAACATCGGCTCCGGCTCGGTCACGCCCACTTCCGTACCTGCGACCTTGGCAGTGTAACCACTGATAAAATGGTACTGCGCCTGGGCCGCGTTCAGCCGGGAAACAGGCGGCATCACGCCAAAGGCGTCGCAGGTGAGAAAAATGACGTTGTTGGGATGACCGCCGAGGCACGGGATCTTGGCGTTGTCGATGAATTCGACGGGGTAGGAACCACGCGTATTTTCAGTGATCGAGGTGTCGCTGTAGTCGGCGGCGCCGCGGTCGTCGAGGATGACGTTCTCGAGCACGGTGCCCCGGCGGATGGCGTTCCAGATCTGCGGTTCGCCTTCCTGGGAAAGATCGATCATCTTGGCATAGCAGCCGCCTTCGAAGTTGAAGATGCCCTTGCTGTCCCAGCCGTGCTCGTCGTCGCCGATGAGGGCGCGGTTCGGGTCGGCTGAGAGCGTCGTCTTGCCGGTGCCCGAGAGCCCGAAGAACAGCGCCACATCATTGCCGTCCAGAGATTCATTGGCCGAGCAGTGCATACTCGAGATGCCGTGCTTCGGCAGGATGTAGTTCATAACCGTGAACATGCCTTTCTTCATCTCGCCAGCGTAATCGGTGCCCAGGATGACCTGCTCCTGGCGCTCGAAGTCGAGGCAGACCGAGGTGGTGCTCGACACCGTGTCGTTGCCCGGGTCGGATTGGGCCTGGCCGGCGTTGAAGATGTGCCAGTCCGGCTGGCCGAAGATCGCCAGCTCGTCAGTGGTTGGACGGATCAGCATGTTGTGCATGAACAGCGCGTGATACGGGCGTGTGCAAATGACCCGGACTCTGATGCGACTGTCTGGGTCCCAGCCGATGAAGCCGTCGACGATGTAAATGTTGTCGGAACCGCTGATATGGGCGATTGCGATCTCCTTGTTGGTGGCGAAACCGGCGTTGCTGATCGGTTTGTTGACGTTGCCCCACCAGACATCGGCCTTGGTCGAATCCTGTTCGACGACCCGCTTGTCGGCCGGGCTGCGGCCGGTCTTGTCACCGCTGAAGGCGACCAGGGCACCGGTCTTGGCGGTCTTGCAGTTGTCCGTCGCGACGCCGAGCTCGTAGTAGTCGTCGACGGTCAGATTACGGTGCACTTGTCCGCAGGGGGTGATGCCCAGCGCCTCGAGGTTGTAGGTCTCAGCCATGGAAATACAGTTCCTTACGCTCTTGCCGTGTGGCAGTTAATTGTATAGGTGATCCGGCGGAGCGGGGATGGCCGGTCATCAGTTGCGGGTAATGATTCTACTGGAGTTTCGAAATTTTACAAACCGCTGATTCGATCATTCAGCCCGTACCCGTACGCCGGGCCAGCTGCAGCCAGCACTACTGCGCCGGCCGCGAGCGCAGGTCGGACAAAATTGTGCGGCCTTCACCCCTGACATATACCAGAAACATGACCTTGAGAATCCGATCTACTTCGCGCACACTTGCCGTGTGAAGCCAGTCGGATGCTTCGCACTTGAAGTTGTCATTGGTCAGGTCGAACGTCAACGATTTGTTCATGCCCGGCTTCAGCGTCACCGTCGTGCTTTCGTAGTATTCCTTGTTGTCACGGGCCACTATTGCCATCGCGATGCGCGCCGGCGCCGCCGACTCCTGCTCGACATCGATAATGATTGCTTCATGATCGCTGAGTGTCTCACGCATCTGGCGGCTGATGATACATTTATTTTTCGGCGCCGGAAGATTGACGGTGTACGCCAGGATCAGCCGGTTGTTGTCGACCCAGACGTTGCCGACGGACCCGCTTTTGTCGATTGCCCAGGTGTGGATGTGCGCAAAGTTGTCGAGTTGCAGCGTCTTCCCGTCCGGACCCCCGGTGCCGCCGCCGGCGGTAGCTTCGGGATTAAAGGTGTAGACGAACTTTTTCGGCGGCCTCTTTTTCCGCGGTTGCGGCGCGATAGTGGATACGACTGGCGCGTCCGGTTTGGTGTCGACGACGACCGTTTTCGGCATGTTGTCCAGTTCGTCCCCCGGTTCATCGCCGTCGATCACCGCGACCCTCGGCGCGTCATCCCCAGCCGGGATGTCTTCGACAATCGGCACGTCTTCTGCAGCCACCACGACGTCGATCGGTGGCGCGTCGTCTATGGGAGGTTCATCGGGATCGTCGACTACGTTCTCAATCGATTCGAACGAGTTTACCGGCAGCAACCCGATTGCCACAATCGGCTTGGGCTTTAGTTGTGGCGGTGCTGCCGCTTCCGGTGCTGCCGCTTCCGGCGCTGCCGCTTCCGGTGCTGCCGCTTCCGGTGCTGCCGCTTCCGGCGCTGCCGCTTCCGGCGCTGCCGTTTCGGGTGGTTTCGGAACTGTTGCCAGCGGCTTCGGAGCGGTCGGTTCGAGAACCTGCCAGACGATGGGTTTGCGCTCGGCGGGGGCAGGTGGCGCGTCTTCGATCGTGACAGCGGGCTCGGGAATGGAAATCGGTCTGGGCGCAGGTGGCGCGTCCTCGATCGGATCGGCGGCCTCCGGTACACCGGTCAGGGGCGCCTCCAATTGATCATCGCCGGATGGCGGGTCGGCAGTTTCGACTACGGGCTCAGGCGGTAAAAGTTGTTTGATCACCATCGGTTCGTATTCGATGCCCATTGCCGCCGCCAAACACTTATGCGCGGCATTCATCTCACCGAGCCGCTGGGTGATCCGCGATTCGGCATCCGTCAGGTGTGCCTGCTGGTGTTCAATATGGGTCGTTGCCTTGGCCAGTGCCCGCTGATCGCGTTGCAGTGCCCGGATCAATTGGAGGCGCTCGGTACGGTTGTACGCCTCGTTCGCCATCTCGGCTTTCGATTCGAGCTGGCCGTGCAAATCAAGGGCTTTCGATTCCAGGAATTCAATTTCCGATGTCAAGCGCGACATTCTGTCGACCGTCGACGAAACTTTTTTCTGTGCCCGTTCAACCTCGGAGACCAGTTTCGAAATTTCCCTCTCCGACGTGGCCATCGTGGTCCCGATACTGAGCAACAGCATCGCGGCAAACAGTGGGAGTCGTTTGAACATGGCGTTTACCCCCCATAATATGGGTTAGAAGCCGCGTTGCATGAACTGGGCCGGTCATCCTGTCTTTGTATTGGGCGGCTTTGTTCATTAAGGTAACCGCGCTCCGCGTCCACTGCAAAACAAATGGAGCCGGATTTCGCCTGAATGCGTCCTGATTCATGAAACGCTACGCGTCAATTTTTGCCGGCCTTGTCGTCGTTCTGCTGCTCCTGTTCGCGTTGACAGCGACGCTGGACATTGATATTCTCAACGATCCCGAGCCGTGGATGCGCGAACGTTCGGGCGAGGTCGCCCTTGTCGGGGTCGGGCTGTTGCTGGCAGATGTAGTCTTTCCGGTGCCATCCAGTTTCGTAATGACCGCGCACGGTCGCCTGTTCGGACCGGTCCTTGGCACCCTGCTTTCGCTTGCCGGCAGTATCGGATTGACTATGGTGAGCTACAGTATTGGCCTCGCCGGCGGTCGCTGGATGGTACGTGTCGTACCCGAGACGGAGCGCGCCGCAGTCGAACGGCTGCTCAGCCGGTGGGGCGTCGGGCTGATCATTGTGACGCGGCCGCTGCCGCTGCTCGCGGAGTCGGTCGCGGTCATGGCCGGCGCCTCGAAGATGTCGGCCTGGAAGGTGCTGCTCGCCGGTTTCGTTGGATCGCTGCCGGCCGCTGTCTTCTATGCGATTGCCGGGGCACAGGCGCAGGATGCGGTCAGCAGCACGGTTGTGATTGCCGTGGTTTTCGTGGTGGCTGCCGGTTTATGGTGGTTCGCCAAAGGCACTGAGGTCAGCCCGACATCAGAATGATGCGACGATGTCATTCGCCGCCATGCGGCGGCCAACGGTGAGGGAAATAGTTAGGGAAGGACAGTAATGACAAAAGACAATGCCATCCCATCTGATCAGCGCGGCGAGTTGCTATACAACGGCATCCGGCTACCGGCGCAGTGGCCCCCGCGAGCGGTTGATCGATCCGGGCCGAGGCCGGCGCCCTACCTGTCCGATCCGCCTGAGGTGATTCCGATCGATGTCGGCCGCCAGTTGTTTGTCGATGACTTCCTGATTGAAGCAAGCGACCTGGAGCGCACCTACCACCGGCCGACGATCGATGCGCGCGGTCCGGTGTTCAAACCCGAGACGAAACTGGAATTGGAAGGCGTGATTCCCAGCGGTGACCCGGCCATGTACATGCGGGACCTGGGGCTTCCCTTGTCTGCCGACGACGCGGCGATGGATCGGGTGCCGCAGCGCTCCGTCGCCGCGCCGAACAGCGGTGGGGTGTGGTTCGATCCGCAGGACCGATTATTCAAGATGTGGTACATGGCGGGCTGGTTCTCGGCGATCGCCTATGCGACCAGTGCCGATGGCATCATCTGGGAGCGTCCACCACTTGAGTTCGTGCCTGGAACGAATGCCTTGTTCGAGGAGATGGGCCACACCGACTCGACACTGGTCTGGCTCGATCACGATGCCGCCGATGCCGAGGAGCGCTTCAAACTATCGATCTACCGTAAAGGGCCACGGCGGCGCATGGAACTCTGCACCAGCCCCGACGGTATCCACTGGCGCGTTCGCAGTTGCGTCTACTACAAGTACGATCCTCCCGGCACGGTGCCGCAGTTGCAGTATTCCTCGCTGGACGGCGTCAGCTGGTCTGCCGAGGACGTTGTCAGTCGACTCGATGACCGCACGACGTTTTTCTACAATCCCTTTCGGCAGAAGTGGGTGTACAGCATTCGCTCCGGCAACATCGCGGCCGTCCGCACGCGCCACTACCGCGAACACGATGACTTTGTCGAAGGGGCGAAGTGGACTGACGACAATGCCGTATACTGGACCGCCGCCGACGAGCTGGACTTGCCTGAGCCGGGGATCGACCAGGCAGCGCAATTGTATAACGTCGACGCCGTGGCGTACGAGAGTGTCATGATCGGGCTGTTCGCGATCTTCCGCGGACCGGACAATGCCACCGCATTTGAGCTGAACGTGCCGAAGCTCAATGACCTTTCAGTCGCGTTCAGTCGGGACGGTTTCCATTGGGACCGCCCGGATCGGCGCCATTTCATCGCCGGATCGCGCCAACCGGGGGAATGGAACCGCGCCTACATCCAATCCGCCGGTGGGTGTTGCCTGGTCGTCGGCGACGAATTGCGCTTCTACTTTTCTGTTTTCTCGGGCGTTTGCCCCGACGGCAGAGCCGATCTCTATGCCGGCGGCAGCACGGGGTTGGCCGTCCTGCGCCGCGACGGCTTTGCCTCGATGGACGCTTGCGCCGGCGCCGGTACGCTCACCACGCGGCCGGTGACGTTCGGCGGCAAGTACCTGTTCGTGAACGCGGACACTTCCGGCGGCCGACTGGAAGTCGAGCTGCTCGACCGCGAGGGCAGGGTCATCGAGCCGTTTACCCGGAAGGGCTGTGTCCCGGTCGCAGCCGACGTCACGCGGCAGCAGGTCACTTGGGCGAGCGTGCAGGACCTGTCCGCCGTTGTGGGCCAACCCGTGCGGTTCCGCTTTCACCTGAACGCCGGCCGACTGTACGCTTTCTGGGTCAGCCCCGACCCGTCGGGCGCGAGCCACGGTTATGTCGCCGCCGGCGGTCCCGGCTTCACTGGCGCGACCGACACCGCAGGCGCAGCGGCGAATACTGACGCGTAGCCGCGACAATGATTCCCTTGGGCCTTGAAACGCCTCTTGAGGCTACCCTCCAAGAAGCAATTTCATATCTTTACGGCGTGTTGCCCAAATCTAACGCCTCGGATCCAGACAACGTAACCTATTGTCATGCAAGCGGTTCTTTGTTGAGGACTATGATTGTCAAGGCCCGTGAACGGTTCCAGGAGGAGAAGGCTCATACCCGGTGGGACCCTTTAACTGCAGTCCGCCGGTGTACTGCAACTCCGCACGCCTCTGAAACCCTGGGGCCCTAGGGGGAGGGTTTGAGATTATTAATCGGCAGAATCGCTCGGAACCCGATCTCGGCACTGGCATTGACCGGTGCGGTGTTATAGCGTGAACCGCTGTGACAATGGACAGGGTGGTAACTCCAACAGCCACCTCGGACCACCTTCGTGATCTTGCCGTCGAGCCGCGGCGAGCCGTCCGTCGGCGGTTTGCCGAACCTGTCGACTTGGGAGTGTTGAACGTAGTCGTCTGCCACCCACTCTGCGGCGTTGCCCAGCATGTCGTAAAGTCCCCAGGGATTCGGCAGCTTGCCGGCTACCGAATGGGTGTTGTACTCCTTGCTGGTGTTGGCCCAGCCGTGATCGCCGAACGCCTTTTGGTCGTCGCCGAAATAATATTTTGTCGTCGTGTTTGCCCGACAGGCGTATTCCCATTGCGAATCGCTGGGCAGGGCCAGGCCCGCCCAGCGGCAAAATGCGGTCGCGTTTTTCCAGCTTACCCACACCACGGGGTAGTCATCTTCCTGCGACATGATGCTCTTTCCA
>JASLZG010000233.1 GCA_030754995.1 Lentisphaeria bacterium
TATCCCAGTAATACAGGCAACTGAGCAGCGAATAAGACGGCAGGAAAAGGCGGCGTGTCACCGGCTCGCCGGTTTCGGGATCTTTGAACTCGTATTCGATGCCGCGCAGCAACTGGACGCGGCGGATCAGTCCATCTTCCTCGCGCGGCACATCGATGTAGCCGAGAGAACAGTAGTCGAGGAAATCGTTGCTCGGCAGCTCGGCGGCGTATTTGTAGTAGTCGTAGTCGTCCGGAATATTCTGAACGTACTGCCGCGGGATCGACATATCCTGCAGGTACGGCAGCATCGTGCCGTTGTCTTCGGAGAGATCCCCGTCGTCGTCGCCGAGAATCGCGGCGGAGTTCCATGATTTCGTCCGGTCCTCCGGGAAATAATAGGCCAGCAGCGTCTTCGAATTGTTCTCATCCGAGATCCCGGCCATGGCGTTGACGAGGTTGAGGTCGCCGAGAGCGAATGACAGCATGGCGATATTCGTGAGGATGCGGTGGTCGGTAATTTCGGACTCGCCGTGGGCCAGTGATTGAATCGATTGGCTGATCGCCATGAGCCGGTCGTAATCTTCCAGGAGCGAATCACCCTGGTGCTTTTTGTCGAGCTCCTGGCCGATAGCTTCCTTGAAGACGATGTCGAAGGCCACGACCTTCGGCTTGAAGACGCTGCGGAAATAGGGTATTTGATCAAGAAACGGCTTGCGTGTGATCCACACGCCCTTGCCGTACGCCCCGAGATCGACGCTGGTCTTGTCGTCGATGCCGATCAAGGTGATCTGGTCGGCGACCGGCTGTGGCGCCAGGGCGTTGCGCTGGCGGACGAGGAAGTCGCCGATCAGCGGTTCCGAGCGCGTCAGCAGCGGTGACGGCCCGAGATTGACCATGGACAGCAGCAGGGTAATACCCAGAACGGCGGTGACCAGGGCGGGATTAACCAGGAGGAAGTTGCGTTTTTGGCGTGCCATGCCAACGGTAGGGGTGCTTTGGGATCAGGTTCGCTGGGCCGCGGGCTCAGGCAGTGCCGGCACCCGCACCGTGGCCACAGTTGGGAGAACCACGGTGTCGGTCAGAAATAGAAATTGAGACTGGCGTTGACGCGGTGATCTTTGAACTGGTGATACTTGAACGTTTTTTCGTAGCCGACACTCACGTCCATCCAGTCCTTCGGTGCGTACGACCCGTCGATACCGACGATCCAGAAGGTACTGTCGACGTCCGCTTCCTCGTTGTCGAGCATGGTGTAGAAGGTGGCATACCCGAGCGTCGAAAACTCGTCCGTCCAGCTTTTGTTGGCATCGACCATTGTGGCCCAGGACGTGTCTTCATTGTCGAAGATCCGGGTAAACGAGCGCTTGTTGAAGCTTGCCAGCGAAGTTGTCAGGCCGATGTCGATATCGTCGACCTCGGTCGACGTGGAAGCCAGTATGCCGGCGCCCAGGCGATCGACGTTCTGCGCCAGATTCTCCGGCACACCGAGGATGGTTACGATGGCATCCTCCACGTCGATCTGTGAGCAATTGAGGAATGCGCCGAGCGTCAGCCTGTCGTTGACGGCGTGGGTGGTGTAGAAATCGTAGACGACGGTGCGCCGTCGCATGTCGATTTTGCCGCCGACCTTGTATTCGGCATGGTTTACTCCGAGGCCGAAGTCGAACGTGTCGGCGAATGTGCCATTCACGAAAAACGAGTTTTCGCGGTCGTGTCCGGAGCCGCTGGCGTCACTGAAACTGGCGAAGCTTGCCGAGGTCGAGATGCTCAAATTGGTGAAGCTCTCACCGAATGCCCCGCCGGGCGCCTTGGTGTGGGAGGTGCCGAAGCGCCGCGCCGCATTGAGGTTGCGTCTTGTGGTGGATTGTGCCGTGTTCTGCTTGGCGGTCTGCACCAGGGAATCGACGATTTCGACCGTCCGGATGGCGTCGCGCACCTCGACAATCTGTGATGCGATAGCCTCTTGGTCGGCGGTGGCGTCCGTGAGGATCCCCTGGTTCATTTCGATCAACCGTTCCAGGGATTGAAGGCGCCAAGCCAGGTTTGTCAGCTTAGTTTTCAAGCCCTTGTTACGGCCTTCGGCGAAGTCGATTTTCAGGTGTTCGGAGTTGATTTCAGACTTGGAATCGTCGAGTTCCTCGCGGTTTGCGTCACGTTCACTGATGAACTGATCACTAACGGCAGTGTCGACTTCCGGCATCACGGTCGGCACCGGTGTCTGGTCGATGAACAGGTCGGTGGCGGTGAATATCGGCGGGACGTTCGGTGGGTCGGGATCGGCGGGCATGTCGCCGCCGCCCTCTTCGGAGGCGACGTCGGCGAAAATCATTGGCACGGGGAGAGCCATCAGGGCCAGCAGAAAAAATTTTATGACATTGCGAACCATCATTATCAACTCCCGCAGATTTGGCACACGACCGGCATTTTACATGCAAAACCGTCACCAGTTGAATCTATTGGTAACTTTATCCATCGTGCTGGACAATTCAAGGTCACCGGACCCACCACAGCGTAGTGTGGAAAGCCTCTCGCTGTGGCAGTAACCGTTCGTTTTGCGCTTTCAGCCACCATGGCTATATTGCAACTACGACGCCCGAATCACTTTTTACGATAGCCTGAGCATTACGATAGCTTGGGCGCACTGGATTCTCACACCTTTTGCCATGTGATTTTTGTCACATGAAAGGCCCCGTATCCCTACATGAATCTTCCCAACAAACTTACGCTCACAAGGTTCATCCTGACGATGGTCATGATTGTGCTGGCGGCACTGCCGGAGGACACTACGGAGAACCTGTTGCACTTGAAGATCGGGTTCATCATAGGTTTCATCGCTGGTTTCACGGATTTCCTCGACGGCTACCTGGCGCGCAAGTATGATCTGGTCACCGATTTCGGGAAATTGATGGACCCGCTGGCCGACAAAATTTTCACCGTCAGCGGCTTCGTCATTCTCGTCCAGTACGGCCACTTGCCGGGGTGGGTGGCGATCGTCATCCTGACCCGCGAATTCGGCGTCACCGGCTTGCGCGGCATGGCTGCCGTCAAAGGCGAAGTGATCGCCGCTGCGTCGATCGGCAAACTCAAGACGCTGTTACAGATGTTGACACTGCTGCTGGGCGGCTTCATCTGGGTCGGTTGGCTGTCGCTCGACATGCAATTGCCGGGGATCAACCTGGGCCTCGAGACGATTTGGACCACGGTCTACTGGCTGGTCGCTGCCGTCACCGTGTACAGCGGTATCGATTACTTCATAAAAGGCCGCAACCTTTACGTTAAAGAGCTTTGAATGTCTGACCTCCAGCCGGTGCTTCGAGAGCATTTTGGACACGAGGCTTTTCTCGACGGACAGGAATCCGTCATTGCCCGCATCGTCGACGGCGAAGACATCTGTGTCATCATGCCCACTGGCGCCGGCAAATCGCTGTGCTACCAGCTGCCCGCAATGGTCCGGCCAGGCTATACCCTGGTCATTTCCCCGCTCATCTCGCTGATGAAGGACCAGGTCGACGCCCTCACCCAGAAGGAGATCCCGGCGGCCTGCATCAACAGTGCCATTCCGCCCGGCGAACGCCAGGCGATCATGCAGGAGATGTACAGCGGCACAACCCGGTTGCTCTATGTCGCGCCCGAACGCCTGCGGACCCGGGATTTCCGCAATTTCATCGCCCAGATGCCGCCCGAGCTGCTGGTCATTGACGAAGCGCACTGCATCAGCCAGTGGGGCCATGATTTCAGGCCGGATTATGCGCGTATCGGCGCTTTTGTCGAGGAGTCCGGCATCAGGCAGGTGGCCGCTTTCACCGCGACCGCGACGCCGGTAGTCAAGGAGGATATCCTGCAGCAGCTGAGGCGGCCGCAGATGGATGTGTTCGTCACCGGCTTCACCCGCCCCAACCTGGCGTTCACGACTGTGATGTGTCGCAACAACGAGGACAAGTTCGACTTTGTCGAGGCGCAGCTGCGCGATCCGCAGCCAACGATCATTTATGCCTCGACCCGCAAGAACGTCGACGAGCTCGGCAGCCGTACACGCTGCATCACCTATCATGCCGGGTTGCCGGACCAGGAACGTCACGACGCCCAGGACCGTTTCATGCACGATGCCTGCCCGGTAATCGCCGCCACCAACGCTTTCGGCATGGGCATCGACCGCCCGGATATCCGCCGCGTCGTGCACTTCAACATTCCCGGCAGCCTCGAAGCGTATTACCAGGAAGCCGGGCGCGCCGGGCGCGACGGCGAAGACGCCACCTGCAGCCTGCTCTTCAGCCACCAGGACAGGTTTATCCACGAGTTTCTCATCGAGATGAACAACCCGCCGGAATCAATCGTCCATTCAACCTATCGGACCCTGCAGAAACTGGCGGTCGAGCGGGACAGCGTTTGTTTAGAAGTTACCCAGACAGAGCTCGCCGAAATCGTCCCCGACGCCCGCGGCGACACCCAGATCAGCGCGGCACTCAAGATCCTTGAAAAGAACGATTACGTGCTTCGCAGCTTCCGCCAGCAGAACCGCGGCCTGCTGCGGCTGAGCCGTGATTTTCAGGAGTTGTATGCAAAGTATCCGAAGGCCGATTCGCAGCGTGGTGTTTTCATCCACGGCATCATCAACCGCTGGAGTAACGAACTGTTAGAGGGGGTGCCGTGCACCTACGGGGAACTTTGCGGTGTCACCAGGCTCAACGACGCCCAGGTCAAGCGGGTCGTGCGCGCGCTCAACGGCGATGACATCCTCTGGGTGCCGCCCTTCGCCGGCCGCGGCGTCAGCCTGACACGGCCGCAGATCACCGATCCCGTCATTGATTTCACCGAGGCCCATCTGCATGCCCGCCTCGAACGCCAGCGGCTTGAGGATATGATGAAGTATCCGACCACCCCCCTGTGCCGGCAGCGCTTCATTGTCGACTACTTCGGCGAGGCCGTCGGTGACTGGGTCTGCCGGGTCTGTGACCGCTGCACCAGCCACGACCACGCCGAGCGCCGTGAGCCGACCGCCGCCGAAAATGCCATCATCGTCGCTATTCTCACGGCCGTCCAGGAGCTCAACGGCCGCTTCGGCCGCAGCCGCATTGCACAGGTGCTGGCCGGCTCGAAAAACGCCGAGGTCATGCGGGTCGGCCTCAACCACCGCAGCTCGTATGGCACGCTGAGTCAATGCGATCAGCCATTACTCATCAAGATGATCGATTCCCTGCGCGACGGCGGCTGCCTGGCCACCGTCGGCGAGACCAAGTACCCGCTCATCTCGCTCACTGACCTTGGCCGCGAAGTCATGGCCGGCTCCACGACTGTGCCGCTGGTGTTCCATTCGTTCGATGAGGTCAAGCCCAAGACCCCGAAGTCGCGCCGCCGTCGCAACAGCGGCAACGGTACGGCAAAAAAGGCCGCGGCATCGCGCGACATAGCTGCCGATGAATTAACCCCCGACGCCGGCATGAACGATTTGTACGAACGCCTTTGCGAACTCCGCACCGATATTGCCACCCGCCGGCGCCTGCTCCCCTACCAGGTATTTCACAACGAAACGTTGCGCCAGCTGGCGGATAAAACTCCGTTGACCGCTGTCGAGGCGCGCAGCATCAAGGGCATTGGTGGCAAGAAAGAGCGGACGCTGCTACCCCACTTCCTTGCCGAAATCGAAAAATGGCGGCAGGAAAACGCCGGGTAAACGAAACATGTGGTGGCAGCAAAATCCTGTGGCTCCGCCGGCTCGGCCGCGAATGGGGCACCTGAAGTACCGACTTTCCATTTTTTCCCTGCCCAGTAATCTCAGAACCATGACGACGCTCCGCTATATCTTCGTCGGCTTGCTGCTGGCTGGCTGTGCCCGCCCGCCCGACTCCGCCGGACCCGTGGCTGCCGGCCACCACGCCGGGCCCACGCCGCTGCGACCCGGCCGCGACATCGACGTTGTCGCCAACTCTTCGCCCCGGTCGTTGAACGCGATAATGCTCGAACTGCCAGGTATTGCGAAGTTCGCACCACCCTTCACCACCGCTACCGTGCCGCCGACGGACGGACGTCTCGCCGTCGAGCTGCCCGCCGGATCGGAGACCGAGGATCTGTCCGGCAGCATTGCCGCGACGCTGCGTGTTCCGCATGCCGGCACCTATCGCCTCTGGGCCCACGTCTACTGGCGCGATGAATGCAGCAACTCAATGGGGCTGCAACTCGGAAATGCCATGGCGCGGACGTTCGGGCAGGACCAGGTCTTCGATGCCTGGCACTGGGTGCGTGCCGGCACGTTCGAGCTCGCGCCGGGAAGCCACACCGTCCGGCTTCTCGAACGTGAAGACGGCGTTGCGATCGATTACCTGCTGGCGACCACGCTGGACCATGAGCCTGGAAGCGCCCCACGTGCCAGCCCTGGCCGGCCGCCACCGCAACGCTTTGCCGACGCCTTCCTGCGTTCGCCCGGTCACGGCCACGACGACTGGACGCTGGAGGGTGACTGGAAAATCGATTTCACCTTCGACCCCAACTGGGTACCCAATCAGTTCGCACTCGTCGGTCGGGCGACGACAACACCCGCCACCGCGCTGATCAAGGGTCACGACTGGTCCGGCTGCCGCCTGGCGTTCAGCGTGTTGCCGCTCGAGCCGGGAACCTTCGGCGCCGTGCTCGACGCCGGCAGCGATGCCGTCCACGTCCGCATCGACGTCGATCACGAAAGCGGCCGCGTTCGGGCCGGCAGTGCCGAGGGGAGTGCCGCCATCGAGATCGACCAGTGGCACCGGGTCGAAATTTTCCGGTGGGCGTGGCTGGTCGAGGTCATGGTCGACGGCGAAACAGTCTGTCGCGACACGTCGTTGTCCCTGGGCGGCGGCAGCGTCGGGCTGGCGATCGACCATGGCGCCGCCGTCTTCGATGACGTTGAAGTAGACGGTATTGCATGGGAGTTCGACGACGGGGAGCACGGCACCATTGCCTGGCAGCTCGGCGAGGACGCCGAGTGGTATCGTGTACCCGCCGGGCGCACGGCAGATGCCGCTGCGCCGCCGCCAGCCGTTTTGTCCGGCCGCAAGGGCTGGATCGCGCCGAACCCCGAAGGCCGGACGCCGGCGGCGATGTTTCTGCAGTCAACGGAAGATGCCCGGCTCATCCAATATGACAATGCCGAATCCTTCCGCCTGCACTCGGGCACCGGGTTGCAGCGCGTTGCCGTGCGCTATCGCGACCAGCGACCGGCGTTTTATCGGATCGGGCCGTTCCATTTCACCAGCCGCTCCCTGCCGGATCCTGATTACCTCGACTTCACCGAGGAAGAGGTGGCCGCAATGAAAGCAGCTCCCGATGCGGCCAAGATCAAGCGCAAGCCGCGCACCTACCCGGTGGTCGGCAGGGGCAAGTCTGCGTGGCCGGTCGAACGCGGCAGCTGGTGGATCGGCAACGGCGTCCTCACCGGTCGCGGCCCGGACGCTGTTTTGCGGAGTGCGCAGGAGGTGATCGGGCCGTTCGAGATGTCCTTCCGCTTACGGCTTAAATCGGCGGAGACTCAGTTCGGCGCAGAGGTGTACGGCCAGGGCGGCACCCGGGGGGTGCTGGCGAATCTGCACGACATGATACCGAAAGACAGCGCATGGCACGACGTCCTGCTGCGGGTTGCCGGGCATGAACTGTCGATGCGCCTCGACGCCGGCATATCGCGGACCATTGCCGTCCCGTCGCCGGCCGGCGGCGAACTGCGATTGAAGATTGCCCAGGGGGAGGCCGAGCTCGATGACATCGAAATCCGCCTGCAGCGGGATTGGGCCAATGGTTTCACCAGTACCTTCGACCGTCGTGAAACGGTTTGGCGGCGTT
>JASLZG010000234.1 GCA_030754995.1 Lentisphaeria bacterium
TGCCACCGGAACACCGGTCGTGTTGTCGAATACAATCCCGGCGACGGCGCTGCCGTTGCCCCCAACGGCAGCGGCATCACCCTGGTTGGCGTTCATGTTGGCGGGATTGGTGGCATCGCGACCGGGTCCGCGGCGATGGCCTGACCGGCATCGTCGCAAGCGACCCGGTGGGCTTTCGAGTCACCGGCGGGCAGGCCGTGCTTTTCGGCCCCATCGACAACTGCCGAATCTTTGCAGATGCGGAACAGGGTTTTGGTGTGACCGATCCCAGGGGAATATTCCTGATGACGAACAACGTGCAGGCCTCCAATCATCTGAGCGTCGGGGGGACTTGGAGGTTGGCGGCCATGTCTTTGGCGATTTCGGATCGAATTCAAGCCGGCGCTTGAAGGAGAACATTCGGCCGATCGACGACGCCCTCGAAAAGATCGACCAGTTACAGGGTGTCTGCTTTGACTGGAAAGCGGATCGGGCCGATCGGAAATCCTTCGGTTTTATCGCCGAAGACGTTGTCGCAGTCCTCCCCGAGGCCGTCATGTGGGACAGGTCGGACGAGTCGGCCCGCGGCGTACGGTATGGCCAGGTGGTGGCAGTTGCATCGAGGGCCTCAAGGCGCAACAGACGCAGATCGAGGCGCTCAAATCCGAAAACGGCGCCTTGCAGCAGCAAAATCAGCAATTCCTTGAGCGACTCGCGCATCTCGAGTCCATGGTCGAGGGCATGGCGAAGCCCAGCAACTAAGACGCCGCACAGCCGCATCGAGATCCCCGGTTCAGGCTCTGGTCCGGGGACTTTTTTGGGGGTCGATCAAGAGTTCACACTGCCGCTAGATTATTCCGCTCGCACTATTCAAAGCTCGCGATCCGAAGAGAGTCCGAGCGGTTTGCGTTCAACAGTCTGTTGCCGCGATCATGTCGCTGGAAACATTGAAATGACCCATGCCGTCGCGACCGGTTTTTCGTCAGCATGACCGCGTCGCCCCTTGCGCAACCGATGCCACCAACCTTCAGACGATGCCGGGCGACGGTTCTACGGCACGTAGGGAATCGTCTGGGGGCCTTCCGGCAGGACGCAGATGCGGGCGCCGGACCCGTACTTCTCGAGCATGGCGCGGACGTTTGCCTCGATGTCACGGCAAGGGGTCAAGTGGCAGCCGCGGATCTGTTCGTCGCTGAGGTTGTCGCTGTAGACCTGGATTTCAGCACGCTCCTGGATCAGTACCTGGACGTGGACGCTCCACTGGTCCTGCGCCGACCAGCCGGGGGTGCGAATCTGCTCGAGCACGGCCGCCGGACTCTCCGACTCCATCAGCAGCTTGCCGAAGAGCCCGTGGTCCGGGATGCCGTCCCAGCAGGAGGCAACGATGAGGATGGTGCCGCCCGGGCGGATGATCTTTGCGGCGGCCTCCATGCCTTTGACTGCCTGGTAGAGATTGAGGTCGAGCGGGTATCCCGAGTTCGAGGTGATGACGATGTCGAAGGCGTCATCAACTGGCGCCATGGCGTGCTCCTTGACGAACTCGGTCCCGGCCAGGTACGCCTCCATCCAGCTGCCGGCAAAGACGCCGGTGATTTCCTTGTCCGCATTTAGTGCCACGTTGACCAGGTAAGATGGATTGGCCATGGCCGCGGCCTCATGGATCTCTTCCCAGATCGGATTGCCGGTGGTCACGCCAAACGTGGAGTTCAGGTTGTCGATATTGTCGGCACCGTGATTCGACTGGATCGTCTCTTCAGCAGCCATGCCCGGCATGATCGCCTTGCCGCCGCCGGAGAAACCGGCGAAGAAATGCGGCTCGATGAAGCCGGTCAGCAGCTTGAAGTCGCACTCCATGAAGGCGCGGTTGACCCGGACCTCGTTGCCGCGCGCGCTGGTGCCGATGAGTACCTGGGTGCTGCGGTCGAAGGCGTTGTTGTTGCCAATGCGGTAGGCATCGGCGATCTTGCCGCCGCCGCGCGGGTCGTCGCCGAGCATGCCGCGCAGCTCGTCGGGCGTGTTGGGACGGTGTGTGCCGAGGGCGTTGAACAGCGTGATGCGCTCGTTCGGAACGTTGTCCAGGGTGTCGAGAATGGCCGGCAGGATCAGGTGGTTCGGGCAAGGGCGCGTGATGTCGCTGAAAATGATCCCGACGGTGTCGTCCGGCCCGACGGCATCGCGCAGCGCTGGTCCGGCGACGGGGGTTTCCAGGGCCTGGCGCAGGGCGGCGGGGGAATCTTCGAGGCCGGGCACGAATTTCGGTTCGATGATCTCGAGGTGCTCACCGTTGAGCGGCAAGGTGACGTCGAGGCCGTCACGATCGTATGCGAGTTTGACCTTCATGGGGATGGGTGCCGGGGGCGTGGCGGAGGATGTCTGCCAGGGACCGCAGCAGAAAACTCACGCTTTACAGAATCTCTACCTCGACGATGCTTTCCTCGTTCACCTCTGGCTGCATCATTGCCCAGGCCTCGGGGCCGACGGTGCTGCAGTTGGCGAGGCTGTGATGGACGTAGGCCTTGGCGGCGGCGGCGGCGGTGATCATGTCTTTGCCGCTTGCCAGGTTGGCGGCGATGGCGGCGCTCAGGGTGCAGCCGGTACCGTGCGACGACCGGGCGTTGACCAGTGGCGACCGCAGCCGGTACGTGGAGTCGCCCACCGTCAGGTAGTCGATGGCGAAATCCTTGTCGGAGTGGTGTCCGCCCTTGAGCATGACGGCGCAATCGAAATCCTCGGTCAGTTGCTGCACGGCTTCAACCAGTGCGATGTTGTCGGGCAACGGCTGATCGAGGATCATCTCGGCTTCCAGCACGTTGGGCGTGATCAGCGTGGCCAGCGGCAGAAGCCGTTCCAGGATAAGTTCGGTTGCATCCTCCTCGACCAGCCGGTCGCCGCTTCCGGCGATGATGACCGGATCGACGATGATCGGGATGCCGCGCAGCTCGTCGAACTGGTCACAGACCGTCCCGACGATGTCGGCGTTGGTCAGCATGCCGGTCTTGATCGCCTTGACGGTCATCGTCTCGGTGACGGCACGGTACTGCAGGAGCACCTCGTCGACCGGGACCGGAAAGATGCTGGAGACGCCGGAGGGCGTTTGGGCCGTGATCGCGGTCACGGCGCTGGTGCCAAAGGTCGTGAAGTATGCGAAAGCCTTGAGATCGGCCTGGATTCCGGCGCCGCCGCTGCTGTCACTGCCGGCGATGGTCAGGCAGACAGGGATATTCATCAGTCAGGTCTCGCACACATGGTTACGGTATTTCGAGAAAACTCGATACGCTTGTCAGGGACTGGCAGCCGCCCGGGGAGATGGCGACGACGTCTTCGAGACGCATGCCGCCCCAGTCCCGGTAATATACCCCCGGTTCCACGGTTACTACCTGGCCGCGGCGCAAAACATTGGGCAGTGTGCTGAGCCTGGGCGCCTCGTGAATTTCGAGACCGACGCCGTGGCCGGTGCCGTGGAAAAAACCGTGCGGCGGATCGGCGGCAGCGTCGGTGGCAAAACCGGCGGCGGCGAAGATTTCGTGCACGGCATTGTGCACGGAATTGGCTTTGATCCCGGGCTTGATCATGCGCTTGGCGTGATTTCGCGCCTTGCGCACGGCCGCGAAGGCACGCTTGACGACCGGCGTCGCCTTGCCCTTGACCACGGTCCGCGTCAGGTCGCCGAAGTAGCCGGTCGCGGTGACCCGTGGAAAGATGTCAAAAATAAGCGGTGAATGTGCCGGGATCGGGCCGCTGCCGCAGTTATGCGGGTCGGCGCCATGGCTGCCGGAGGCGACGATCGTGTTGGCGGCGATGCCGCCGAGCCGGGAGATGGTGGCATCGATCTCGCCACGCAACCGCTCCGAGGTCAGGAGTTCGCCGCGCCAATGGATGTAGCCGCCACGGATCTTTGACTTGGCGACGATGTCGAGCGCGACATCGAGCCCGGCTTCAGCCAGTTGTTCGCCTTCCTTGACCATGGCTATTTCCCGCTTCGTCTTGAACTCACGTTTCGGGAAGAAGGCGCCCTTGGCTGCACGCACAGTCACGCGGCGCTTGCCGAGTGCCTGTGCCAGGCCGACTGGAAACGACCCGGGGACCTCCCAGCGGCGGATCTTGAAGGCCCGGGTCAGGGCCGCGATCAAGCTGCTCGGCCTGGCGTCGCGCGCCTTGAATTCCCGGCGGGCGGCGTCGATGGCGATCACTTTCGTGCCGCGGGGTGCTTCGAGGCTGGCCCGGCCGATTTCCAGCGGGCTGACGATCATCATCTTGGTCCTGCCGATGGCGGCCCAGATGAACGGGTCCGGAACGAACATGCCGGTGGCGTAGCGCATGTCCGCGCAGCGCTCGCTGTCGGCGTAGATGAGTCTGGCTGTTGGCATGGAATGGGGAGGGGTAGGGCGGTTTAAGGTGTCAACGAACAAAATAGTGCATCATTGGCGAAATGGCGAAACCGGAAAAACATTGCGTTTGTGTTACTCAACTGGCGTGTCCCGGCTATCTTTCCAGCGTCGGCGTTCCCGGGCGCACGGACCCCGTTCGGCGAGCGCCTTTCGGCGGCCACCAGGCGACCGACAACCACCAGCCCAGCAAACCAGATGCCTTCACTCACGCTTGAGGAGATTGCCGGAATCCCGTGCGCCGTGCACCGTGACGATCAGTTGGCCGAGGCGCCCGTTCTCATTCATTATCATGGCTGGACCAGCGACAAGTCATGCAACGTCGAGCCGCGGTGGCTGGCTGGTACGGTCGAGGCGGGATTTGCCGTGGTAATGCCGGACTGTGTCGAGCACGGTGACCGGAAGACCGCTGCATGGGAGAATCGCGCGACGCCCGATGGCGGGGTATTCATCTGTGATGTCATGGAGCGGACGCGGCAGGAGGGGGTGGCTTTGCTTGACGCGGTGCTCGGACTGCCGTACTTCTCGGCGGCGCGCCCGCAGGTTGGCGGTGTATCGATGGGCGGGATGATTGCGCAGATGGTGTTTGCCGAGGAGAAGAGATACGTCTCGATGAGTTCGGTCGTCGGGCGTTCAAGTTTCTACCAACTCGACGAATGGCTGTGCCGGACCCGGGCCGGCACCGGCTGTGACGAGTGGTGTGCAGAGTTCGCGACGCAACCGCATCCGGAGCGGTTCATTGATCGACCGGTGCTGTTCATGGACGGCACCGAGGACGCCAGTTGCCCGCCGGCAGTCAATGCGGAGACGGTACGGTTGATCAACGCCGCCGGTGGTGCGGCCGAACATTTCGTCGATTCGGGGGTCGGCCATGACTTTTCGGAAGCCATGCAGGAACGATATATCGCCTGGCTCGTGAAGCACCGCGACGCGGACTTTTCCCACTCCTGATCGATCGCCCGTATTCGATTGGGAGAAGCAGGTCAAGCGTGGGGTCGAGGCGGGCTCAATCCATGAACACCTGGGTCAGGTAGAGCTGGCTGCCTTTCCGCCAGATACCCATACCGGTTCGGTTGTAAGCGGCGTTGAGGATGTTGGTGCGGTGCCCCTTGCTGTTCATCCACGCCTCGGCGGCGCCGCCGGCTGAGCTGTTGATGGCGATATTTTCGGCGGCGGCGCGATAATTCACGCCGCCATCGCGCAGGCGCTTGAACGGCGTCCTGCCGTCTTTGCCGCGGTGGTTGAAATAGTTCCGCTCCACCATGTCGCGACTGTGGGCGCGGGCGACATCAGCCGCCTCGCCGTCGAAGGCCAGGCGGCTGAGGCCCTTTTCCTGACGGATATCATTGATGATTTCGGCGGCTTTTATCTCGAGTGCGCGCAGCGTCGCGTCGGTTGCCTTGCGGGTGTCGGTTTGGGCCGGGTGCTTCTTGCGCCAGCGCTTGATGATGTTCTGGTCGTGCCTGGACAGGGAGGCGATGGGGACTTCCTGCGTCCCGCCCGATTTGTCTTGCAGCAGCGCGTTGTCGCCTTCGACACCGACGAGCTCCGCCTCGACGCGCTTGCCGTCGAGCCGCCAGAACCGATTGCGGGCAAACGTTTGAAGGGTGGTTGCGATCAGCAGCAGGATGAGTAATGTCCGAGCCATGCCGTACTATACTGTTGAACAGGCCGATTGGATACGGCTGGTGCGGCGCGACGAGCCGGAGAGAAGATCGTCACGCAACGAAACGCCGGTTTGAGTCTGTGCAGTCGGCCGTGGGCAACGCCATGGTTGCGCCAGACGTTTTTGGCGGGTTTGTAATCCTCCCCCTTGCGGATAGTATCACCGTTTCCAGCGTCAGCCGCATCATCTCGAGAGGATTAACCAGATGCCCAACGACTTCATAGAACGCCTCGACATGGGGAAGTACGAAACTGTTGCCGGCCGCCGAAAGATTATCGCGCGCGCCCGCCGCGTCGGCTTGACGCGGGTCATGTTGTTCAACGTTTATGGCCACATCGAGTCGGGCCACCACGACCTCGACGAAAGCCGCCGCCGCGCGGTGATTATTGAGAAGGCCGCGACCGCATTCAGGTCAGCGGGCCTCGGGGTCGGCATCAATATTCATGTCACGCTCGGCATGAACATGTCACCGCCGCGCTCGAAACCGCTGCCGTACCAGCACCAGATCGATTTCGACGGCCAGGTGTTTTACGAGACGCATTGCCCGATCGATCCGGAGTTCCGGGCCTATACCGCGGCGACGTATGCAATCTACGCCGGCGTCGCGGGGATCGATGAAATCTGGATCGATGACGACTTCCGCTACAAGAACAAGGGCGGGCAGTGCTTCTGTGATTTGCACCTTGCGGAGTTCGCGAAGATCACCGGGCGCGCGTGGGGCCGCGACGAGCTGCTCGCAGCCCTGGAGTCGCCGACGCCGTTGCCGACCGAGACGGCGGTGCAATGGAGCCAGTTGCAGGACCGGGCGCTGGTCGACTGCGCCCGGGCCCTGGCCGACGCCGTTCATGAGGTGGCGCCGCAGATGTGTATCGGCTTCATGCCGCCGTCGCATACCGTGTTGTTCTTTGGGGCGCCATGCGCGCGGGAGATCGGGCGCGTGCTGAATCCGGGGACCCGGGGCCTGGCGCGTCCTGAATACGGTGCTTACACCGATCTGGACCGGCTCGCCTGGAGCGTCTACGCACCGTGCTGGGGCATGCAGCGGGCATTCGGCGCGGCGTACGACGGCTGGCCGGAACTCGAGACGTGGCCCGGTACCGGCTACAACCACAGTGCCCGGGTGATTCAGATGAAACTCGTCTGGGGCGCCATGCACGGGTACGTCAGCAGCACGATCAGCAACTCCCGCATCGATAAGCCGGCACGGCAGGCGATCGCTGATGCCAAAAAGCAGATCGAAGCGGTCACGCCATTCGTCGCCTCGCCGGACTGGCAGGCCCGGGGCGTCAGCCTCGAGTTGAGTGAAAACATCATCGGCTTGCGATCGAAAGTAGAGGATATTTGCAACCTCAACCTGCATGAGTCGCGTGTCCTGGCGCGGCTGGGGCTGCCGCTGTGGCCGGCAGGCGGTGATGGGCGCATTCTGATCGGCAATTCACCGCTGGCACGGCAGGATGAACTGGCGCAGTTCGCGGCGGCGGGCATGATCCTCGATCGCGATGCCTTCGAAGTGCTGCAGCATCTGGGACGCGACGATATTATCGGCGGCGCCGGGCTCTTGCCGGTGCCGGGGTTCCCTGCAGCTGAACAATTTGCCGACGTCGCAATCAACGGGGAGGCCGCCGGCCGGCGGCAGACGATGGATCCCTTGTCCGCGGTGCGTCTGGACCTGCCGGTCTTCGAGTTGCCGGACACCGGGGAATTTACCGCGCTGCACGAGTTGATCGATCA
>JASLZG010000235.1 GCA_030754995.1 Lentisphaeria bacterium
TGCCCCACGATGATGAGACCATCTTCGGTACCAAGGACCTCGTTGAGGTCATGCTGGATCCGGGGCGTACGCAAAGCGAATACTACCAGCTCGTGATCAACGCCTATGGGGCGACCTTCGACACCAGCAGGTCAGTGGGCGGCACCGGTCAGGACCTCGCCTGGGATGGTGACTGGGAGGGGAAAACAACCATCGGCGACGGCTACTGGTCTGCCGAGATGGCCGTGCCTTACCACAATCTCGGCATAACGCCAGAGGTCGGATCAACGTGGGGGATCAACCTGTGCCGGGAAGATGGCGACGGCGAGATTCTTTCCTCGATCGGTGTGGGCGGCGACTTTAACGCGGCCGAAAAATTCGCCGTTCTCAAGGGGCTTGATACGGACTTTCGGAAATACTTCTTCGGGATCGATCCGGGCATTGTGGTTTACGAACCGACGCCGGAAACGCCCGGGCCGGTGCTCAATATGCGGCTCACGAACATGACCGGCAAGCAGCGAAAGGTGAGAATTGACCTGCACCGTGCCGCGCCGAACGGGGAAATGACGGTGGAATCCAATGTCTTCACCTTTGCCAAGGAGCAATCGGTTCTGCTCCCGCTGGAGCCGCTCGAAATCGATCCGCTGGCAATGGTGAGAGCGGGGCTCAGTTCAACCCGGGTCGAGCCCGGGACAAAAAAGATCGTGGTGGCCGATCCCGAAACCGGCACAATCCTGGCGCTCACCGTTGTCAGAAAGCAGTTGACCTGGATTTACAAGGCGATGAGGCTGGCAGTGGACGACGCCTGGCCGGAGTTGGTGGCACCGGCAAAGGACGCCGATATTTCCGTTGCAATTCACATTGATCTTCCGGAACAGCATCGTGCAAAGGGCACGCTCGCGGTGACCTTCACATCCCGAAGCACTGGTGAAGTCCTGATAACGGAAGCATTCCACGCCCCAGCCAAGACAACCGAGATGACGATCCGCAGCGGCCAGCTGCCGTGGGACGCTTACGATGTGCGGGCCGCGTTCGTGGATGACAATGGCCCCGAGCTGACCGTGTCGAAGGCCCTCGCCGTCGTGTTGCCCACCGGTAAACAGCGCATCCGCCGACTCAATAATGTGACCTGCGACCTGTGGAGTCCCAACCTGCCCGGGCCTGGCGATCAGTCTGAAATCGAGTTCATGAATCCCCGAGACGGCTGGTGCCTGTTCCGGGTTTCCGGTGATGCGGGCGCCAAGCTCGATAACGAGGAACAACCGCTGGTCGTATCGAAGGCCGGGGAGAAACCAGCGGAGATCATGCGGCACCTGCCGGCGGGCCGGCATTCACTTCGCATTGACGGCGCCCCCGAAGCATTCGTTGTCCGCTCGATACCCGAGCTTTTCAGTCATGAATTGACCGGCGCTCCACGCGATCAACTGAACATGCCGCCATATGATTTTATTGAACAATATGTCATTCCCCATCTCAACACATTCGCGATCGGCGGGGATCACGTGACGCATCCGCTCGTCCGGAAATGGCGGCCAAGCGGCCGGCGATTTTTCACTGCCAAGCTTCTCCCGCACTTCCGGGCCACGAAGCCGTTGACCGTCGAGGATTTGGTCAAGTTCATATCCGGCACGTCTGGATTCGCCAGCCCGCTTTGCAGCGGCGTCATTGGCGACGAGTTTATGAACTCCGAGCCGGTTGACATCGTCTATGCGGACGCTATGCAAAGAATCACCGCCGTTCCCGAGTTCAAGGACAAGCAGTTTTACGGGTATGCAAACCATCTCTACAGCGGTCCGGAGGGCCGGGAATTGGTGCAGGCCTTCGTTGACACAGGTTCGACAATCGCCTGGAAGCGCTACTTGATCACGCAGCCCGACGAGCCCGCGGCCCGGAAATTCCTCCACGAGGAACTGGTGCTGAAAGCACGCCAGTATCGCAAGCTCTGTCCGGGGGCGTTGGAGCAAATCACCGTCTGCTTCGGATACTTTTCGGCGCCGGCCAGGGCGATGATGCAAGCGCGGCCATGGGTCGACTACAAGAGTTACCTGGACATGCAGGTCAACATTGTCGCCAACGATCCGGCGTTTCTCGGGACCAAAGGGTTGATGTCATACCACTCGAGCTACGCCGACGAGGAAATCATCCGCTGGATGCCGCAACTCTTCCGACATTACGGCATTGAAGGCAAGACCGAGCGGTTCACCGATGCCCGCTACGTATCACCCCATCTGATAAACGGCGATTTCGTTGACGCAATGGACGGCTGGTCGGTGGAACCGGCGGAGAAGGATAGCATGCGGCCCGTTGTTCGCCTGGGCTTCGGCGCCCTTCAGGAACGCGTCGCCGGTACCGGTGACACCGCCCTCCTGATGGTCAGAAGTGCGGAACAACCGAACGTGCTGACCCAGGAAATCAAGAACCTGCAGCCAGGCAGCCTGTACGCCTTTCGCATGTTCTCGGGCGACTTCAAGGATATGTCCCGGGAGGAAAAGCATACAGTCAACATCAAGCTGGACAACGTGACCATGATTCCCGGTGGATCTTACACGCCGGTGCTCCGCTACCAATTTGGCGTGAGCCCGCTCTCAGAAAAAACCAACTTCTGGATGAACTACTATTCGCTGATCTTCCGGGCAAAGGATTCGACGGCGAAGCTGACCATTTCGGATTGGGCGAATGAAAAGGAGCCGGGCGGCCCGGTCGGGCAGCAGCTCATGTTTAATTTCGCCCAAGTGCATCCGTATCACCCGATGGGGGAATAATGAAGAAATCCAACGACGGCCTCTCTTACAGCATCGTCCCCAATGAACTGACAACGGCGCCGTTGCCGGCCATGTGGGGCAACGGGCAGCTCGAGCTTTTCGCCGACCTCGACCGCCCCTGCGTGAGTGAAGTGGTCTGTTTTGGCTTTGGCGAGAACGGCCTTTGGTACGGGCCGGGACTGGACCCGCGAGCCAGGGTCTCCGGCTGCGAGCAGCATCTGCTGCCGGCGGTGTACGACGCTGACACCGGCAGGAAGTACCTGCTGTTTTCAAGGGTCGCGTCGGGTGCACGGGCCTCGACGGTGACGTTCAAGCCGGACCGGCAGACCTGGCGTTACGAGTTCGACGGCCTGACCATTGACGTTTCGCTGGTGCTTCCCCGCAGGCGCCCCGGGTACCTGCTCAAGCTCGAGTTGATCCCCGCTGACAGCAACCCTGCCAGCCGCTGGTTTGTTTACCATGAGCTGCGGGCATTCCAGGGGAACCTGATGCAGGCGACCGAGGCGGACTGCCAGCTGGCGGGCGGCACGGCGTGGTGCAAAAGCCACAAGAGCGAGCACCCGGAAGCCATCGGCTCGTCGTGCGATGCCGAGACGATCAATCTCGGCCGGGATGGACCCTGGGCCACCGACATAATGGCAAAGGTCGTTGTCGAGCGGGATGCCCAAGCCGAGTCGGGCATCGCCTATTTTGCCCGGGCATTCGGCGACACCCTGCAAGGGGCCAGGGACGAAGTCGCCGGGCTGCTGGCATCACCGGAAACGCTGGAGGCCGAAACGGCGGAGTGGTGGAAACAGTACCTCAACGAAGTACCGTGCCTGGAGGTGCCGGATGAGCCGTTCTGCGAAACCTTTCTCTGGTCCTGGGCGAACTTCCGGATGAACCGCATTGATGTCCCGATCGGCAAAGCCCCGGCAGGACTCTGCCCCTCCAACAATGTTAGCCTGAAGCTCGCCGCCGTTGTCAGCGGCGACAACCAATTGCAGGAAGCAATCCAGCTGCTGCACGACCCGGTGCCGGCCCGCGATATGATGCTGTATTGGCTGCGTGAGACACGCAAATCCGGCCTGATCAGCCCGGGTATTCGGAATGGCCTCGACAGCCCGGGTGATTATGTCAGCGACACCGCCTGGTTCTGCGGGCTTCTGCACAAATACCTGCTGGCCACTGGTGACCTGGCTTTGCTCGACGAGGATGTCGGCGGCAAGAGTGTCCTGCAGCGGCTCGAGGAAGCGGTTGAAACGCAACTGCCGTTTTGCGACAAGCAAACCGGATTATATCCGCACCAGGGCGAGCATAGCCGGTTCGAAGGTGAGACCCCAACCGGCAAACCCCGCGGCCTGGGGTCGCTTTCAGAAGCCCAGACCCGTTTTCGCGGCGGTGCCGGTGCCTTCTACAGCGACACAAGTGCGACGATTTACGGCGGATTCGTTGCCCTTGCGGAGATCGAGGAACTGGCGCAGAACCGCGAGCACAGTGAGCGCTATCGACAGTTGGCAGAGGCGCTGCATGCGGCCATTCAAAAGCACCTTTGGAACGAGGACATCGGGTTCTTCTGTGATCTCCAGTCGGATGGCTCCTGCAGCGATTACGTGGGCAAGGACGGCTTCATAACCGGACTTTTTGCCAACC
Organism: Lentisphaeria bacterium; assembly: GCA_030754995.1. GTDB lineage: Bacteria > Verrucomicrobiota > Lentisphaeria > JABSQK01 > CAJWLW01 > CAJWLW01. Next base: position 4,374 of record JASLZG010000235.1, read on the forward strand.
CGATCCATCGCCCGGGTGGCGTTGCCACGGCGGCGCAGGCTGAAAAGCTGGCGGCATGGTGCAATCATCCCGACTTCGTCAGCGAGCTGGGGGTCCTCTGCCTGGCGCGCAGCAGTCCTTATTTCGATCCACTGAATTGGAAGGGGCGCAACAGCGGCTTTAACTTCTACCCGAGCAACCAGCTCCCGGCCGGCCTCTACGCCCATGGCTGTTATGAGGAAGGCCACCGGCAATTGTTCAAGCAGTTCCGGCGACATCGGGAGAACGGCGGACTGGGTCCCCGTTATCGCGGCGAATCCAATGACGGCGACACCGGCGAGATCCTCCCCTGGCGCTTCAACAACTACCCGAGCAACCTGCATGCGTTGACTTCGGTGATTGAAGGCGTTTTCGGCATCCGCCTGGCCAACACGGCGTTGACGGTGCACGTCAACTCCCCGTGGCCGTGGGCGAAGCTGTCGAACTTGAGGATCCGGAATTCGCTGCTGAATTTGGAATTGACCGAGGATGGAAATCTGATCGCCACGATCGACGGTAAAGAGGCGGCGAGAAGTGACGACGGGAAACTCGTGCTGCCGTGGGAATTGTTCGCCTGAGCTGAGGTCGACAGCTGCCCGCTGAACGACAACGGTGACCCGGGCGAAGCGTGATAAATTCAGAGTTGGTCAACAAGGAGGAGCACCAATGACACCGACACGACGAATTGCTGTTTTCTTGACCGTCATCACGGCCGTGGCGGCCGGCGTGGCAAGCTCTGCCGAGGCCCCCAGGGTGATCCGGGCCGTGCGGGCCGCGACCGCGCCCACGATTGATGGGAGACTGGATGACGCCTGCTGGAAAGAGGCCCCGGAGATCACCGGATTCTTGATCTACCGCTCACGCGACCTGGCGATCTCACAGTCGTACGGATATGTCTGCTACGACGATTCGTACCTGTACATCGGCATGAAATGCCTGATTGCCGAAGGTACGGAACCAGTCGGCGAACCCGGTGCGTACGAGCACGACGATTTCCCCTGGGCGCACGACAGGGTTGAGATCATGCTGGACCCGGGGCGCACGGAAACCGATTACTATCAACTCGCCATGACCGCCTACGGGGCCACCTTCGACTGTTCCCGATCGGTGGGCGGCACCGGTGAGGACGACGCCTGGAACGGTGAGTGGGAGGGCAAGTCGTACATTAGCGAAGGCTACTGGTCCGTCGAGCTGGCGGTGCCCTACCACAATCTCGGCATCACGCCAGAGGCCGGGTCAGCGTGGGGTGTCAACCTGTGTCGCGGCACAACCAAGGCGCTGTCCTCGATCTCCGTGCGCGGCGCCTTTAATGATGCGGAAAAATTTGTTGTTCTCGAGGACCTGGACGCGGACTTCAACAAATACTTCTTCCACATCGAGCCGAGCTTCGTTGTTTTCGAGCCCACCAGGGAACAGCCATGGCCGGTGCTCAACATGCGGGTCACGAACCTGACCGGCAAGCCGCAAACGGTGAAGGTTGACGTGCACCGGGTGACGCCGGACGACAAGCCGACGGTGGAATCCAGGCAGTTCAGTTTTTCAGAGAAGGAAGCGATTCTGCTGCAGCTCGAGACGCTGGAAATCGATGCGCTGGCGATCGCCGGCGCCGGCCGCCGCGCCATCCGGGTCGAGCCCCGGGCGAAAAAGGTCGTCGTGACCGACGCCGAGAGCGGCAGGATCCTGTCGCTCACCCGGGTCAGGGAACAATTGACCTGGGTTTACAAGGCGATCACACTCGAGGTGGACGACGCCTGGCCGGAGCATGTCCCAGGGGCACAGCCCCGGGACATCGACGTCCGGGTGCATGTACTGCTCCCGAAAGCTCATCTTGATACCGGGACCCTGGTGACAACCCTGACCTCGCGAAAGACCGGCGAGGTCGTGATCTCCCGGAACTCCCCGAAACCTGGCAAGACCACCGAAATGACCGTTGCCGGCGACCGGCTGCCGTGGGGCGCCTATGATGTGCGCGCCTGGTTCGAGGACGCCAACGGTCGCGAGCTCGTTGCCTCCGAGACCGTCGCCGTCCTGCTTCCCGGCGGCAAGCAGCGCGTTAAGCGGCTCAACAACGTGACCTGCGAGTTGATGGACACGTCGGCGCGCGGACTTCGTGAGGCCTCCGAGATAGAGTTCATGAACCCGCGGGACGGCTGGTGTTTCTTCCGCCTCTCCGGCAACGCGAACATCACACTCGATGCCGGCGAACAGCCGCTGGCCGTGTCAAAGTCGAATGAGAAGCCGGTCGAGGCCATGCGCCATCTTCCCGCTGGCCGGCATCTTCTCCGGATCGACGGCACCCCGTCGGCGCTCGTTGTCCGCGCCATACCGGAGTTGCTCTATCACGAGTTCCCGCAGGAAGTCGGGGGATACTTCGAGAAACATGTCCTCAACAACGTCAACACCTTCAACGTCAGTCCCAGCCGGCTGGACACGCCCGCCTACCGGAAGTGGCAGCCGAGCGGCAGGCGATGGCTCGCCGCCTGGCCGGTGCTCCGCGTCATCCAGGATGAAAACATCCAAGATTACGCGGATGCGTACAAACACATCTCGGTGTCTGCCGGGTACACCAACCCGCTATCCCATGGCCTCATGGCCGACGAGTTCATGAACTCGGAACCCAATTGTGCCATCTTCGCCGACGCCGTACGAAAACTCAATGCGGCCCCGGAGTTTGCTGACCGTTTCTTTTACGCGTATGTAAACCAACTATACGGCGGCCCGGAAGGTCGGGAGCTCGTGCAGGCGCTCAGCGATACCGGGGCGGTCCTCGCCTGGAAGCGATATCTGCCGACCCATGACGACGAGCAGTCGGCGAGAGAATTTCTCCACGACGAGCTCGTCGAGCATGCGCAAAATTATCGCGAACTTTGCCCGGGATCCCTGGAACACATCGCCGTGTGCTTCGGGTACTTTACGCTTCCCGGCGGCCATCTCCTGAACGGCACCCCCTGGGTAAACTACAAGAAATACCTGGACATGCAGTTCAACCTCGTCGCCACCGACCCGGCCTTCCTGGGCACTTACGGGCTGATGACCTATCACTCGGGATACGCGGACGAGGAAACGGTCCGTTGGGGGGCGCGCCTGTTCCGCCATTACGGCATCGAGGGCAAGGCCGGGCCGGCCACCAGTGAGCCCTATGTGCTGCCGCACCTGGTGAACACTGACTTTGTCGACGGGTTGACGGGCTGGACCGTGGATCCAGCCGAAAAGGGGGGCATCCGCGGCGCCCCCAGCCCGGGCTTCGGCCGTCTCCAGGCACGCTACGGCGGGGCGCCCGGGGACACCGCGCTGGTCACCGTCAGAAGTGCGGCGCGAGCGAATCGTTTCTCACAGGAAATCAGGGACCTGCGAGCCGGCAAACT
>JASLZG010000236.1 GCA_030754995.1 Lentisphaeria bacterium
CGATGCCTCAGCCGTGAAATCGACGGTTGTATGTTTCCACTCACCGTCGACCGACATATCTAATTGCTGGTCGTTGCGATCCTGATTGGTGTCGTTCTTCAGGTCCCGGGCGATCATGTTATTGAGCGGGCCATCGGGCCCGCCGCCAGCGACGATCTTGTACCAGATGGAGACGCGGTACTTCTTGCCGCCTTCAACGCCGTACACCGAACGCCGCAACCAGTTGGTGCACATGAACGATTTGGAGGTTTCGATCTGCAGGGATCGTTTGCCGGCCGAGCCCGGGCGCGTGTCTTTGCTGGATGAATAGGAAACGCCCTGGGCACCGGCGCCTTTGCAATGCCATGGTTCCCATCCTGCTGCGCCGCGCTCGAAACCGCCGGCCGTGAGCAGTTCGCGCGCTTGGACGGCATGAACCGCAGACAAGAGCGACACGATCACGACCAGGAGCCACGCAGGTCGTCCCAGACCGCGAGGCGGCTGATTCCCAGGTTCAACGTGCAACATGTTCAATGCCATCATGGACATCACCCGGCACCAACTTACCCCCCACCACGAGCTACTGAATCTTCACCCATGCCTGCTCTTGCTGTTTCGGCGGCCCGCCCGGAGGTGGCGCGAATATGAAATAGTAAACCAGATTTTCATCGCCGGTATTGAACGATTGGTGACGCACGCCGGCGGGAATGAATATGGTCATCCCCGCGCGAACCACATATTCCTCATCACCCAGCAGAAGTTTGCCCGCCCCGCTGACGACGTAGTAAATCTCGTCCGCATCGGGGTGAATGTCCGAATCCGATTCGTGGCCTGGGTACAACCGCCACAAACCTGTCAACAACTGCTTGCTGTCGCACGACTCGTCCGTGATCAGCGGTGAGACACAGCGTGACTGGTCCTGCGCTTCCCAGGCGGGAAAGCCTTGCGGGTCAATGACACAACTGGCGTATTTCGACATGGTGATCTCCTTTGGGCGTGGCAGACTTTACACGAGCAATGATGCGCCGTTGACGTGCAGCGTTGCCCCGGTCACGTAGGTCGAGCGATCCGAAACAAGGTACCAGACGGCGTCGGCGAGTTCGCGGGCGGTGCCCTGACGTTTCATTGGCGACGCCTGTCTGAACGATTCCTTCTGCGCTTCACCAAAGCTGTCGGCCAATGGCGTATCGATACTGCCCGGGGCGATGGCGTTCACAAGGATGCCGTCGGTGGCGAATTCCTTGGCGACCGACTTGGTCATCGCGATCATCGCGGCCTTGGACGCGCCGTACGCGGGATGCGCACAGATACTGCCCAGAAACGCACCGGCCGACGACATGTTCACGATGCGACCGGACTGTTGCCGCTTCATGATCGGCAGCACCGTGAGCGTGCAGAGAAAAACGCTGTTGAGGTTGATGTCGAGCACATGTCGCCAGTTTGCCTCCGTCACGTCGGCCCAGCGGACGACGGGCGCGATGCCGGCGTTGTTAACCAGAATATCGATCCGCTTGAACCGCTCGACCGACCGCGTCACCATCGCATCGACCTGTGCCCCGTCGGAAACGTCGGCCGCAACGGCAATCGCCTGCGTATCAGACTTTGCCTGAATGTCAGCCGCCACCTGCTCTGCCGCGTCGCCGTTTATATCGACAATCACCAAACCGGTGATTCGCGACTCCGCGAACACCTCCGCCACGGCTTTGCCGATGCCCGAGGCGCCGCCGGTAATGATCGCAACTTTCGAGTCAAGGGAGTTCATGCTGTTTTATCTTACTCGAATTGACCGATCCGCCGATGAACCTTTTCTTCACATACTCGATCCGTCGGCATTGCAGTCCCGACGACAGGCGACACATTACAACACGATTGATATTTGATACCTTGTCCGCGTCGCCTCTCGCCGCGTCCGCGACTTGCGTAAGGTGCTTCCAGTGGATATTCACAGTCCCAAACTGACGTTGCCGTGGCGGTTTCCGCTGCCGAACACACACGCCGGCATCCTGCTGGGCAACGGACTGTTCGGCGTCGCCGTCTGGGGTGACGAGCGCCTCTGTCTGACGATCAATCGCGCCGACTTCTGGGACCACCGCAATATTCGTCCGATCACCGCGAAGATGAATCTGGCGGATTTGCGCAAGTGCTGGCTTGCCAGGGACGATGACGGTATTGCGCAGCTGGTCGAGTCGTCGGATCCGTCGATCGGCATCGGCAGCGCGAGCGGTTTGCCGATGGGACGGATCGAACTCGGCCTGCGCATAGCCGACGCGACGCTGCAGATGGCGGACGGCGCTCTGCATTTGTCGAATGAGGGGGCGGGCACGACGCTGAGGCTGTCGGTTGCCGCCGATCAACCGATGTTGCTGATCGAGAGCGACAACGCAGACCTTGACGTGAGGTGCCGGCCGGCCTGGGATTTCATGGCTGATCGCCTCGCGGGCCTCGACCATGCGCCACCGCAGATGTTCGACGACAATTCCATGCGCGGCTGGATCCAGGAGCTTCCGGAAGACCCGACCCTCTGCCTGGCGTACAACCGATTTTCCGGCGGCCTGGCTGTCACCGCTGTATACGGTGAAACGCCGGAGGCGGCCAGGGCGAACGCCGGTGACATGCTCGAGAATGCGAGCGCCGCTGTTGAGTCGACGAAACGCTGGTGGAACGGTTACTGGCAGCAGGTTCCGCAGGTGGACCTGCCGTCGGTGGAGGCGCAGGAGGTCTACTATTACGGCCTGTTCAAGCTGGCGGGCATGTCGAAGGAGTACCCGGCTGTGCTGCAGGGGCCGTGGGTGGAAGAGTATCAGATGCCGGATTGCGGCAACGATTTTCATTTCAATGTCAACATCCAGATGTGCTATTGGCCGGCGTACGGCGCCAATGCCCCGGAACTGCTTCAGCCGTTGTTCGATAAGTTGAAGCAGTGGGAACCGCGCTTGCGAAACAACGCCAAGCTGCTGTTCGATATCGACGACGGCATCTTCCTGCCGATGTCGGTCAACGATACCGGGCAATGGATCGCCAACTACTGGCCGTCTTTCACTGATTTCTCGTGCACCGGCTGGGCCGCGCACCTGATGTGGCTGTACTATCGCTACACCATGGATGTCGACTTCCTTCGCGACACCGCATATCCCTTCATGAAAGGCGCGATGCGTGTTTACGAGGCGGTACTGGAAGAGGAAGACGGCCAGATGATCCTGCCATTTGGCACCTCAGCCGAATACAACTGGGGCACCTTCAAAGCGACCGGTAGAAACCCATCGTTCCAATTGGCCTGTATCCATTTCCTGCTCGAGTCATTGATCAGCAGCGCCGAACTTTTAGACATCGACGCCGACGACGTGACGACCTGGAAGCAGTTGCAGCAGACCGTGCCGCCGTACGCGCAATACATCCAGCCGGCTGACAAAGTGGTGCCGTGGAGCCCCTCCTCGGACGAGCTCGCGACGCAGCCGCGTATCGCTGTGTACGAAGGGCAGGATTTAGAGTTGTCGCACCGACATCACGGCCACCTGGCGGTGGTGCATCCGTTCGATACGCTCGGTCCGGAGCACGCCATCGTACGGCCGACTCTTTATCGCTGGATCGAGGCAGGGCAGGGCAACTGGATCGCCTTTTCCTTCGTCTGGGCTTCGATCATCTACGGCCGGATGAAAGACGGTGAGGCGGCCTATCTCAACTATGACCTGTGGTACCGCCTGTTCACCAACAAATATCGCGGCGCCATCGAGCTGACACCGTACACGGGCATCTCCACGTGGGTGGCGGATGAGGACGCATCCCCCATGCAGATGGATGCCAACATGGGCGCCGTCAACGCCATTCAGGAAATGCTCCTGCACACGGTGCGCGGCACGATGAGGGTGTTCCCGGCGGTCCCCAGGGTCTGGCAGCACGCCGTATCATTCGAAAAGATGCGGGCCGAAGGCGCCTTCCTGGTCAGCGCCCAGATGAAGGAAAATCAGATAATCAGTATCGAGATAATCAGCGAGAAGGGGGCCGAACTGCGGTTGGCCAATAACATTGCCGACGAAATTGTCGTCAGGCGCGGCGGTAAAGAAGAACGAACGCGGACAAAATTATTGACGCTGCAGACGGCGCCCGGGCAGATCATAACGATAACCGGATGCCTGCCCTGATCAGTCTGTCATAATCTTGATGCAGGCGACCTCGCGCGGGCCGATCTCCACGACCAGCGACCCGCTATCGGCGGAGACAGGCGCACCTTTCCACAAATCCACATATGTCGCGCCCGGCCTCGGCTCGATTTCGAGCAACTTGCCCCTGGCCGTTCTGTAGCCGGCGTTGAAGACCGTCCAGATCGTCTTTTCGCCGTTGCGGAATCGATTGACGAAGACTCCCGGGATCTCCGCCGGGATGAAGGGCTCGACGTCGAATGAAGTAAACACGTCGGCGTTCTCGTGGAGGATGTGAAACATGCGTTTGTGCTCCCGGATCGCTACCTCGCCGAAGTAGCCTTCGGGGTTATAGGAACGGGACAGGCCGTAGGAGTCGCCGTTGAACAGGACGAACTTGAGCAGGCCCCAATTCTGGTCTTTCATTTCATAGTGGTAGACCAGGTTGAAGCACTTGATGTCGGGAAAGGCAAACCTCGCCATGTTCATCGGCACCGTTGTATGTGGTCTGACACCGCGCCCGATGCCGGCGTTGTAGAAGGCGTTCTGGTATTGCAGCCGGATGTCTTCCGGAAGATTCTCCGAGCATATCGTCACATCCTCCGCCACCGCGGCCTGTATGCGTCTGGTCAATTCGCGTTCGCCGTAATAGTACGGTTCCGGCGATTTGTGCGGATGATCTTTTCGGTAACAGACCCGGCCGCCGTGTCCCATTTCGTCGAGGTAGACAATACGGGCGCCGAGGTCAGCCGTCAGGTACTTCTGACAAGTGACCATGTAATCGATCCATTCTTCCATCCCCATGCAGGGCCGGTAGCCCAGGGTGTTGGCGTTGTCGGTAACGGTCCCTACACCGTCGAGCTCGGGGCGTTTCGCGCCATAGGGCTCGGCCTTGTCGTTGATGATCAGGGCGTTGGTGTACAGGCTGATGGCGATGCCCGCATCCCGCGCCTTTTTGATCGATGCACGGAGATGGTCCTCACCGCCAACCCACCAGGTGGCGTTCCTGCCGTATTGGCCGGAGTATCCGGCGTTTGGTTCGTCCTGTCCCTGGCGCACATGCCAGGCATAGAAGGTCAGGGAGTTGGCATAGTCGAACGCCTTGCGTCCGGGCTCTGCACTGGCCATGAAGTCCGCCTTGTCGTCCGGGTTCGAACCGGCAGTATGCCAGCTGTGAACAAACGAGTTCTTGTACCAGTCCTGGGCCGGCGGCTTCGGTTTGTACCAGGTGCGCACCCACTGCCTGTACAAGCGGAAACTCTCCCGCCAGTCCCCCTGCGAAATCGCCACGATACATGTCGGCAACGTCCAGACCTCGCCGGCAGCAAGCCGCTTTTCGAGGAACTCCTGCCGGTACCAGCCGCCGCGTTCATCCTTGCCGAGGTCGTACCAGCGAAACTGGCCGTCCAGGTCGTTGCTCAGCAGCGTCAGCGCGTACCCCGCTTCCGGGTTGAAGAACGAATCGACCTGCAGCGGGTGCTCGGCACCGTGCGTCCCGTAGAGGTTGGCCTCGGCATAGTGAATCATCGCGCCGCCGTCACGCGGAAAGAAGTACCAGGTGTCCGGCAGCGATCCCAGTTTCAGGCCTTCGAGGATCGGAAACCTGACGCGTCCGAGGAACGGTTTGTTGCCGGCATTCACCAGGGTCAGGCCGACGCCCATTTTTCCGCCCGGAGCCGGATCCAAGGTGACGGTGCTCTCGAGGTGTATGCCGCCGGCCTGGTACGCCAGGTCAATCGACACCGCATCTCCCGCGACAGTGGCATCGACGACCCGCCATTGATCTGAACCGATCCAGCCGTCACCGTGGCGGACGGCGAACACCGGCGAGCGGTCGAGCCCGACGCTGCCGTACCGGGGCGAACCGAGACGATCCCATCGCAGCCCGTCGGCCAGCGTGATCTCGGCAGATATCTTCTCACTCGAGACGACCGCACGCTGTTGATCTACCTTGGCTTCGTCGATCCGATCCGTGGTCACCGGCTCCTGTATTTTCCCGGCGGCCGGGTGCCACGCACAGCTTTCCTTGACGCTGGGCTCTGCTGCGATCAGCGCTTCCGTGTTGCAGGTCAGCGCCACCACGGCGAAGGAGCACTGGTTCACTTTGTCGTGCAAAACAAGCTGTTGCGGCTGCTTGCCCGGAGCCGGGTGCAGCACATACGGGGCAAGCCCGTTTTCCAGCCCGTATCGCCTGGTGGTCTGGTTGAAGGGAATCAGGTGATCGTTGGTGCCGTCGGCATAGACGATTTCTGCAGTGAACCGCTCGCTCTGCGTGATCGGCGCGAGCGGCGTTTGGGGCGGGCCGCTCCACCGGTCTGCGGCCGGAATCTTCGACCACAGCAGCAGGAAGAGTTCGCGGGCGTCGGGCGGCAGGTCAATCTCGAGCGGCTCCTGGTCCTTCAGCAGAAATCCCGTTTCCGGAATATCCACGACCTTGGGAACGCGAAACACGACCCCATTGACGTTCACCAATGCATGTGCGAACACGTCGGCGGTTTCATTGTCTTGCGGAACATCGAACGGACCTGCCTGCAACCGCGGCGGCAGGGCTGTCAAACCGCCGGCGCTGCCTTCCTGTGCCGGCTCGAAAGTGAAACCGCCCTCGTCGAGCTGCCAGGCCGGACTGCCGTCCCCTGACGTAATCTCGAGTGTGCGAATGTATTGATAGTTGCCGCCGCTGGCCTTCTCCTGCCCCATGTTCTTCAGGGTGACCGTGTGTTTGCCGGCGGCAACGAAACGATCGAGGACGGGAACCGTAGCGGGGCCGTTTGTGGCCGCGAAGTTGTCGAACTCGACCAGCAGTTCGCCGTCGAACAGAACATTCAGGTAGCTCCCATCGTAGGCCTTCACCAGCGAGACATCCAGCTTGTAACGACCTCCGGGCGCCGGAACGATGACATCAAAGACCAGCCGGGCGCCCGGCATGCCGCATTGCATGCACTTGATGCCGCTGATCATGCTGACGCTCCAGCTCTCCGACCGGCTGGCGAGCTTGGCATCGATCGTCTGTGTCGCGGCCGGGGCGCACCATATCGGAAACATCCACAGGGATGCAAATGGAAGCCATTTTCTCATCGACTACTACCGGAGTTTATCTTTGCCTGTCTTTCCCGCGTCCCTCATCCGGAACAAGTCTAATCCCTCGATTTGCCCAGCTGGATATGGTGTGTCGGCGAATACGAGGGTACAGTATTAATGGTTAATATCCACCATCGTCATCACCATAAACTATATCTTGTTCAGGGGCGAGATGCGACGAAAGGTCCCACGCTTTACGCTTATCGAATTGCTTGTGGTCATTGCGATCATTGCAATTCTTGCCTCGATGCTGCTGCCGTCGTTGTCCATTGCCAGGGAGAACGGCCGTCGGGCGGTCTGCCAAAGCCAGCTGAAGCAGTTGTATCTGGGGTTGTACATGTACAATGACGAGAACGGCCGCCTGCCGCAGTACAAAAATGCCAATGGGAACCGGTGGCACGGTCCGCTGGTCCTGGGTGAATATATGAACTATACCGCCCCGATGGATTTCAGCACGACCTTCATGCGCTGTCCGACCGTTCCCGGTGCCGGTTACGTCTACTCATATGGCGTGAACTATTTCAATGTGTTCAGCTTTGATCACTGGTACGGTGCC
>JASLZG010000237.1 GCA_030754995.1 Lentisphaeria bacterium
GTGTTGACGACTATACCCGGTTTGTGATTCAGGTGCATATCGGCAACTTCTCGCTGTTCTGGTCCGGTCTTTTCCCGAAACATCTGTTGCATCGGCACAATCGCAGGGGCGCTCCGAAGCTCGAGTATTACGAGTCGATCGGCAGCACCAACTTTGGTGTAGCCAGCCATCATCAGCTCGCCGAAAAGTATAATGTGGCGAATATTCTGCGGACGCTCGCCGATTCATTCCGCACAACCCGCCTGGCGTTGAACGACCTGTCCGAACGTCTGACCTTTGTGGACACGCCGGATTTCACGGTTTGCCGCGACGGCTGGGGAGCGGCGTGACGCTTCCACGGATGGGGAGACTCATTCAGCTGCCACTACCGCAGGCAGGGTTCCGTGAGTATATTCGTCGCGGAGCAATTTCATGCGGGTCTTCCTTATTCTTTTAATTGGGGTTTCTGTCTCCTCCGGCCAGGTTCCGTGGTTCGATGGTGACGTCGATACAGCGGCGGCCCATGCGCAGCGGTCGGGTCGCCTCCTTTGCCTGGTGTTCGTCAAGGACAAGTGCGGCTATTGCCACCAACTGGTTTCGGAGGTGATGCCGGATCCGGCGGTGGTCGCGGAGCTCGAGTCGATGGTCAATCTCAAAGTGGCCTTCGACTCCGAGGCCGGCCAGGCGCTGGCCGCCGATCTCGAGGTGCCGGGGACGCCGACGATACTGATTCTGTATCCGGAAATGCGTGAGGTTGATCGGGTCACCGGCGTCAACCAGCCGGCGAAGTTGGCTGAGCTTATCCGCGACTACCGCAACGATCGAAATACTTTCGGCGACCTCCGGCGTCGGCGTCGGGAGGATCCGGGGAATCCGGAGCTGATCTTTGGGCTTGCCCGGAAACACGCCGACCGGCACAAATTCACCGAGGCCTTCGCACTGTTCGACCAGATTCTCGAGGTCGACCCCGACAATCATCTCGGCTGGAACGACGATGCCATTTACCACCAGGGTGCGCACCTGCAGCTCAACATGGCGCGACCTGGGGATGCGCTCAAGATTCTGTCCCGTGGCCTTGAGCGCTATCCCAAGGCGGACAAGGCGCCGGTCATCTTTTACCGCCTGGCTCTTTGCCACCGTGATCTCAACGACCCGAAATCTCTGGCTGCCGCCTACGTGAAATACGCGCCGCAGCTACCGGTTGATGCCATGCCGCATCGAGCTACAGCGCGTCTCATCACCCAGTTGAGACCGACGTCCGACGATTTGCTGCAGGTTGCCTGGCAGGCGGCCGAGAAGGCGCTGGAGATCGAGCCGGGCAATCACAAGAACCACCGTGTTGCTGCCGGGGTTCTGCTGCTGATCGATGATTTTGATGGTGCGAAGTCGGCAATCAAAAAGGCCATCGAACTGGCGCCGGCAGTCGGTGAGTATCAAGACATGCACACCTTTATCGTGAATTACCAGAGGGGGAACTGATGCGTTTTGTCGTCGTTGCAGGCCATGTCTGCATAGATATTATTCCGGAGATCGAGCGTGGATTCGAGCTGGTGCCCGGGCGGCTTGTCGAGATTGGCCCGGCCGTCAGCGCCACCGGCGGCGCGGTATCGAATACCGGCGTGGCCCTGCACATCCTGGACATTCCGGCGGTGCTCATGGGCAAGGTTGGCGACGACAGTTTCGGCAGCAACATTGTCGACATTTTCAACGGCTACGATGAAAGCCTCGGCGCCGGTATGAATGTCGTACCGGGGGAGGCCACGTCGTACACGGTCGTCGTCAGTATTCCTGGCCAGGACCGCACGTTCATGCACTGCCCGGGCGCCAACGACACGTTCACCGACGATGACCTTGCGTACGACCAGATCGACGGTGCCGCGATCTTTCATTTCGGCTATCCGCCACTGATGCAGAAGATGTACGAGAACGACGGTGCCAGCCTGATCCGGATGATGCAGCGCGTCAAGGAACGCGGTGTCGCCACCTCGCTTGACATGACCGTGCCCGACCCGGATGGCCCCAGCGGCCAGGTTGATTGGGCCCGGGTCCTTGCCGGGCTCAAGGGGCATCTCGACATTTTCATGCCCAGCGCCGACGAGATCCTGTATATGCTCGACCGCGCGCACTTTGGTCGCGGCGACGACCTGAGCGGCGATGAAGTCACGGTGCTTGGCCGGAAACTACTCGACCTCGACGTCGCGGTTGCCGGCGTCAAGCTTGGCGGCCGCGGATTGTACATTTGCACGGCCGGCGCCGAGCGCCTTGCGAAGATCTCCGATGCCTGCACCGGCGACCTGGAGAACTGGGCCGATCGCGAGCTGTGGTTTCCCGTTTACGAAGTGGAAAATTTCGCTACTGCCGCGGGGGCTGGTGACACGACGATCGCCGGGTTCATTGCCAGCATGCTGCGTGGATTTTCGATCGAGGACGCGGGGGCGACCGCCAACATGGTCGGCGCCCTCAACGTCCAGGCTGCAGACGCTCTGAGTGGGCTCAAGGATTGGGACACGACGCTGGCACTGCGGCAGACGACCGGGCGCGTCCCTCTCGAGGTGACGGGCAGCGGCTGGACCGAGGACGCCGCCACGGGTGTCTGGACCGGACCGAACGATTCGTGATCTGTCGCTCGGGCGTTCAGGCGTGAAACGGTTGTTCCCGACCGTTGTATCGCGAATCGTGCAGAACGAATTCCTGACGTCACGCCGGCTAAGAAAGGCCGGTTCTGCAACGTTCCTTATTCAGGGACCGTTGCACGGGTCAGCGTTGCCGCCTTCCAGCTCGACGAGACGCCGGTGGGTGTCGATGCTGTGCTGACGGTCGATGGTCACCTCGATGATCGTCGAGGCATCGCTGTTCAAGGCGTCTTCATACGCCTGGCGGAAGTTTTCTGTTGTTCCGGTGTGCACATAGTTCAACTCGAACATCGTCGCGGTGTGTTCGAAGCGCCGGCCATGGGGTGTCAGGAAGTAGTTCTCGAACACGTCCGTGCGTTCGGCAATCGGCAGGTGCCCGAAGATACCGCCGCCGTCGTTGTTGAGGATGACGATCGTCAGCCGGTGATGCTGTGCCAGTGCCAGTGAAGAGAGATCGTGAAGGCATGAAACATCACCGATCAGCAAGGTGACGTGCCGTTGCATGCCTTTGGCGAAGCCGCTGGCGGTGGCGATCAGTCCATCGATACCGCTGGCACCGCGATTTACACCGACCGGCACCGCTGCGCCGTCGGTACTGGCGAAGAGATCCATGTTGCGAACGGGCATGCTGTTGCCGAGAAACAGTGCGCCTGTTGCCGGGATCTGCCGGGCAACAGCTCTTGCGATCGACGCTTCGCTGGCACACGAGTCGGCGGCAAGCAGTTCATCGACAGCCTTGTCTGACACAGCTTCGGGTGGGCTGGCCGTGGGTTGCGGAATGCCTGTGCGGACCGCATCGCACAATGCCGGGATGTCCGCTTCAATTCTGAGGTTGGTGCGGTGGTCGGGATCCTGGCGTTCGCAGTGGTCGAGTGCCTGGACGACAGTGCCGCGGCATGCTGCGACGGTGTTTTGTATCTGCTTCGAGACCAGTTTCCCGCCGACGTGCAGGACCAGGTCCGGCGATGCGGCGGCGGCGGCGGCGGCGGTGACACGGCATGGCGGTGCACCGAGGCGCAGCCCTGAGGCGATGTCGGCATAGAGCGGCCACTGCAGGTGTTCGGCGAGCCGACGGACGGCCGGGACATCGGCCTGGCGCAGCTCACCGGCGACAAGCAGCCGACTCGTGCTGTCTGCGATGAGGCCTGCCAAGGTGTCAAGTGCCTCCGGCGCGGGTGACCGGACCGGCGGGTAATACGTTGTTTTCGGACCTGCCGCGACTGCCGGCAGGTCGGCGTCCTCGGGCAGGAAGGGTTCACGGAACATGCAGTTGAGATGGACCGGCCCGGCCGGTGCGCCGTTGCTGCGGTAGACCGCCTGTGCGGCGGTCGAGCGGACCATATCCACGTCGATGTCGCTGGTTGGACACGGCAGTTCGAAGTACCAGCGGGTGTAGTCACCGAAAATCCTGATCTGGTCGATTGTCTGGTTGGCTCCGGTCTGTCGCAGTTCGGGCGGCCGGTCAGCAGTGATCACCAGCAGCGGCAGGTGCCCGACGGCGGCCTCGACAACTGCTGGCAGGTAATTGGCGACGGCCGTACCCGAGGTGGAAATCAGCACTGCCGGGCGTCCGGTCGCACGGGCGTAGCCCAGGGCGTGGAAGGCGGCGGCGCGCTCATCGTGGTGCACGAGTGTTTCGATCGTCTCGTTGCGGGCGGCGGCGACCGTCAGCGGTGTACAGCGGGACCCGGGCGACAGGCAGGCATAGGTGGCGCCGTGTGCCGCGAGCTCGCTCAGGAGCGCGGTAGCCCAGTGCAGGTTGCCGGCACCAGTTTCTCTGGTATGCGGCATTAGTGCGGTGCGGCGAGAAGGCGCCGAAAGGTTTCGATCTTACTGTCGAGCTCGGTCCATTCTCCGGCGGCGATGGAGCCGTCGACAATTCCGGCTCCGGCGAACAGCGACAGTGCGTCGTTCTGGTAGAGCGCCGACCGGATGCCGACAGCGAACTCCGCGTTGTCGCGATCGATCCAGCCGACGGGTGCGGCGTAGGCACCGCGGCAGAATGGTTCGAATTCCTGTATCCAGGACAGCGCCGTATTGCGCGGGCTGCCGCCGACTGCCGGGGTCGGATGCAGCGCCGCCAGGATGTCGGCGTCGGAGATTTCGGAGTCGAGGCCGGTGTCGAAGTGCTGCTGCAGATGCTGAATGCTTGCCAGCCGCAGCAGCGTTGGCTCATCGAAATCGGTAGATTCACCCAGGCATCCCAGGCGTTCGCGGATGTGCTCGGCGACGAACCGGTGCTCGCGCCTGTCCTTTTCCGAGGCCAGCAGTTCCCGGCCCAGCGTCAGGTCTTCGTTCTGCGATTCCCCGCGCGGCTGTGTCCCGGCGATGGCTTCGCAGGTAAGCTGGCGGCCGATGCGGCGATACAGCAACTCCGGCGAGGCGCCGAAGAATGCGACGTCCCGGCGCGGCTGGAAGCAGAACAGGAAGCAGTGATGCGTGTCTTCGCGCAACCCGTGCAGCAGTGCTGGTGCGGCCAGCGATCTGTCGAGGTGCAATGTCGTCTGGCGCGCCAGTACGACCTTGTCGAAATGGCCGCGTGAAATCGCCTCGAGTGCGGCCTCGACGTTGTGCGTCCACTCTTTCAGCCCCGGTGTGTCGTCACGGGCGAGTACGGCGGGCAGCCGCATATCTGCCGTGGCGGCGGGATAGCGGATGTCATCGAGATCGTTGAGGGCCGATTGGACGTCGTCGAAGGTGACGCCATTGCTGTCGCAGCGGAGGTTGCAGGCGAGTTGTTGTACGCCGTTTTCGGCGATGACCTCGAACTGCGGCACGATGAACCGGCCGCGGCCGTACCAGTCCCAGTCGGTGTCGCTTTGGGTCGTGTCACGGCCGTCGAAGCTGAAGCCGCCGAGCCAGCGGGCGCCACTGTCGGCGGTGAGTTGCGACCGCAGGCGTTGAAACATCTCGGCGGTATCGGTGCTGGTGGGTTCGTGGGCGGCGATGCCGACGCCGGCGATTTCGAGGCGGTGTTCACGGTCGCACCAGTAGGTCTTGACGTCGTGCGGCTGGACGGCGAGCCAGGTCAGCGGGTCGGTCGGTCGGATATCGACGGTGACCCGCACTATGGTGTGGCCTGCGTTGGCTTTGGCGCTGCTGTTGCCGGGCAGCTGCTGAATCCGTTCGGCCAGCTGGAATTTTTCCTGTACCGGTTCCTGGACGAGGTCCATAGTCTACTTGACGCCCTGGTAGACGGTTGCAACACCGAACGTCAATGGCGTTGCAGTCACCGAACTGAAACCGTTCTCCGTCATGAGCTTGCCAAAGGCGGCGCCGTACGGAAAGGTTTCGACGGTTTCATTGAGGTATTGGTAGGCGTAGGAATCTCCGGAGATCAACCCACCTATTTTCGGTAAAATATGCCTGAAATAGAAAAGATAAAGCCGTCGCAACAGTTGGTTGGCCGGCAGCGAGAACTCCAGGATGACGACTTGACCACCCGGTCGCAGGACCCTGGCGATTTCGCTGAGGCCGCGGCTGGTCTCGGTGACATTACGAATGCCGAAGGTGACAGTTGCCAGGCATATGGACTGGGAACGCACCGGCAGTTTCAAGGCGTCGCCAAGGACCAAAGCCATTTTGTCGGCATCGGGATGGCGATCGATCTTTCGGGCGCCGTGGGCCAGCATTTGCGGTGAGCGGTCGATACCGACAGCGGTCTCGATTCCCGGTATCCGGTTGCACATGGCGAACAGCTGGTCGCCGGTCCCGGTGGCGATATCGAGTACGTGCCGGCCGCCGGCCCTGGCCAGCCGCCGGGCGACCGTGCGTCGCCACAGGATGTCCTGGCCCAGCGACAGGAGGTGGTTAAGCAGGTCGTAACGATGCGCGATGCGATCGAACATGCGCCAGGCATCGTTGCGTGACGGCGTTTCCGGCTTGGTTTTCGGGGCGTTCATAACGGGTAACAATAGTGCCTGATGCCGGTCATTTCGACCGGTTGCCCCAGTTGCCGGCATGCTTGCAAATGGTCGATGATCCCGTATTCTAACCTGACCAATGACAGAATGGCTGCAAAAGACGTTCACCCTGTCGCGATACCGCCGCGGTTTCCATCTCGTCACTGGCGAGGTCGAGCAGCAGGTGCCGGAACTGGGGGATTTCAAGGTTGGCATCGCACAGGTGTTCATCCATCACACGTCGGCCAGTCTGACCTTGAACGAAAACGCCGACCCGACAGTGCGTGACGATTTCGAGAGTCATTTCAACGCCATGGTTCCCGAAGACGCGCCGTATTATCGGCATACCAGTGAAGGTTCGGACGACATGCCGGCGCACTTGAAGGCGGCCCTGCTGGGCAGTTCCCTGATGATCCCGGTCAGCGACGGCCGCTTTCTCGTGGGGGCCTGGCAGGGCATCTACCTTTGCGAACACCGCAACCACGCCTTCGGCCGCACTATCACCGTCACCGTTTCGGGACAAAAGTAAGGACAGACCATGAGCAGATGCGACGGCAGGACACCGGACCAGATACGGCCGACGAGTTTCGAGTTGGATTTTCAGGCGAACGCCCTGGCGTCGGTGCTGGTGACCTGCGGCAAGACGCGGGTGATCTGTTCGGTTTCCGATGTGAATCAGGTGCCGCGCTGGATGAAGGAGCAGAAGGTGCCGGGCGGCTGGATGACCAGTGAGTATCGCATGCTGCCGGCGGCGGGTGACCGGCGCAAGTCGCGCGATAACGGCCGGCCGGACGGCCGCGCGACGGAGATTCAACGGTTGATTGGCCGTTCGTTGCGGGCCGTTGTTGATCTTTCGAAGGTTGGCTCGCGGACGCTGTATGTGGACTGCGACGTTCTCGACGCTGACGGCGGCACTCGCTGTGCCAGCATCAACGGTGCGAGTGTTGCGCTGCAACTGGCCATGAAGCGGCTGTTCGCGGCCGGCGCGATTTCGTCGCTGCCGATCAACGAGTCGCTGGGTGCTGTCAGCGTCGGCTTGTGTGGCGGCGAGGGGTTGCTCGACCTGTGCTATGAAGAGGATTCCTCTGCCGATGTCGACATGAACATTGTGATGACCGGCAGCGGCAAATTCATCGAAGTGCAGGGCACGGCGGAAGCCGATCCGTTTTCGGGACAGGAGTTGGACCAGATGCTGGCACTGGCGCGGACGGGGATTGAGGAAATCCTTGTGT
>JASLZG010000238.1 GCA_030754995.1 Lentisphaeria bacterium
GTTGCGTCATGGTTGTGCTAATGGACTGTGGCTTTGGTGGTTACGGTACACGAGGAAAAAAAAGGATCTGTACCGGTTGCATTGGTAGCGAGTAGCGGCATATTAGCTGACTTTGTTTATGGCGTCGCGGGATTGGCGTTTTTTGTCAAGTTGCCTATTTCCTGATCGAAAATGCATCCGCGGCACCGTTCTTTAGACAGACCATTGCAGGAGCCTTATGTCCGAGACATTAACCATGAGCCGAGCCCCCGTTATTTTTGAACTGGATGACCTGCCTAGCATGGACGACCTGCTGGAGCAAGACAACAGTGCGCAATACGGCCGCGGCACGATCGTTACCGGCAAAGTGGTCGAGAAGCGTGACGGCGGGGTGATTGTCGATATCGGTTTCAAGGCCGAAGGCTATGTGCCGAAGGACGAGTTTTCCGATTGGGAAGGCCTCGGCCTCGGTGACGAAATCCGCGCCTTGCTTGAGGAGATCGAAGACGACGAGAACATGCCGATTCTCAGTGTCGAGAAGGCGATCCTGCAGGAGGCCTGGGACAAGTTCACCGAGGCCTTCGACGAAGGCAGTGTTGTCAAGGGCACGATTAAGTTCCGCGTCAAGGGCGGACTGATGGTCGATGTCGGCGTGGATGCTTTTCTGCCTGGTTCACAGGTCGATCTTGGACCGGTCAAGAATCTCGACGACTTCGTCGCCCGCGAGTTCGACTTCAAGATTTTGAAGATCAACCGTGAGCGGCGCAACATCGTGATTTCGCGGCGTGAGCTGCTGGAAGAAGAAAAGGCTCGCAAGCGCGCCTTGCTGATGTCGGAGATTTTCCCGGGGCAGATGCGCCAGGGGACGGTCAAGAACATTACGGATTTCGGCGCTTTCATCGATCTCCACGGGGTCGACGGCCTGTTGCACATCACCGACATGTCATGGGGCCGTGTGTCGCATCCGTCGGAGATGGTGACGGTGGGCGACGAAATCGAGCTGCTGATCCTCGACGTCGATCGCGAACGCGAACGCGTGTCACTGGGCCTGAAGCAGAAGAGCGCGGACCCGTGGGACTCGGTGGAAGAGCAGTATCCGTCGGGGTCAAAGATCAAGGGGCGCGTTGTCAACGTGATGCCGTATGGCGCATTCATCGAGATCCAGGAAGGTGTCGAGGGCTTGATCCACGTGTCTGAGATGTCGTGGACGAAGCGCGTGACACGGGCGAGCGACGTCATCAACATCGGTGACGAGGTCGAGGCGGTTGTGTTGGATATCCAGCGCGACTCGAAGAAGATTTCGCTTGGTTTGCGCCAGACCATGGAGAATCCGTGGGAGATCGTGGCACGGAACTATCCGCCGGGTGCCAAGGTTGTCGGCAAGGTTCGCAACATGACGTCGTACGGTGCATTCATCGAGATCCAGGAGGATATCGATGGCATGGTGCACGTGTCGGACATGTCGTGGACGCGGAAGATCAACAAGCCGCAAGAAGTCCTGAAGAAAGGAGACGAAGTCGAGGCGGTGGTGCTGGACATCGATCCGTCGCAACAGCGCATTTCGCTCGGTATCAAGCAATTGCAGGAGGATCCGTGGTCGCAAATTGACACCCTCTACAAAATCGGCGACATGGTCAAGGGGACGGTCATGAAACTGACCAGCTTCGGCGCCTTTGTCGAGTTGGAGCAGGGTATCGACGGTTTGATCCATATCTCGCAGCTCAGCGAGGAGCGGGTTGAGAAGGTCAAGGACATTTTGAAAGTCGGGGAAGAACTTGAAGCGCGAGTCATCAAGATCGATCAGGCGGAACGCCGGATCGGTCTGAGCCTGAAGGCTGGCCTGGACATTGATGCTGATGCTGTCGACCTGAAGGTCGAGGATTTGCGCCGCGGTGAACACATGGTCGATGTTGGTGACATTTTCAACAGTGCGCTGGAACGGATCGATGACGATGCCGACGCCGCTGCCGCTGCCGATGCCGCTGCCGCTGCCGCTGCCGATGCCGCTGCCGACGACGAAGGCAACGACGAAGGCAACGACGATGCCGATGCCGGCAATGACGAAGAGGTCAGCGTTTAGTGGTTTCGGGCCCACGTAGCTCAGTTGGTAGAGCGCGTCCTTGGTAAGGACGAGGTCACCGGTTCAAGTCCGGTCGCGGGCTCCAATTAACGAACACAAAGTACACGAAAACTGAAAATCGGAGGGCATACTAAATGGCCAAGGAAACCTTTGAACGCACCAAGCCGCATGTGAATATCGGTACCATCGGTCACGTTGACCATGGTAAGACGACACTGACGGCAGCGATCACCATGACTTTATCGGCGGCGCATGGCGGCGACGTGCGGAGTTACGACGATATCGACAATGCGCCCGAAGAACGTGAGCGCGGTATCACGATCAACACTGCCCATGTCGAGTATCAGACCGAGTCGCGCCACTACGCCCATGTCGATTGCCCCGGGCATGCTGATTATGTCAAGAACATGATCACCGGCGCGGCGCAGATGGACGGTGCCATTCTGGTTATTGCGGCGACCGACGGCGCGATGGCGCAGACGCGCGAACACATCCTGCTGGCCCGCCAGGTCGGCGTGCCGGCGATGACCGTGTACATCAACAAGGTCGATCAGGTCGACGATGATGACCTGCTCGAGTTGGTTGAGATGGAAGTGCGTGAACTGCTCAACACCTACGAGTTCCCGGGCGACGACGTGCCGGTGATCTTTGGTTCGGCGCTGAAGGCTATGGAAGCGGCAGCCGAGGGTAATACCGACGGTGATGAATGCAAGTCGATCCATGATCTGATGAAAGCGGTTGATGAGTACATTCCGGAACCGGCGCGCATCCTTGACCAGCCGTTCCTGATGCCGGTCGAAGACGTTTTCTCGATTGAAGGCCGCGGCACCGTGGTGACTGGTCGTATCGAGCGCGGCATGGTCCATACAGGTGACACGGTCGAGATCATTGGGATCCGTGACACCATATCGACGACGGTGACTGGCGTTGAGATGTTCCGCAAGATTCTCGACGAAGGGCAGGCTGGCGACAATGTCGGTTGCCTCCTGCGCGGCACCAAGAAGGACGATGTCGAGCGCGGCCAGGTCCTGGCGATTCCGGGTACAATCAATCCGCACACCAAGTTCACTGCCGAAGTCTACGTGCTCAGCAAGGAGGAGGGCGGTCGTCACACACCGTTCTTCAAGGGTTATCGCCCGCAGTTCTACTTCCGCACGACGGATGTGACGGGCTCGGTGGAGCTGCCGGAGGGCGTTGAGATGGTCATGCCCGGCGACAACATTTCGATGGTCGTCGAATTGATCTGCCCGATTGCCATGGAGAAGGCGCTGCGCTTCGCCATCCGCGAGGGCGGCAAGACAGTCGGCGCCGGACGTGTCGCCGATATCATCGAGTAAGCGACTGCGCTGAAGACAACGTAATAATGCTGCAAGCCCGGGCATGTTTCATACATGTCCGGGTATTTGCTTATCAAAGGCGAGTAGCTATGGCACGGGAATTGGCCACCTTGGCGTGTACAGAATGCAAGCGCCGCAACTACACGACGAAGAAGGACAAACGCACAACTCCGGAGCGTCTGGAGTTTAAGAAGTATTGTCCGTTCGAACGTAAGCACACGTTGCATCGCGAGACGCGATAGGTGCTTGGGGCGTTAACGAGAGGCGTTGCGAACAGGTGAGTAGCTCAGTTGGTAGAGCAGCGGTCTCCAAAACCGCAGGTCGTAGGTTCGAGCCCTGCCTCACCTGCCAGCTATGGGGTCGCCTTGGTGACGGCGCCGGCACAGCAGGAGAGGGGCTTGGTGAGGAGGACAGTTCAGGCAGGTTGCTAAGAAACCGAATCAGGGCAACGGGAGCCGGCAGATGAAACAAATCATTCCCAAAATCCGGGAATACTACGGCGAAACCGTGCAGGAAGTCAAGAAGTGCACGTGGCCGACGAAAGACGAATTGATTGAAACCACGGTCGTCGTGATTGTCGGGGTGATTGCTCTCTCGATATTCATCGCGGTGGCGGACTACATTATGAAACAAATCATCGACACACTGATGTAATGGAAAGCAATACTGAAACAATCGAGGGCGGGTCGGCGGACGAAACGAACGACGTTGAGGTCGCCGAAGAGCAGCAGGCGAGCGGCAACTGGTACGTCGTGCAGACGTTGTCGGGCCAGGAGATGAAGGCGCAGGAAAGCATCGAACGCCGGCGGACGCTCGAGGAAGTCGACGACGTTGTCTTCAAGGCGCTGGTGCCGATGGAGCCGGTCACCGAAATCAAGCAGGGCAAGAAGACGACGGTGAACAAGAAGATCTATCCGGGCTACATCCTGATCAACATGACGCTCTATGACGAGCAGCGCAACATCCATGAGCGCGTTTGGAATTTCATCAACGACACCCAGGGAATCATCGGTTTCATTGGCCAGAACCCGCAACCTCTGAGCGAAGAGGAGGTCACCGAGATCCTGGCGCAGCTGGAGCGCGACGAGGAGGCTGCACGGCCGAAGATCAACTATGAGATCGGTGAGGCGGTCAAGATCAAGGATGGTCCGTTCCAGAGCTGTGAAGGCAAGATCGAAGAGATCGATCCGCATCGTGGTCGTTTGAAACTTTCCGTTTCCATATTCGGGCGCTCGGCGCCGGTGGAAGTGGAGTACTGGCAGGTCGAGCGCGACGAGTAGCGGCGCCGGGAAATGCAACGCTTTGTGGGAGGGTGCCTGCCGATTCGCACCACAAAGACGAGAAGAGGTGGCTAATGGCCAAGAGAGTAACAGGTACGATCCGCTTGCAGATTCCAGCGGGCCAGGCGAACCCGGCACCCCCGGTGGGGCCGGCGCTCGGCCAGGCCGGCGTCAACATCATGGAGTTCTGCAAACAGTTCAACGCCGCTACCCAGTCCAGCGCGGGCTTGATCATCCCGGTGGTCATCAGCGTCTATCAGGACCGGTCGTTCACGTTTATCACCAAGTCGCCGCCGGCAGCTGTGTTGCTGAAGAAAGCGGCGGGGCTCGCCGCGGGTGCCAGCATCCCCGGGCGTGAGTCGGTGGGAACTGTGACCCGTGACCAGTGTCTTGAGATTGCCCGCACGAAGATGGAAGATTTGAACGCGCGGGACGACGACGCGGCGATCGCGATCATCGCCGGCACGGCGCGCAGCATGGGGATCAAAGTAGATGGGTAGGCCAGGCAAGCGATATAAGGCACAGCAGGAGTTGTTCGATCGGGCATCGTTCTACGAGTTGAGCGATGCGGTCGATATCCTCCAGAAAATGCCAAGGACGAAGTTCGACGAAACCGTCGACGTAGTGTTCCGTCTGGGGATCGATCCGCGTCAATCGGACCAGACAATCCGCGGCGCCGTGGCGTTGCCGCATGGCACCGGCAAGGAGGTGCGTGTCGTGGTCATTGCTGACGGACCGGCGGCTGACCTTGCCCGCGAGGCCGGCGCCGACGAGGTTGGTTTCGAGGAGTTGCTTGAACGCATCAAGGGCGGCTGGCTCGATTTCGACGTGATGATTGCCACCCCGGAGGCGATGCAGAAGGTCCGTACGCTGGGACGTGTGCTCGGGCCGCGCGGCCTGATGCCGAATCCGAAGACCGGCACGGTCAGTGATGCCCCCGGTGACGCGGTCAAAGAGGCCAAGGCGGGGCGTGTCGAATACCGTGCGGACAAGAGCGGAATCGTACACGTGCCGGTCGGCAAGATGTCGTTCGAGCGTCAGGCACTGATCGAAAACGCCGAGTTAATCATCGGTGTACTGCAACGGGCCCGCCCGCCGAGCACCAAGGGAGTTTACATGCTCAGCTGTACGATTTCCTCAACCATGAGCCCGGGCGTCCGTATCGATGCCCACGCGCTGGGAGGGTGACCATGGCAGAAAAGCGAAGAATTGAAAAGGTCGTGATGGCTGACTACGCGAGCGGCATCGTGCGCGAGTCGGACTATGTCTATTTCATCACGTACAGCGGTATCGACGTTGCCGGCTTCAGCGATTTTCGCAACAAGCTGGTTGACGTGGGGGTCGACTGCAAGGTCATGAAGAACTCCTTCATCGGGCTCGGTCTCGGGAACAGCGACATCGAGCTGCCCGACGGGTTCGCCTTGACAGGTGACACGGCTGTCGTGTTTGGCCAGGGCGATCCCTGTCCCCCGGCGAAAGTGATCAACGATTTCGGCAAGACCCACGAGTGCATCAGCTTCAAGGCTGCGGTTGTCGATGGCAGCCTGGTGTCTGCTCAGCAGGCACAGGCGGTGGCGGATCTACCGTCGAAGGAAGTGTTGCAGGCGCAGTTGCTCGGGATCATGCTGGCACCGGCACAGAATCTGTTGAATCTGTTGAATCAGAGCGTTGCGCAGTTCGTGGGTGTAATCAAGGCGTATCAGGACAAACTCGAAGGACAATCATAAGACGGAGGTGAATCATGTCTGAAGAAGAAGCCACTGTGGAACTGACACCGGAACAGGAACAAATCGTTTCGGCAGTTGAAAACATGAAGGTGATTGACGTCGCCAATCTTGTCAAAGCTCTCGAGGACCGTCTCGGCGTAAAGGCGGCGACCGGCGGCGGCATGATGATGCCGATGCCCGGTGGTGCGGGCGGCGGCGACAGCGGGGGCGCAGCTGTTGAAGAGCAAACCGAGTTTGATGTCGTTCTGACTAATGTCGGCGAGAAGAAGATCGCTGTCATCAAGGAAGTTCGCGCCATCACAGGACTTGGCCTCAAGGATGCCAAAGAATTGGTGGACAATGCGCCCAAGCCTGTCAAGGAAGGTGCGGCCAAGGATGAAGCGGACGAGATCAAGAAGAAGCTCGAGGATGCGGGCGCGACGGTTGAACTGAAATAAGACCAACAGACATCGGCCCGAGGGCCTTAACGCTGAGCCATGGCGAACCGGCATCCTGCCGGCTGCGCCAGGTGGTGATTTCGGTGCCGGAGACCATATCCCAGCGGTCCCCGGCTACCGGGTATCAGGGCATGATGAGGCGGCGGTTCGCAGTTGCTGGATGTCATGTCGGTGAGGAGCGGTACCCCGATATTGCCAATTCACGCTGGAGATAGCGGAAATGCCCTGCCGTTGTCTCGAAAAGCCAAACCTGCTGGGGCGGCACAACCGGGAAACTTGAGATCATATATGACAAAGCGAAAAAATTTCGGAGAACTGACTGACGTCTTGGAAATTCCGGATCTGATTGGTATCCAACTCGACTCCTACGCCGATTTTTTGCAAACAGACGTGGCACCCGGGAAGCGTCAGAACAAAGGGCTCGAGGAAGTTTTCAAAGAGGTTTTCCCGATCGAAAGTTTTGATCAGTCCTGCTCCCTGGATTTCGTCAACTACAAAATCGGTCCACCGAAGAACACGATGGTCGAGTGTATCCGCACGGGCAAGACTTTGGCGGCGCCGCTGTACGCCACCCTGCGGCTTGAGAATGTGAAGAAGAAGGAGGTCAAGGAAGAGGAGGTGTTCCTTGGCGAAATGCCGCTCATGACCGACCGCGGCACGTTCATCATCAATGGCGCCGAGCGGGTCATCATCAGCCAGCTCCACAGGACCCCGGGCATCTGCTACGAGCGTGTTCGCCACACCGCCGGCCGCTCGCTCTTTTCCTGCCGCATCATTCCGGACCGCGGCTCCTGGCTCGAGATTCAGTATGACATCAACGACCTGATCTACATCTACCTGGACCGCCGCCGGCGGCGCCGCAAGTTTCTGATCAGCACGTTCCTGCGCGCCATCGGCTACGAG
>JASLZG010000239.1 GCA_030754995.1 Lentisphaeria bacterium
GCCGAAACAGTCATCAGCATGTTGCCCTCAGACGAAACGGTCAGCGAGCTGTATAACACCCTGCTTAACGAGATCAGCCCCCCAACTTTGATAATCGATTGTTCGACCATTTCCGCGGCCACCAGCCGACAATTGGCTCAACAGGCTGAAAAGCAGCAGTTATCCATGCTGGATGCACCTGTTTCGGGGGGTACCAAAGGTGCAGCTGCGGGTGCTTTGACCTTTATCGTCGGGGGTGAACGGCAGGCTTTCGAACAGGCCCAGCCTGTGTTGCGCGATATGGGCCAGCAGATTTTCCATGCCGGTGGTTCGGGTGCCGGGCAACAAGCCAAAATTTGCAACAATATGCTGCTTGCCGTTACCATGGCCGGAACAGCTGAGGCCCTGCAATTGGGGGTCGATAATGGACTGGACCCCGAGGTATTGTCCAATATTATGCGTGACAGCTCCGGCGGCAATTGGGTGCTCAACGGGTACAACCCCTATCCCGGAGTCATGGAAAACGTGCCCGCGGCAAACGGTTATGACGGGGGCTTTATGGTAAAGCTCATGAACAAGGACTTGAACCTGGCGCTCGACAGCGCCCAACAGTCTCATTCCAATACCCCCATGGGCGGCCTGGCCAAAAGCTTATTTCAACTCTTGCAGCAAATGGAACAAGACAGCCTGGATTTTTCCAGCATCCAGAATCTTTACCGTAAACAGGTCGACCTGTAACCTGATCATGCGTTGTCCGGCAGCCGTTGGGGTTCACCGCAGCGTGTGGAAACGCACTTTTCAGCGCTTGTCCAACTGCCGTTTCGAACCGGGTGTCTTATCCCGCTGCACGGCAGTCCCTGGGACCGCATCGCAGCCGGTCGATGCCATGAGATCCTCTTCCCGGGATGAAAGAAATCATGACATTGAAATCACCTGACGATTGCCTACCTTTAATTGTTCACTGCGCAAGGTTGGCGTACGCCCTGGCACCGGGGCATTGTGAACATGCATCTCGCAGAATCGGCGCATTTTAAGACAAAAAAACATCTTCGATGGCAGGAGAATCCAACGATTTTTCCCAGTGGTATCCGCATAGCTTTTTCGAAACTAAATCAAGCCGGCAAAATGCCAACACTCCCGAGGAAACCTGAAATGTTCAATTTGCGAAACCTGTTGTTCGCGCTCGCCTGTGTACTCATATCTTCCCACGCAAGCGCCGACTACCGGACCTATGTCATCCGCCCCGCCATCAACGACAACCCGATTCTCGAAGGCGAAGCGCTGCCGGTCGAATGCCGGGACGAGACGGTGATGTCGATCATGTGTGCCCGCGGCGAGTACGAGCCGGCGTCGTTCCTGGTCGAGACGGACGAACCATTGAAGCAGGTGATGGTGCAGCCTGGCCCGCTGAAAAGCGTCGCCGGCGAGCTGCCCGCCGATACCGTTGATGTGCGAATCGCACAGCGAATCACCTGCGCCGTCGCCTACGCGCAGAAAGTCATGCCATGGGTGCTGCTCCATGATCCGGGTCTGCTGACCGTCGTCAACCGAACCCCGCAATGGGTCCTCGACCTCAAGGAGGTGCGACCGGCGCCCGGCGCCGTGCTGTCTCTCGAGAAGTACCGCGAGGGCTTTTCCACAATAACCGAGGTGAATCGTGAATTCGTCGATCCGGCGAAGCTGCAGCCCGCCGACATCGCCGATTTTTGCCAGTTCTGGATCACCGTTCATATCCCGGAAAACGCCGCCGCCGGCACCTATCATTCCACGGTGACGATCACGCCGGACAACGCGCCTGCAACAACACTGAAGCTGACAGTCACGGTGCCTTCGTTCGATCTGCTGCCGCCGCCGTTCGAGTACAGTGTTTATTACCCGACAATGCTCGATCACGAGGACCTGTCCGCCGGGCAGCGGGAGAAATACAATGCGGTGACCGACGAACAGTACCTGGCCGAATGCCGTAACATGGTGGCGCACGGGTGTACAAATCCGTGTATTTACGAGGGCCCGAAACAGGATGAAGCAGGCAACATCCAATTCACCCAACTATCGCGTATTCTCGACATGCGCGAGCAGGCGGGCATGCCGAAGGGAGTGATGTTGTATCTGTTCGACGGCGCCGGCATGGTCATCAAGGAAGGCAAACTGACGGACCAGCAAGAACAGCGTAATATCGAAGTGGCCCAAGCCACCGTGGCCTGGGCCAGGGCCCGCGGCTACACCGGCGCATTGTTCATGGGTGCCGACGAATATTCCGGTGATCGACTGCGCGCCATGCGTGAGAGCTACGCGTCGATCCGCGCCGGCGGCAGCGGCATCTGGGTCGCTAATCAGGGCGACTATCTCGACATCGTCGGCGATCTCCTCGACCGGCCCATCCTTGCACATCCCGGTGCACTGATCGTTGACCATCACCAGCAATGGCAGGTACATCCGCGCGAGACCTTGTTACATCGCCAACAGATGGTGACCTGGGATCCTGAAATGTTCCTGACGCCGAACATGCAGCGGGTGATCAAAGGCACCCATGAGTACGGTCACAAGATCTTCAGTTATTTCGATCCCCAAGGCGGCGCGAAAGTGCCGCAGCTCCATCGTCGACATCGCGGCCTGGGCCTGTGGAAGACCGGGCTCGACGGCACCATGACCTGGGCCTACGTCCATATCTGGACACCAACGATTCGCTACGGCGATCAACATCTCAAGGATCATGGCGTGGTTGGCGGTAGCAGTGCCTTCGTCCTGCGCGGCCCCAAGGGCCCGGTCGACACATTGGGGTGGGAAGGCTATCGCGAGGGCTTTGACGACGCACGCTACCTCGCGACACTGCTGGATGCCATCGCCAAAGCCAAGGCTGCGGGAAAGCATCCACGCCTGGTTGCCCGAACCGAACGCTGGCTCGGCGACGTCACGGTCAATGTCGATCTCGATGAGTGGCGCCTCGAAATGGCGCACAGAACCGAGGCCTTGTTGAAACCCTGAACCCGGGCGCCACACGGCAGGCCCACGGGAAGCGAAAGGACCGGGAGAATGACCCGGTCACGGGAACATGCCGGAACAAACTGTACATACAGGGAGAAGTCGATGATGAAAACTATGCGAATCGCCATGGTGGCCGCCGGGATCGTGGGTCTGTGCAACGTCTCCGCCATGGGAGCGCCCGGCGTGCGGGCCGCAGGTGACCGCGTCGTCCTGGAGACGGACCGTTTCACCTACGCCGTCGGCACGGATGGATTCAACAAGGCGTTCCACGACCGGCGGACCGGCCGGGACCACCAGGCCGCCACCGGGCCGGTCCCGTTCATGGCCGTCGAAAAGGACGGGCAGTGGATCGGCTCCACGGCCGTGGAATGGATCCGCGGCTTCCTGCACGTGACCTTCGGGGACTCGGGTATCCGGGCGAAGGTCCACGCCCGGGCTTTCCCGAACTATCTGACCCTGGAGCTGACCGCCCTCAACGACCACACCATCAGCGAAATCCATCTCGTGCGCGTGCCGATGGACATCACGCAGACGATCGGCAACGTCCTCACCCACTGCCGGGACGACAACTACGCCGCGGCCCTGATCCCGTTGAATCTCGAGACCCATTCCTATGTCGCCGCGCTGGAGCCGGCGATCCCCGGTGACCCCATCCCCGGCATGATCTTCCGCGGCGCCCGGGGGCACATCGTTCCCAAGGACGGCGAGCTGCCCGTGCTCATCGCCCACGCCGACCGGCGGGTCAGGCTGGACGGGGCGAAAGTCGCCGTCATCGCATGCCCGACAGAGAGCCTGCTGGATATTATCGAGCAGGTCGAGATCGACAACGGCCTGCCCCACCCCACGATCGACGGCGTCTGGGCCCGCAGGTCTCCCGATCAGATGAAGTCCATTCTCTACACGCAGATCTCGGAGGACACCGCCGACGAGATGATCGCCTATGCGAAGGCGGGAGGATTCACCTATGTCCACATCAACCGGCCCCACTGGTGCGCCTCCAACGGGAGTTTCCTCATCAACCGGAAGAACTTCCCGAATGGCGAGGCCGGGCTCCTCGCCGTAAGCCGCAAGATTCACGCCGCCGGCCTGAAGTTCGGGCTGCACAATTGGGAGATGGTCGTGCACAAGCATGATCCCCTGGTCACCCCGGTGCCGGCGCAAGGCTTCCTGATGTATCCCGAAAGACAGCGCATCCTGGCCGCCGACATCGGTCCCGGCGACTCGTTCATCCCCACGACAACCTCCCCACGCGGTCTCCTGGCCAAGGGCGACAAGGCCGAGTACCACGGGCGCGACCTGCGCATCGGTGACGAGATCATCATTTACGGCGACCTGCAGACGACCGAGCCCTACGGCTTCACGAGCTGCCAGCGCGGCGCCCACGGGACCGTCACCGCCGCGCATGCCGCGGGCGCGACGATCGGCAACTTCGCCGAGTTCTACTGGTCCCACTACCTCCCGGACCTGCAGAGCGATCTGTTCGACCGCGTCATCCGGGCCGAAGCAGCCGTCCTGGACCGGTTCGAGGCCGACTACTTCTATCCCGACGGCTCCGGGCAGAACACCAACTACTACCCCCCGGAATGGTTGCCGAACTGGTATACCCGGGGCCTCTCGGCCGTCAAGCGATATCAGTACACCCGCCGCGAGGTGCGGTTCTCGCATGGTCCGGTCAGCAATCACAGCTGGCACGTCCTCACCCAGGGCAATCACCGTGACGTTTCCCAAATCGGGTTCATGGAGAACTTCAACGGGAGCCTGGCCGACGCGGCCAGTTCCATACTGAACCTGACGCCGTTCGACCTGGGCTGGTTCGGCTACTTCACCCACACTGTGACCGGCCCCGCCACGCGGCCACGGGAGATGGTCTACGCCTGGAGCAAGGCCCTGGCCTACGCGGCGCCGATCTCCCTGAGTGTCGACAAGGACCGGCTGGACGGCAACGGCCGGACGCAGGAGATCTTCGCCATGATCAGGAACTGGGAGGAGCTCAAGATCGCCGGCTATTTTCCGGAGAGGATCCGCGAGCAACTGAAGGAGCCAAACCGGGAATTCGCCCTGGAACAGACGGCAAAGGGCAAGTGGCAGGTGCGTCCCGTGACCTACGCGCCAAAGAAATATGTGGCGAAGGTCGACGGTGAGCAGAACGTCTGGACCTTCGAGAGCCCGCATCCGGCGCAACCCCTGCGTGTCTTCATCGAGCCGAAGCCGCAACTGGCCGAGTACGGCGATCCGGCCAACGTGACCCTGCTGAAACCGGGCGAGTTGAAGCTCAGGACCACCGGCGCCGGACCAATGTTTGGAGACCGTGAAGCTCCGGGCATGGCATTCACGCTGCGAAACTCGGACGAGGATACCCCGGGCGGCGGCAACACCTTCGACGTCACTGCGGTGAATCAGGGGACCAACCAGAAGGGCTGGGCCTGTGCCGAGGTGATCCTCGATGGCATCAAAAACATCAAGCAGCATCGGGCCCTTGGCACCTGGGTCAAAGGCGACGGCTCCGGAGCGTATCTGCATTTCACCATTGAGTCCGGTCGGCGAAACGTCCGCGACTATTATGTGCAGCTGGACTTTACGGGCTGGAAATACGTCAGGATGCCGGAGTCCGCCGGCGGCGAGATCTTTGACTTCAAGTTCCCCTTCAGCAACTACTACGCCCTTGGGATCATGAACTTCGAGACCGTCGATCGGGTCTACGTCTTCATCACCAACCTGCCCCCCGGGGCGACAGCCACGGCCGGCTTCGGCCGCCTGGAGGCGCTGAAGGAGACCCCCCGGACCCTCCACAACCCCGGCCTGACGATACAGGGAGAATCCATCACCTTCCCCGTCAGGCTCGAGCCGGACTGGTACCTGGAGTATGAGGGCGGCGGCTCGGTGCGTGTCTTCGATCCCAACGGGTTCACCCAGGCGGAAGTGCAGCCGCAAGGCGTCGTGCCCACAGTCCGCAAGGGAAACAACGAGCTCACCTTCATCTGTGACCGGGACCAGGGCCAGGGCGAAACGGCCAAGATCACGCTCTTCACCCGCGGCAAGCCCTTGAAGTGAGGAGCAGCCAAAGTGTAAGGCATCTGAACTGCCGTCAAGGCATTGCCAGAAGGAGCTGTTGAAATGAACCTGTTGCCCAACGCCAGTTTCGAGCTCGACTTCGGGCAGGCGAAACACGAGTGGGTCAAATACAATCCGGGGGAAGGCGGGCCGGACAACTGGACCGACGTGTTCAACCCGCTCACTATCCCGCTCGCGGCTACCGGCCAGGCGCCCGCCGCGATGCCGGTGATCGAGGAAGTGGCGGATGCCCCCGACGGGGGACGGGCGGCGGTCATTCCCATTCCGCAAGACGGGCCCGGACACCTGACTTCACCGGTCGTACCCATGAAGGGCGGACAGGCCTACACCCTCTCGGTATTCGCCCGCAGCGATACACCTTCGGCGAAGCTGCAACTCCGCGTCTGGACGAATGCGATGGACTGGCGCGAAACCCCGGATGCAGAGAGCGAACCGATACCGGTCGGCGAGGACTGGCAGCGGTACGAGCTCACCTTCAACACCGCTTTTTACTTCCACCAGGGGGCGGTGGATCTGGTCGCCACGGCTGAGACCGAAGGGCAACTCCGGGTGGACGCCGTGCAACTGGAGGAAGGACCGCGGGCGACGCCATTCGAGACGCGGTATCCGGTCGAGGCGCACCTGACGGCCGACAAACCTTTCAGCGGCATGTTGCATTTGCACGGCGAACCGTTCGAGATTGACCTGAATACCTACGCCACCGGGCCGCAGTCCCGGCCCGGGGATCTCGAGCTGTCGATCGAGACCCTCGAGGGCAGGGTCGTCTTCACCGAGAAGGTCCCCTGCCCCTCCGCACCCGGCCGCAACCGGACTCGGTTGTCACTGGACTTTCCCCTGGTCGGAAACTTCCGGGCCCGCGTCTTCTCGGCCGAGGGAACGGCGATCGACGTTTCCAGCTACGGCTACATGTTTACCGTGCATCCCGTCATCAACGACGGGTTCGGATGGGAACAATCCGGTCCCGAGGCGGACGATTTTCAGGGGATCCTCTACTCGCGCGATGGCGAAATCCATGAGTTGCCGGCCGAACGCATCCGGCTGCCGCTCTATGGCGGCGAGGGCCGGTGTAATTTCGTCATCACCAGGGACAACATGATCTACCTCCCGGCAACGGCTGTAACCAGGGTCAACTCTGAGATCACCACCGACAATCTGATGCGCTCGGGGGACGGGGGACGGACATGGGATATTCTGAAAGTTCCCCGGCGCGTGCGCAGCGTGTTGCCCGATGGGTCCTTCCTTGCGCCGGAGCTGGAGGACGGCCACCTGGTGCTGTACCAGTCCCGGGACGAAGGCCAAACGTGGGAATGCATCGGCAAGGGGCCCGGTCCGTTCCCTTCCGAAACGCTGGGCGGCCAGATGACGCAACTGCGCGACGGCACCCTGCTCTGGCCGATCGCCTATCCCAGACCGGGAGTGAACCACGTCGCCTATATCTACCGCTCCACGGATGGCGGCCGGACATGGTCGGAGGGCTATCCGATCTGTCCCACGGGCGCACCCTCGATCATCGAGCTGGCCTCCGGTCGCCTGCTGGCGGTCTGCCGCAACAATCTGCCGCCACGGCCGGGCGCCTGGCCGGTGTACCTGGAGAAGGAATATGAGGACCTCTGGCGCATGTGGGCAATGCAGTATGGGCAGACCGTGTCCAACGTCCTCGGCTCGGTGGTCAAGAACATCCTGCTGGCCGATTCCGATGACGGC
>JASLZG010000023.1 GCA_030754995.1 Lentisphaeria bacterium
TTGTAGGTGCCGGGTGGCAGCCCACCCAACGTGTAAACGCCGTTGGCGTCGGTTGTTGAACTGTTCACGAGATTGCTGTCGGCGTCGTAGACCGCCGCGGTGGCACCCGCAACAACGGCATTGTCGCTGAAAACCGAACCGGTGATCATGCCACCCGGGCTCAATGTGACAGTCCGCTCGGCCACGCCGAAT
The DNA here is from genome assembly GCA_030754995.1 of Lentisphaeria bacterium. GTDB lineage: Bacteria > Verrucomicrobiota > Lentisphaeria > JABSQK01 > CAJWLW01 > CAJWLW01. The sequence goes on from JASLZG010000023.1 coordinate 193, forward strand.
TCACTTACGGTGAATGTCTGCGCCGCGTTCCCGTCTGTGCTGTCGCCGAGATATGCGGCCTTGTAGAGCGCATCGCCAGCGCCGGCTTTCACGGTGTATGTACCGGGTGGAAGATTGTCCAGCGTCGCCAGGCCATTACCGTCTGCAGTTGCACTGGCACGCCATTCGAGGCTGGTGCTCAACAGGTCGACGGTTCGATCGCCCAGGGTGGCGCCAAGGTCACCGAGGACAGTGATGCGAACCGTCGCACCGGTCGGTTGGCGGCCGCGGAGTCGATAGAACCACGGCGACTGGCCGGGCAGTGGTTGGTCGAGATCGCTGTCTGCGAAGCTCAAGGCGCCGAGAAAGGTGGAGGTGATGCCATCGAAATCCAGGGAACCTGCTTCCTCGAGCTCGTAGACCAGGTACGGCACACCGTGCCCGGTCACCGCCCACGGGTCGACGCTGTCGATCGTCACTCGCCCTTCCGGCACGGCGGGATAGCAGTAACCGGAATTCGGCGGGTCGGCCGCGGCGTCGCCGGCGGGGACGCAGCGGCGTGCGACACTGTCCAGCGAGATCGGGGAAGCGGTCGTACCCGCGCCGATGAACAAGGTCGGCTGATCAGCGGCGGCGGCCAGGTAATAGTCGCCATCGTCACCGATCGCGAATGAATCTGTCGCCCCGACAAGATTGAAACCGGCCGGCGGCGTCGACAGCACGGCCCCGCCGAACGCCGTGTCGGGATTCACCTCGATGGCGTCCGGCGTGTTTTCCTGGAATGCACTGTTCCATATGCCGACGGTCGAGAACGGGTCGCCATACAGATAGCCATTTCCTCCGAGCGACACATTATCCGCCACCGTGACGTATGCCTGGCGAATCACACTGTCGTAACTGCACGACAGAATGTCCTGAAACAACGATTGATTGTTGTGCAGCAGGCAGTCGATGAGATCGAAAGTGCTGGTCTCGGTGATTTCGACGACGTCCCAGCGGCTGCGATTGGCGAAGATGTGGCAACGTTTGACAATGGCCTCTGCATCCCACAGCCGCATGGCGCCGCCGAACCAGGCGTAGTTCCCGTAGAACGCGCAGTCTGCAATGGTCGCGGTCTGGCCATCGGTAAAAACCAGATAAAGCCCGCCGCCTTTGCCACCGTCGGTCACGGTCTCCGTCGTCGAGGTGCAGTAGGCAACGATCGACTGCTCCATCGTGAAGCTGGTCCCGCGCACGTACAACCCGCCGCCACGGCCGGCAGTGCAGTTGCGAATCTGCACGCGGCGCAAGGTGACGCTGTCGGCCTCGATATCGAAGCCGCCGCCGCGGGCCGCGTTGCCATTGATCACTGCGAGGTCGGTGATCGTCACGGTCGCCGTACCGCTGATGGTAAAAGCGCTGCCGGTACCGCCGGCATCGATGATCGTGTGTACCAGCCCCTGGCCCTCCAGGGCCAGGGATTTGTCGATGGCCAGGTGCTCAGCATAGGTGCCGTTGGCGATGTGAATCGTGTCACCCTCGTTCGCCGCATCGATTGCAGCCTGGATACCGGTGCCATTGGGATCGACGAAAAGATCCGCAGCATTGACTGTTGCCGTCATCACAACTCCAAGCAAGAGGCGGGTGATTCGTCCCACGATTTAGATTCCTTGCAGTACAGAACAAAGCCGGGCCGATTGCTGACAATTGACCCGGCTTCGCTGCTTTTTGGGGAGAACTTTTGTCGGTTACTCTCCGCTGTCGACGCCGTCGCCGTCGTCGGTCGGTGCGCCGTCCGGAACAACCGGCCGTTCGGGCGCCCCACCGCCCTGGTGATGGCGGGCGTGACGGACGCGATGCTGAACCCGTTTCTTGAGTAATCTGGCGCCCGTGTCAAGCTCGGCGACGCCGGGTGTGGTCTCGATCAACTCCAGGCGCAGGTCACGAAATTCGATGCGGACTTCCTTGGACGCATCACCCGCCTCCACCTGTGTCAGCAGGTCGGCAAACGCTACAGATTCCTCCGCGAGAATTTCATTGATGCTGTTCTGTATGACCTTGACTGCAACGACGTCTTCGCGAGCCCGCCGCAGGGAGTTGCGGCGCTGACCGAACTGGCGGCCGAGCGCCGGATTCGCCTCGCGGAAAGTGACGTTGGCTTCGTGAATGCCATCGACCAGGGTCCGGGCGGCTTCATCGTCAGCGATGAGCTGCTTTCGCAGGTCGCGGTACTCACGGCGCTCTTCCCCGGTCAGTTTATTCTTGTCTTTGGCCAACAACTCGGCATAGCGGGCGTCTTGGTCGGCCAGCAGGGTGTTGAGCTCTTCGTGTTTCGTCCGAATGTCCTCTTTATGGGTGGAGAGTGTCTCCTGGTCTTTCTCGGAAACCGGAACGCGGAGAGCATTGATTCGCTCCGGCCGCACAACGCTATCGAGATGACGGATACCCGGTAACGGCTGGTCATTGTCCTCACGAAACTGCTGGTTCAGCGCTTCGATCTCCCCGACCGTGGCCTGCGCTGCATCCGACTGCTCAAGCAGTTCGTTGCGCAAACGGGCCAGGTCGCGACGTTCCTGGAAGGTCGGCTCGGCATTGCCCAGGAGCGCCGCGAAATCACCGTTCTCTGACGCCAGTGTCTGGTCGATCTGCTCACGCAACGCATCGACAGCATCCTGGTGCTGATCGACGGCGGCCCGTTGGTCGTCTGAAAGTTGCGGCTTCTTATTAGGTTGACCAAACTGGGCGCTTGCCTCGGTGATGGTCCAGAAAATCGTGGCTGCCAATATGACGGTGAGTGCCTGTTTCATTGCGACGTCCCTTTATTCGTGGTTGAAAAGATGTGGATCGTCCGGCCACCCGAGGCCAGTACCAATATAGACGTTGTACGGAAAGGCTTTCGACCAGGTTTACTGTTTTTGTAAAAAAAAACAAGCTCATCAGCCACACCGGGGCTGCCGGGCCGTCGGCCTGAGCGGCGATGTGGTAGACACGCCGGAGGCTTTCGGTACAGCGTTGCAGCGGGCCGTGACCGCGAACACCGCAACGGCAATCGATGCCCGGGCTCATCGGGATGACAAACCAATAGATGTGAGGGGGGGGCATCAGCCTGTCCAAACGGTACGACTCCGCCAGCACCTGCATACTCACGTCATCGGCCCGTCGCCGGCCAGGGTTGTGCGGTGCAGAACACGCTTGCAGACGGCGCGGTCCCATGACCGTCCCCGGTGAAGGCAGCAGCGGTTGTCATAGACCAGCAGGTCGTTGACACGCCAGTTGTGCCGATAGACGAACTGCGGTTGCGTAACCCAATCCAGCAGCTCCTGCAGCAAGGCCTGGCCTTTTTCAATCGGCCACCCGATGATGCGCGCCGCATAAGAGCCCACGAGCAATGCCTTCGCCCCGGTCTCCGGAATCGGACGTACGACCAGCTGCCCGACAGGCGGCGTGTCTTTCAGGAACTCATCGCTGAGCAGGTCCGGGGCGATCTGGGCTCGTGAATGTGCCATGCTGTGCTCGGCAACGAGGCCTTGCAGCTCGGCCTTTTTCTCATCGGGCAGCATTGCGTAAGACGCGCAGGCACTGGCGAATTCCGTTTCACCGCCGGTTGGCGGCACAACCTTGGCGGCGAGCAACGAACCGCGCAAGGGCACCCGTCTGAATGAGCCGTCCGAGTGCCAGAGGGTGTTGGCGATGGTGTACAGGATTCGACTGTCATCCGGCGGGATGATGTCGCCCTTTTCATCAAGATTGGAAAGGATGGCGATCGGCCCGCCGTCGCCCGCGGGGTCACTGGGCAGCATCATATCCGCCGTGCCGAAGCCCCCGGTAAGAGCCACCTGCTGCTCGTCGGTAATCTGCTGGTCATGGAAGACCAGCAGCGTGTGACGGTAGAGGGCATCGCGCAGTTGCGCGAATGTCTCCTCACCGATCGGCGCGGTCAGGTCGACGCCCTGCACTTCGGCGCCGATGTGTTCCGTCAGTGGGTTGATCGACAAGGTCATTTTATTAGCCGGAATTGTTCGGCGCGATGCCCGTCATCAGCGGCACGAACCACAGCCCATGGGTGCCACACCGAATGAGTCCAACACGAATCTCGAAGCCTACTTCGTTTTGTCCAAAGTGGCAAAAGCCTCGTACAGCTCGATCGGCAGACCATCGGGATCGTGAATGTAACAACAACGTGCGGTGCGGCGGCCGCCGTCCCGGATGATGTCGACGGGGTCGCTGATCGATGTCACGCCGGCCGCCTTGAGCCGCTCATACTCACTGTCGATATCGGTAACAGAGATAGCCAGGGTCGAAAAACCGGCGGTGGTGAGGCGGGGCTCCCAGCGATTGATCTCCGGATGCAGGAACTGAATCAAGCCGATCGAGTTGGCTTCCGACTCATACCACAGCATGGAGATCTTGACGTGTACAGACTCCAGCCCCATGCACTCATCATACGCCGGGACCTCCGAGCGCTCGGCGTCGTAAACCAACTCGAACTCGAGCAGATCACGGTAGAAATGAATCGATCGCTCCATGTCGGATACAAAAATCTTCGTGTGATGAATTCGCTCGTAGCTCACGGCAGTCTCCCGGTATGAGTGTGGTCGATCGGTTGCAGTTGCAGAACCCCGGGAACCTAAGGCCGCAAAGCCGCAAACTCAAAAGCGGAAATACAAATTTCGTGGCACTGTTCAAAACTCAAAATTTCGAGTCAGTGGCCGCGCCGCCATACTGATTTGCAGCGCGGCGGCTTTTTCTTGGCGATCGGGCGAAGTCTGTTTGTGTAAACTCACGAAACAGTATATGGGTGCGGCACCGGAAGGTCGCCCCGGCCACGAGCCGAAGGTTGCGGCAGTTCTTTGTCCGGGTGGCAGATCTCGAACCGCCACCTGGTTTTCTGACTAATCGGGCAGCTCGACGAGTTTGTTTCCCGGCATCCCCGAACGGGCGGTCGGACGCACCCCCTTCGGCCCGGATGACCGGGTGATGGCGAGTACCGTTTGACTGGACCCTGCGGGCGACGAGATTTGGAACGAATTCTGCGGATTCTGCAGTATTCCACAATCGTTTTATGGCGCCCCAGGGGAATCGCTATTTCGACCACTGTGAATTTGACAGAAGGCCTCTGTAACGTATACTAACCGACTATTCGGAAACAATCGCGAGCGGAGGGGTTTGTCTTGTCCGCCGATGCCCCGACAATCACTTCAAACCCATATGGAACGAGTTCGGTTCCGGCGCTTGTGTGCTGGCATCGCGGTTCCACCCACCACCCAAACTCGGAGAACCATCATGAACACCATCCGCGTATTGTTTACCATGCTGCTTGTCAGCCTTACGACCCAATGGAACTTCTCCCAGGAGGAAGGGGAAGATAGCGACCGCCTGCTGGCCACCGTCAACGGCGTGGAGATCCATGAAAGCGATGTGATCGGCAGCCTCGTCGGCTCGGCGGGCATTCAGCAGGAGCAACGCGCGAAATACATCGAGCATGCGCTGAAACAGGCGATCGACAACGAGCTGCTCTATCAGGCAGGCATCAAGGAAGGGCTGGACAAGGATCCGACATACCTGAAACAGCTGGAGATGCAGAAGCGCATGGCCGTTCATCGCGAGGTCGAGTCGCTCGCCACGTTCTATGAGCAGAACGTCGAAGGGCTGCGTGCGGCACGCGACCGTGATGCCATAACCGATGAAGAATGCGAAGATTACTATGCACAAAATCAGACCCGCTACAAGGGGCGTTCCAAGGACCGCGCCTTACGTATCATTCGCAGCCAGTTGGCCAATAAACGCTATCGCAGCTTCTATGCTGAGTTTTTCATCGAACTTGTCAAGGAGACTACCTGCAGCGTCGCCGGCCAAAGCATAGACTCCGATGTGCTGCTCGAGTCGGCTGACCGCAGTCTCAACATGTCCGAAACACGCCCCTCAGATGCCGACCCGTTCTGGGTCGCGGTTCTCGATGCCGCCGGCGTCGACATGCCGGAACCGACGACGGGTCCGCCCGGCGAGATCGATGAAGAACTGAAAGGGACCATCGGCAAGATCACCGTCAAGATCGGCAACGACGAAGTGACACTGGGTGACAGCCACCAGATCGACTCGCTTGTCTCAAGTGTCCAGAACGGCAGGCTTGGATCGGAACTGTTCTATCTTTTCAAACCCTACATCGTCGTGCAAAAGGCCGTCCAGGAAGGGGTGGATAAGGACCCTGCATTTCTTAAAGAGAAAGAACAGATGTCCGCTATAACCGGCGCCGGCATGGGTGGCGGCATGGGCTTCGACAAACGTCTGTTGGTCAATTTAGTAGTGCAGAACCAGGGCTTCTACAAGATCGAAAATTACGAAGTTACCGCCGAAGAAGTCGAAGCATACAGCACCGAGCATGGTCACCGCTATGAGAGACTGCGCCAGCGTCCCAAAGGCGAGGAGCGTGTTCTCAAGATGATCACACGCATCCTCAAGTCGCAGAAGGCGGAAACAGCCAAGGACGATTATATCACAATACTCCGTGACAGCGGCGACGTACAGATCCACGAGGAGTGATACGCTGGCGATTTCCAAGACGCAAAAAAAGCGGCGGCAGTTCCCGTCGCTTTTTTTATGGAAGTTTCTTCTGTTTGCAGCACGGTGCAGCTCGCCCGTTTCAGTTCGTTCGTGCCTGGAAGTTGAAAGCTGGAATGCCGTTGCTCATTTCGACGTCAACTGAAATTGTTCTTCTTGAATTCGCGCCAGACAGATGCCGTGAAATCAGGCGCTCGGGTCAGTTCCACACGACGTGACTCTTTCTCGCGCACCGTGGCACAGGCATCGACGACGTCATCAACGATTTCGGGCGACACCCTCGTGATGCCGTCGCCATCACAGACGAGTACGTCACCCGGCGTGATCTGCAAACCGCACACTTCGAGCGTGATGCTGTGTTCGATCAGGCTGAAGGGACCGTGTCCCGGCACGCGGGCGCGCGCCCACAGGGCCAACCCGGCGTCCTCGATTCCCGGGATATCACGGGCATTGCCGTCAACAACGGCGCCGCACGCACCAAGCGCCACCATGATATTCGCCATGACATCGCCGAGGATGGCGCCGCGCAGCCGATCGCTGTCAACGTCCTTCATCACCGCAATTACCGGCACCGCCTCAGCTTCGATGCATTCCCAGAAGTCAGCGTCCGCACGCGGGTCGGCAACAGCACTAATCGGGGTCCACGTCGATGTGGCAGCAACACCGACGACGCATCGACGGGTTTCGGCATATCGTGAAATGGATGGGTCGGTATAGTCACCGGCAGCATCGACGAACCCCTGCACCAGAATGGCGGCGTTCTGAACCGTAGCGGAGTCGTATGATTCCAGTTGCGTAATCTGTTTTGCAGTGATCGACATGGTGGATCTCCGATAATGTGCTAAAAGTGAGAAAAAACGACCCGCGAAGGTAGCACTGGGTTGCCTCTCCGCAAGGCTGTCCGGCGTTCCCGGGTGCCAGTCAACGCAGGGCCTGCTCGAGATCTTCGGCATCCAGACGGTAGATCAGAATCGAATAACCGACATGATCATCACAGTCCCGGTCGCGCAGCCAGGCGCAAAGCTTGGCGAAGCGCAACCGTTGAAATCTGGCAAAGCGGCGGGCAAACATCGGGCTTCGACTTGCCAATTCTTCACGCAGACCAGCTGTGTCGCCGGGCGGCACTTCTTCGAACGCGCCCATCTCCGGTAACATTTTGTGGTACTCATCCTCCAGCCCCGGCGTCCACGTCCGCAGCCCGGGAACATACACCTGCTGCAGCATGGTAGCGCTGATACAGTAAATACCCGGAGTCAGGCTGCCGGTGCCAATGCTGCGATAGCCGGCATAGCCGAGGGTCTCGAACGGCAACGCATAGGCCTCTATACCGTAATACCGCGGCGGGCCATTGCCGAACCAGGCGAAGTAGACAGCCTCGGTGCCGCGATTGCGGTCGAGCCAGGTGCGCAGGCTGTCGATGTCCTGCCCCCAATCGAGCGAGCTGTCGACAAGATGCCGATAGCCGTTGCCCGGACCGCCGGCAAGCGAATTGAAGTAGGCCAGGTAATGCGGAAAGATTCGCAGAGAACAGACAATCAGCAACCCGGCGAGCACCGGCACCAACCATCGCACCAATCGTTGCCTGGCACGGAACAGACCGGCCGCCGCACCGCACAATACGAACAGCGGCGGATAGGTCGCCAGGATGTGGCGATGGCCGATGTTGATCGACGCGTTGATTGCAAAGTACCAGTAGACAACCAGCAGCACCCAGATCGGCAGCGTCGCATAGAGCGCTTTTTCGAACCAGGCCCGCGACGAAATTGCCGGCGCTGCGCCAGTGCCCGTCAGCCGCCGCCGCCGGCACATCAGCGTTGCCGCCAGCGCTGCCGCCAGCAGTCCCAATACCGGCAGTGGCGTCTTGTACAGAAACGCCAGCGGAAAGAAACGCCTGAAGCCGGTCATGCCATGTACGCCGTCGATGAACGCCTCACGCTGAGCCGTGGTCCGGGTACCCATGGCGATCGTATACAGATACATCTCCGGGAAAAGCTTGTGCCGGCGGCAAAACTCGACGATTTCCTTGAGCGTCTGCCGATCGCCGTATTGCAGTTCCCAACGATCCACTGGCGAATCCGGTTGATGCGTCTCGGTGAGTTTTTCGCTGCCAGTGACCTTGTACACAAACGTGTGATAGCGCATGCCGTAAGCGCACCAGATACCTGCGTAAATCACTGTCGCCTGAATTGCCAGCAACACTGCCACCGCCAGCAGGCGCGCCCGCACACTGCCCGCAGACCAATGCCGACGGCCGAAAATCGTCACCGGCAGCGGCTGCTTGTGAAACACGCAGGCCAAAGCCAGCAACGCCACCATTGGTATCACCAGAATCGCCGTCAACTTGCACAGGAACAGTCCCGCCAGCGCCACTGCACTGCCCAGTGCGCGCAACCACGTCAACTTGTTCATTGCAGCCCACACCAAGGCGATACTCAACGTGAAGAATGCCGCCGTCATCAGGTCGGTTGTGGCCAACCGTGCGTGGGCCAGCATCGTCGGACTGAAGGCGTACATCGTCAATGACAGGATACCGCCGGGAACGCCGAACAAGGCGCGGGACCACAAGAATATTACCAGCCCCAGTCCGACGCTGACGATGGCAATCAGCGTTCGCGCCCGCTCGAGTATCCGCGGGGTGTCATTGCCGGAGCCGAAGAAAAATTTCAGGCTGTAGACCCAAGGATTCGAATCGTACCAGGTCGGGTCGTCGAACGACGGATACTCGACCGGTACATCGTACAACGGCATTGCCATCCACAACGACGGCAGCGGCATCGTACCGGCGGTCAAACGCATGTCTCCGGTGTGCCAGGACACATAGCCCCGGGTCACATGAAAGACCTCGTCGTAGGTCGCACTCTTGCCGGCCATGCTGCCGAGCGCCAGGACCAGATGTACAATCAACAGGCCAACAACGATCGCCGCCGTCGTCCTGCCGCACCGGCGGTTGCCGGGCACCAGCGCTTCTTCGTCGGTTGCCGGAGTGTCAGTCGTCTTGTTCAATCGCTTTGCACGGTGGGATGCTCAGACTCAGGTGTTGCCTGCCCCTTCCCGGCGTCTCGTTCCACGCCGGGGGACGCAGGGCGATCCAACATAACCGCGCGAACGCTTGGCTGCAGTTCATTGCGGTCCATGAAAAAATCGTTCTGCAGAACCTTCACTTCGCTCATCAGCCGGCATCCGGCGGGAAGGGATTATTCTGTGTTTTACCTCGTAGAAACCGTATGTAAAATTATATTCCGCAGATTACAAACCCGCAAAGGTACAAATCGCCGCAATCATGGGTATAATTCCCCTTAGCGCTCTTTGAGCCAGCCGCGATACCAAAGCCTTTCGACCCACGGCCCCCTATGCTTCCCACCCAAAAGTACGCATTCCGCAATTACGGCGGTACTTACCAGCTGCAGATCAAGAGCATGGACGATCTGGCGGGGATCAGCGATCTCGACGAACCGTTCTGGATGGCCACCAGCGCCCCGACCCACCAGCTCGTGTGTGATCCCAAAGTCCTCACCTACCTCGATCACGATAAGAGCAACCGCATCCTCAGCCACGATATCCGTACCGCGAACAACTGGCTGCACCGCGTCCTGCGCCACTACAATGCCGTCAACCGCCAGCTGCTCGAGCTCAACCTCGACGACCTCAACAGCGAAGACTCCGACGGCTCCCGCATGCTGACCACTGCCCGGCGTATCCTTCACAACCTCAAGCGCCCAGACAACAGTCCCTTGACGCTCGCCGACATTCAGGATCAGAAAGCCATCATGCAGCAAGGCGACCGCAACGGTGACGGTGTCATTCCGCCGGACAGCATCGAAGAGGAAGACGTCCGAACCCTCGCCGTCCACATCATGGACACCATTGGCAAGGTCGACGATCTCAGTGGCGCACCCGGTGTCGACAAGGCGCATCTCGAGCGCTTCATCGCCTGCGCCGACGGCCTGGTGAAATGGCAGCACGCCCATTCCGCGGAGCACACCCAGCCGCTCGGTGCAAACACCGCAGCCGCCTGCGACCTGCTGGAATCGCTCAAACCGGTGATCGAGGATTTCTTCCGGCTCTGCAAGGTCGTGAACCTCAACAAACTGCTCCAACGCGACGACCCGGTCATCCCGGTACCGCCCGAGATTTTCGACACGACCGATGCCGCCGACGGGTATCTGAAGAACGCCCCCATCGCCCGGCCCAATGCCAACGGCGTCCTGCCGCTCAAGAGCGATCTCAACCCGTGCTACGCCGACACCGTCCATCGATTCATGGCCGATGTGGTGACACCGCTGCCGCAGCTCAACATGGACTCGAGCATGGAGGAGCTCACCGAAGCGGAGTGGCGGGCCATCGACGCGTCGTTCAACACCTACCGCAGCTGGCTCACCTCGAAATCCGGTGGTGAAGTCGAAAAGCTCAGCCTCGAGCAGCTCGAAACCTACCTGTCCGGGGATCTGCCGCAGCGGCTCGGGGTGCGTATCGATGCCGACCTGGCCGTCGGCGCCGAGCTCGCCGCCGTCAATGATCTCGAGAAACTGATTCTGCTGCAGCGCTGGTTTCTGCCGATCTGCAACAACTTCATCAGCTTCCCCTACCTCTACGACCCGGATGAACGCGCCATGTTCGAGGTCGGGCGGCTGATCATCGACGGCCGCATTTTTCAGCTCAACATCAAAGTGACCGATCCGAACAGCCATGCCGCCGTGGCCAAGAGTTCCGGTGTCTACCTGATGTATTCGGAACTCACCAGCAGTGACCCGAAAGAGAAATTCTTCATGGTCACGCCAGTGACCAGCCGGCGGCTCGGCCGCCTCGGGATCAACAAGCGCGGCGTGCTCTTCGATCGTGACGGTCGCGAATGGGATGCGCGCGTCGTCAAGGTCGTCGACAACCCTGTCAGCCTGTTGGAGGCAATGATGGCGCCCTTCCGCAAGATCGGGGCGATGCTGGCAGGCACCGTGCAGAAACTGACGAGTAGTGCCGAGAAGCAGATTCAGACCAAGCTCACATCGACCGGTGCCAAGATGGAGAAGGGCGTCGCAGAGGGCATCACGGTGACCGAGCGCCAGGCGGCTGCGGCTTCCCAGGCCGCGGCGCCGGCAGCACCCGAAGGCAAGTCCAGCCGCGATCTGTTGCTGGCCGGCGGCGTGACGATAGCCGCACTCGGTTCATCCTTCGCCTTCATCGCCAAGACCATCGCCAGCCTCAAACTGCACCAGGCCCTGGCGGTGATGGCGTTCGGTCTCGGCATCGTGTTGGTTCCGGTGATGATCATCGCCATCTACAAACTGTACCGCCGCAATCTCAGCGCCATCCTCGAGGCTTCCGGCTGGGCGATCAACGGCCGCATGCGTCTGACCTACCGTCTCGGCAAGATCTTCGCCCCCAGGCCCACGCGCCCCGACGGCTTCGCCTTCCTTCGCAAAGACCTCCTCAAGACCCTCTCCAACGTCGCCAAGTCGCAAAAGCAACGACTGGAAAAGACCTTCATAGGCGAAGCGAAGGAAAAATAGCTCACCCCACGCCAGGCCCAATCGCACGGGCATGAGCGGCGGCCAGATGCCAGGTCAGTTCACCATCATGCGCAGCGGATAGTCCGCGTTGCGGATCTCCAGGCGCGAGGCGAACGGCAGGGGTATGCGCATATGGGCGCCGTCGATGTAGGCGCAGCCTTCGCGCATGCGACTCTCGATGATCAGCGGACAGGCTGCGGGAATGATGCCGCCACACAGCTGGTATTGATCGTCGACGGCACTGTAAAGCTCACGCGGTTTATACTGCAACCGTTTCGAACGGCGCGCCATGACTTTGCCACCGGCCGAACGGATGCCGCCCGTCGATCCTGCCGCCGCGCAAATCCATAAACCCGAGCCGTTATGATCTTCGGTCGCGTCGCCGACGGTGAGCCGGTACTTGCTCATAGCCGCCGGAGAGGCATGGGAGATGAGCACATCGTTCAACGCCAGGAACCGCAAAGGCTTATCATCCCGGATCAAAAACATGCGGTTCAAGGGCACCGTCTCGCAAGCGCCGGACAGAACCTGGTCCAGTGCTGCATCGAAACTGTCGCGGGTGACCGGACAGAAAGCACCGACACTGCGCTCGGGATCGCTGTTGACCCCGAGAATGGGTTGGGTCGTGATCTGCCGCGCCGCTTCCAGGAAGGTGCCGTCGCCACCGACGGAGATGACGAAGTCGTACGGGGTGTAATCGACCTGACGCGCCCGGTAGAACGCCTTGTAGCGCACGCCGCGCGACTGCAGTGCGGCTTCGATATTCGCGCGCGTGCCCACATGGCTCTCGTGCGAGGCCAGCAGACGGGCGCGATCGACCTCGGAAAAAACATTGTGCGCGTCGATCAACTGCTGACGATGCTCGTTGAAGTAGATCTGGTGCAGGCTCTTCTTGTAGATGACGAGGATGTTCAAATCAAGTGTCGGGGTCAGGGGTCAGGGGTTCTTCGACCCCGGCCACCTCGAGTGGCCGGGAAGAGACGCTTTCAACGCTTAAGTTAATCCCTCCTACCGCGGTTCTTGCGGAATGATTTTGACGGCTACGTCGGTGGCCAGTTCACCGGGGCTGAGGACCAGCTTGTCGGTGGCTGTAACCGTGTCGGTGCGCAGGATTTCGCCATCCCAGGTGTTCCACCACTCCAATGTATAGACCCCGGCCGGATACGCAACGCTGACTTGGGTCGGCGCGACGGGTTCGACGCCGCCCACCCAGTTCTGCCACCAGGTGTTCCGGCGGTTGTGCAGCCACACAAAGGCGACCCCGTCCGTACGCATGCCGCTGGCCATCAGGTCCGGCTGCATCTTGCGATAGCCCTCGAAGACATAACGTTTCACCCGGAGCCAATCGAGACCGCCGTTGGCGACGCGAATCTTGTGGCGGCCGGCCGGAATCTCGAGAACGAAATCCTCGTCGTACAGGGACTGCCAAATATTCCATTTGCCTTGAAAACTCCACGCTGTGCCATGCCCCTCGCCGGCCGGCAGGTCGCGCTCGACCTTCAACTCGTCATCGACCCAGACATGCAGTTTGCCGGAACGCGACACCCGTCCGACACTCACGACGAAACGAAACGGCCGGGCACAATCGACCTTGAACACCGGCGGGTTGCGTAAGGTCTCGTTGTCGGTGCCGTGCAGGTATTCCGAAATCTCCGTACCGTCGGTGATCGTGCCACCGTCGTCAACCACAAACTCCGACCGCGTCGGGCGCACCCAATTGGTGGATGGCAGAATGACGACGTCGGCGAAGCGCACGGCCTCGTCCTCGAACTGGACGCGAAAGCCCTCGAACTGCTGCCAGGCCGCAGTGCCGAACGGCAGGTCGTTGACGAACCGGCGCAAGGCGCCGAAGTGAAAGTAGAGGTTGAGCGGATCGATGTAGGCCGAGTGCCACCAGGGCATCGCGGCGCTGGCGCCGCCGGCGGCGACGGCCGCCCACATGGAATTGTGCACGCACCAGCCGCGCGGGTCGGTAACCCGCGGCGGGCCTTCACTGTTGACGCCGAACTCGCTGAACATGTGCGGCTTCTGATAATTCAGCCATTGCGCCTGGGTATAGTTCCTGACGGGCTCGGCAACGCTGGCGTCGTTGTTTGTATAGACATGTGTCTGGACGATGTCGATCTCCGGAATGCGCCAGCAGGCCTCCGGTCCCATGTACGTCCACCAACTGGTCGTCACCAGATGCTTGTATGGATCGAGCCCCTTGAGCACCGGCGCCATCGTCCGGTGCCAGGCGATCACGGTCGACTCCTTGGTTTCCGTCCAGCCCTCGAATTCATTGCCGAACTCCCAGCACAGCAAATTGGTTGCGTACCCCCAGCGGGCCACCAGGTAGCGCAGACGTTTGCGATACTGCTTGCGCGCCCCCTTGCGCGTAAACCAGTCCTGCGGCTTCTTGCAGAAACCGCCGTGGGCCTTGTTGTACGGATTATCCAACCACTGCTGCCCGGCGAAATCCTGGTGCGTGTCGAGACAAAGCATCACATTGATCCCGAGCTTCTCCGCCGTCGCCATGAAATGATCGAGACGCGCCGCGCTCTCCTGTCGATACCAGCCCGGGCGGTCCTCCCATTCGATGCCGAGGCTGTCACTGGACATCCAGACGCGACAGCAGTTCTCTCCGTTGTCCGCCATGCGCCGCAGAATGGCCTCCGGCGCCTTGCCGATATTATTGTAGATCGGCAGGTTGTGACCGATCAGGAAACAGCCCTCGCCGTTGTCGTACTGGAAATAGTGCGGGTCCGCCTGGCTGCCGCGCAGAAAGCCGCGGTGGCTGCCGGCGGCAACTTCGACCCGCGGCAACTCCACGGCCTCCGTCTTTCTGCCGTTGACGACCCGCAACTGACAACGCAGCGGGCCAAGCTCGTCGGCCGTCAGCCGGACTCGCCAGGGCTTCGCGGTGGTCTGCGGCGCCCAGGTTTCGGCGGTTTCGTCGAACTGCCGCTGGAAATCAAGCATGTAAAACCCGGGGTAGCCGTAGGTACGGCTGGCGCTGGTGACATTGGCGGTCAGGGAGATCCGGTCGGGGTCATAGGGATTCCCCCACTTGCCCCCGACGTCCATACGGTATTCGAGCGTGTCGTATTGCCTGACACGGGTGATGCCGTCGGCGTCGGGCGCCGCAGGATCACCGTTGACATAAAGATCGACGTCCTGCAGCCTCAGCGGTGTCGATTCGGGCACAATGTGATCCTGGTAATCGCCGTCGCGCTCTCCGAAGCGCAGTCGCACTGCAGTCTGCACTGGTTCACCGAGCGGCAGGTCTTCGAAAAGCTTGGCGGCGATGAGGGGGGTCGTGCCGTCCGTCTTGCTGCGTACCAGTCCCACCCGGTCGAAGGCCATGTGCAGGCGGCGGCCGGCATCGGTATCGATGTCGATGCGGCGGCCGAAGTCGGCAAAGGTGCGACCGAGCCGACCGCTCGGTCCCGGATGGACGGCGACCTGCTGGAGGCCGCGCTTGAATTTTCCAAGCATCCGGGCGCGAATCCAGACGCCGCTGGTGAGTTCGACCGCCTCAGTGCGGGTGAAGGTCACTTCGATATCGACACCATCTTCACGGCGACTGAGAACGAAGTGGAAATCAATCGGCAGCGGCGCCGCCAACTCACCCCACTTGCCGGTCTGCTCGACAACGTCGTCATTCGAACGCGTGCGGACGTTGCGGCCGTGCGTCAATTGGCTGAAAACCCAATCGTCGCGCCACAGGGTGAAGTACAGTTCGATCTGGCAGCCGCCCTCGGTCTCGATCGTCAAGCGGCCGGGACCGTTGACGGTGATCTTTTCCGATGGCGTCTCGAACAGGGGCGCAGCATCGCCAGTTTGCCAGGCAGTGGAAACCATGAGAAGAACGCACGCGTACCGTATGGCGGAACGTGGCGCGGGGATGATTGGGTTTGACTGTCGTGCAGGTGCGGGGCTCACCGAGGACGATACTCTTCGGCGCCGGTTAAATCAAGGTCGTCCGGGGCGCGGCGGCGTGGCGCATCCCCGCCCCGTTTCGAATGCGTCCGGGGCGTCTGGGCTCGGTGTTCACCGACGTGGGATTTGTGAATTATTCAGGGCCGCCTGCCTAGGCGGCCAACCCCGGGCTATGGATACGGCCCCCGTCGGGGCAAAGAGAAGCGGCTTGTTGGTACTCATCTTATTGCCACTGTACTTTATGGTTGCGATTGCACCGGCAGTAATGCACCACGCCACAAGGAGGCGCCCTTCGCGTTGGCAACATCAGTCGCGTTTCCGGTCAATTCGGCGACCGTACCGCGTCAGCTCGGCGGGCACACGGCGCGGGGAACAAGGCGGTTGAAGAAACCGGCGTGGCGGCGTAAGTTGTACGGTGGGTTGCGGGGGGGATAACCTGCCATCCCACCTGATTGGTGATGTATGTCCGCTATTCGGAATTTGTACACTCCGGTACAGTTTGTGCGTCAGGTTTCACCAGGGTCAACCCATTCACTTCACACAGCCTGTCCGCTGTAATGCCTCAACCACCTCGTCCAGCGTTTAGCTACGGCAACCCCGCCGCCTTTGCAGCCTCGACTGCAGAGGGGTCTCGTTCGCTGCAGGATGCGAATATCCTGATCATCGAAGACGAGCTGCACATCGCTGAGTTTATCGGCGAGTTTCTGCAGGACGAAGGCTGTAACGTCCATTACATCGTGCCGAACGGCTCGTCGAACGACTGGCGTTCACAACTCGACGATATCCTTGCCGGGCGCGCCGCCTGCGACCTGATCCTGCTCGACATCATCATGCACGACGTCGACGGCATGGATCTGCTCACCGAGATTCGCAGCAAACGCGATCGCACCGAGCTGCCGGTGGTGATGATGACCGGCCTCAACGAGAGTCACATCATCGTACAGACGCTGAATCTCGGCGCCAACGATTACGTCACCAAGCCGATCGATATTCAGGTCACGATCGCGCGCATCCGCACACACCTGCAACTGAGCGAGGCCGAGGACCGCCTCAAGGATCTGAACGAATCTCTCGAACGCCGGGTCCGTCAGCGCACTCGCGAGCTGCAATCTGTCAACCAGCAGCTCGAGGAAGAGATCGGCGAACGCAAGCGGACCGAGGAAGAGCTGGTGCGGCTCGCGGCCTATCCGGAGGCGCTGCGAAAAAGTGAAGAACGCTTCCGGCTGCTGGCCGAGAATTCATCCGACCTCATCTCCAAACTTTCCGACGACGGCGTGTTTCGCTACGTCTCTCCCGCCAGCCTGCCGCTGCTTGGTTTCCAGCCCGAGGCACTGATCGGTGAGAACGCTTTCGATCTGTGCCACAAGGATGACTACGCAATTGTACGCAAAAGCTTTCTGGCGGCGCTGGACCTTGGCCAGGCATCAACTCACAACCACCGTATCCGCAGCATTGACGGTACCTACAAGTGGTTCGAGACGACCTTCAACGTGATGACCACGGGCGAGGCCGGGCAACCGATCGAGGTTCAGGCGGCGGCGCGTGATATCACCCAGCGCCTGCAGCTCGAACGAGATCTCAACCAGTCGCACAAAATGCAGGCGATCGGTGTGCTGGCCGCCGGCATCGCCCACGAGATCAACACGCCGATTCAGTTTATCGACCACAATACGCAATTCATCACCGCCTCCGTCAATAACATCCTTTCGCTCCTCACCAAGTGCCGGTCCTTGGTCAACACTGTCGGCGACCCGAACAGGGCCGCTGACCTCGAGGAACTGCGCACCGTGCTTCGCGACTTCGACGCCGCCCATTACGTCGAGGAGATTCCGCGGGCGATCAAGGAGAACATCGACGGCATCAACCGTGTATCAACGATTGTCACGGCGATGAAAGAGTTCTCCCATTCCGGCGACCAGAACAAGGCCAAGATCCCCTTCGACCTCAACAAGAGCGTGAAGAACGCCGCCATCCTGGCGCGCAATGAAATCAAGTATGTCGCCGATATCAAATACAATCTGTGCGACAGCCTGCCGCTGGCCTACTGCTTCGCGGACGAACTCAATCAGGTGTTTCTCAATGTCCTGGTCAACGCCGCCCATGCGATTTCGGACAAGGTCTGCCCCACAACCGGCGAAAAAGGCACCATCACGGTATCAACACGGATCGTCGACGAGGCGGTAGAGGTTTCGATCACCGACACCGGCCCGGGAATTCCGGAAGAAATCCAGGACCGTATTTTTGAACCGTTTTTCACCACCAAAGACGTTGGCAAGGGAACCGGAATGGGGTTGTCGCTGGTACACGATGTCATTGTCAGCAAGCACGGCGGCCGCCTCACTTTTGAAACCGAACCGGGCGTCGGCACAAGCTTCATCATAGTCATTCCAGTCGGCGAGGAAGAGCAAACAGTGGGGGACGAATGAACAGGAAAAGGATTCTGTTTATTGACGACGAAGTCAATGTACTGAACGCCTTGCGTCGAATCCTGCGTCATCAGCGAAAGACGTGGGAAATGGATTTCGCCGAGGGTGTCGACGACGCGCTCGCCCGCCTGCAGCAGCAGGAGTACGACCTCGTGCTTTCCGACGTTATGATGCCGGGCAAGTCCGGCCTCGACCTGCTCGAGATCATGCAGCGCGAGACGGACATCTGCGATATCCCCGTCATTATCCTTACCGGCCTGCAGCAGACCGACCTGAAACGCCGCGCCCTCGAGCTCGGCGCCGTCGACCTTTTGAACAAACCGGTACAGGCCGAAGATCTCGAGGCACGGATTCGCAGCGTCCTCAGGATCAAGTCCTATCAGGACGAGCTGCGCGAGAAAAACTACCTGCTGGAAGATCAATTGCTGCAGGCCCGCAAGATGGAAATGATCGGCGTGCTGGCAGCCGGCGCCTTTCACGACATCAACAACGTCCTGGCAATCATCAGCAGCTACACGCAGCTCGCCCAGCTCCAACCGGACACGCTGGAGGATTGTGTCGGCAAAATCGATCACTCGATCGATCTTGCCAGCGAGTTCATCCAACAGATCCTGGCGTTCTCGAAACCGCAGAACACGGAAACCCGCGACATCTGCGACCTGCCCACGATCGTCTCGAACAGCCTCAAGCTGGTGCGTCGGTGCGTTGAGAAACGCGTCGACGTGTGTTGGGAACCACCGACCGGGGCGGCCCCCGTCGCCGCCAACCCGACACAACTGTTTCAGGTCATCCTCAACCTCTGCGTCAACGCCTCACACGCCATGGACAGCGGCGGCACCATCGTCATATCGGTGAGCAACGTCGAAATCGACGTTGCCAAAGCCAATGTCGTCTCGCCGAAGGTGGCGCCCGGCAACTACCTGCGGCTGGCGGTCGCCGACAGCGGCTGCGGCATGGACGAGACGATGATTGAGAACTTGTTCAGCCCGTTTTTCACGAGCCGGGAGACAGGCAGCGGCAGTGGACTCGGCCTCAATATCGTGCATCGCATCGTCGAAAGTCACAACGGCGGCATCGAGGTGAGAAGCAACACCGGCGACGGCACAACATTCTACATCTACCTGCCGGTCGTTGCGGAACCTGTGGCAGTATAGTTCAAGGCGGTTGTGGAACGCTCGACCGGATGATGGCTTAGCTGAACAATAGCCGGCCGGCCAGCCGGCTACCGGTCACCGACAAGTTCTATAACCAGCTCACCATCCAGCAGTTCCGATGCACTTTCAGTTCGGCCGTACTGCCGCCTGGTATCGAACATCAGCGCCACGCCAGGCGATGTCGCCGGGCTGCAACGCAGGCGGACCCTCAACCTGCGTTCGTCCAGCATCAAGTAGTCAGCTGCCCGCAATGGGTAAGTCACCCAGCCGATTCCCTGCCCGTCCGGCGCTGCTGTCAGGGTCTGGCTATTGACCTTGATCGACGGCAGCTCCCCACTGGGGGCATTGGTCAATCCAAGCGCCAGACGCACCCGCCAGGTCGCCGCGTCCAGCGGTATCGCGGACAGCGCAAACGTCTTCTCGACAGTCAGCTCCGAACGGATCGGGTACAATGCCCAGCCGCCGAATGAAAACGGCCCGTGGTCCTTCACCATCACCCGGTCCGGCAGCACCACTTCGACCCCGTTCGGCCGGACTAGGCGCAGGACCGTCGGCTCCCAACCGATCGAGTACAGATCGAAACCAGCGCCGACCAGCAGAAATGCCAGCGCCGTCACTCCGAGGCGGTAGACCAGCGGCCGCCGATCAACCTTCTGCCGTTGCGGCCGCCGCCAGTATCCCCACAGCAGGCCGACCGGGTAGCCGGCAAAGACACAAAGCACCGGCACCAGCGGCAAACGGAAGCGGGCCAGCACATAGAAAAGAACGATCGAGGCGCAATAGAGCGTGACGAACCCGGCGCCATACCACAGCAGCATACGCCGGCGCCGGTTCATCAATGCCAGGATCATGCCGGCCACAGCCAGGCTCCCGAAGATTGCGAAGCCGAAAAATACCGGCAACTGCAGCAATCGATGCACCGGCGAAGGCCGGCCGGAAATGATCGACACATTGTTCGGCACCTCGACACGATTCCAGAACAGCAGAACCATGCGCCCCTTCAGTTCCAGATACGCCAGGGGCTCGCGGCTGAACCAGCGCCAGGTGTTTTCGAGCAGGGAGATGCCGCCCTCGCCTTCCGGCAGCTTGGCCTGACGATTCCATTCACCGTACGACAGCGGGTACTCCATCGGCCCCGCCAGCATCCACGGCTCGCGACCGCCCGGCGGCGATTCCGGCGTGTTGCCCAGTGCCAGCACCGAGGCCGCCGCGGTCGACGCACCGACCCAGCGGCCGTGGGCCTGATAATTGACGATCGCAAACGGCAGTTGCGGCAGGTACGATGCGGCCGCCAGCACGGCAACCGCTGCAACCGCCAGCCCCTTGCGCCGCCGATGAACCCACAGCGCCAGCAACCCGGTCAGCGGTACGAAAAAAATCATGTTGCCGCGGGTAATGATCGAGAATCCCGCGACCACACCGACCACTGCCCAGTACCACCATTGGCGGCGACGGCAAGCCGCAACGGAGGTGTAGAACAGCAGCATCACCCAGAAACTCTGCACCACCGCCATCAGCATGTACGGCGTGTAGAAGACGTGCATGCGCGACAGCGCCAGGATCACCGCCGCGCAAATACCGGTGCGCTTGCCGAACAGCCGTGCCGCCGCCAGGCCCGCCAGCCAGATGCATGCCGCCCCAAGCAGGCCCTGGACAATGATGACGCCGCTCGCGCCAATACCGAACAGTTTGAAAACGGCCGGCAGGAACACGGCGTAGTAGAACGGCTGATAGTAGAAGCCCTCGCGGTAGTCGTAGGCACCCGCAAGCACGGCCCGCGCGTTCTCCAGGTACGTCGCCATGTCGGTCGCCGCCGTCGGCGACTTGACCAGTGGATCGGCCTGCATGAGCTGCCAGCCGATGTACAGGCGCAGCAGCAAACCGGCCAGTGTGATGCCGCCGAGAACATAAAGAAATCTTCGCTTATCCAGCCGCACTGCTGCCCATCGTGGCTGTTGTGATTCGCCAGATACCGACGCCGATCACGATCGACGCGATCAGCAGCCAGCCGAAGGCCTGCTTGAACTTGTCGCGGTCCAGCTCGGCACGCTTCGTCTGCTTAACCGCCGAGTGCGCCAGCGCAAGTACGACAAACATCGTGATCAGATGCTCCCAAGACGCCCGCTGCGGCACATCCGCCAGCTGCCGCCAGATCCACAGCACCAGCCCCATCAGCGTCTGCAGGTCGACCACGATGACAAACGCCAGAGTCATCACGCCATCCGCCCGGCGCCACACCCGCGGTTTCAACGCGCCGCTCAGCAGATTCACCAGCGCAACCGCGCATGCCGCGATCACCACGTAACGCCATCCTGAATGCGCCTGCATGAGAAAATTCATCTTGGTCCTTCAACAAAACTTTCGAGCTCGTCCGGGGTCGAATTGACTGTAGCCCGTTAACAGTGAAATTCGACGGCAACGGGTTTGCCGTGAACAAAAATAATTTTATATTGACTTTATACCGTTGGGGGTCGCTGAAATTAACATGCTTACCTTGCGCATCGTCATCTTGACAATCGCGGCCGTCCTGTCCACTGTCGACATCCACGCCATGCGCACCGGCACCGCCGAGAAGCCTCAAGCACCGCAACCTCGGCAAGGTGCGGCACTCGACCACGCGGAACAGGTCGCGCCGATGCTGAAGCAGGGCGCCGAATTCATGCTGACGCGCCAGACCGACGACGGCGCCTGGGGCCGGCACCCTGCCCTCACGGGGTTGGCGATCATGGCGATTCACAACGTCGAGGTTGCGGACCTCGCCAAACGTGACCAGGCCATCGCCCAGGCCATGGAGTACATGCTGTCCTTCATCCAGGACGACGGCGCAATCTTCCCGGCCGAACGCTCCCGCAAAGAGAGCGCCAACTACCCCAACTACACCACGGCCATTGCACTGATCACCATGGCGCTGGTGAACCGCCCCGGAGACGAGGCACAGATGCGCGCGGCGCGGCGTTACCTGCAGACCTCGCAGTTCAACGATCCGGACAAAGTCGACTTCGGCGGCATCGGCTACGGCAGAACCGGGCGCGCTGACCTGTCGAATGGCTCATGGGCCGCAGAGGCCCTGTACGTGACCGATTACCTGGACCGCGAACCCTTCAGCGGTGACACATCTGCGGCCGCCCGGATCGACAAGATGTGGCAGGACATGACGGTCTTTCTGACGCAGTGCCAAAATCTGCCGGAGTTGAACATCCAGCCGTATGTCAGCCTGCAGGCATCCGATCGTGGCGGCTTCATTTACCGGCCGTTCGAGAGCAAAGCGGGCGATCACTCGGCAACCGACGGCGCCAAGTCCGAACTCATCAGTTCCGGCAGTATGACCTATGCCGGACTCAAGACGATGATCTACGCCCGGCTCGACCGAAACGATGTCCGCGTCAAGGGCGCTATCGACTATCTGCGCCACAACTATACGCTGAAGGAAAATCCGGGCATGGGCCAGCAGGGCCGCTATTACTATCTGCACACCATGGCGAAAGCGTTGGACGCTTACGGTGTCGACGCCCTGGCTGATGCCGACGGCGTCCGGCATCACTGGCGTAACGACATCATTGCCGAGCTGCGGTCGCTGCAGCACGACGACGGTTCATGGGCCAACACCAACGGGCGTTTCTGGGAATCCGTTCCGGAGCTTGCCACGCCGTACGCCATGATCTGCCTCAAAGTCAGCGCCGGTCAACTGAAGTTCGCGAGAACCCCGCGCGGTTGAAAATGGCACCATGAGTCTCGACGCTCGTCCTACTCCCCAAAGGGCTGGACGATCGTCGCCTCCTCGAAGGCCTCACGCACCCGTGCCTCGGCCTCGTCGAGGAACAGCAGCTTGACGTTCGGCCCGGCATCGATCGTGCAGTATACCGGCACACCGTCCTCCCGCAGAGCCCAGGCGCGCTGCAGGACATCGATGGTCGCGCCGGTCCAGTACAACACCGGCGGCCGCGAAGCCAGCATCAAGGCGTGCATGGCCATGGCATTCGACTCCGCCGTCGTCCCGAGCAGCTCGAGGTCGTGGTTGCCGATAGCCTCCCGCAACTGGTGCATGTCTGCCTCGGCCACCGCTTTCCAGCGGTCGAAAAACGGGCTCGAAGCAACCGTTCGCGCCATCGCCTCGCGCGACCCGATCGGTTTTTCGGAGCCTGCAACGATGACCACGCCGACGCGCAGTTCCGGCCATTCACCGGTGATCCGCTCGGCAACACTGTCCATGCCGCTGTCGGAAGCGCCGCAATGCCAGACGACGAAACCGTTGTACACCGAGCGTGCCGCACTGCCGCTGCCGAGCCGGGCCAGGATCGAGAGCTGCTCACGACCCAGTTGCCATTGGAAAAGATCGTTCAGCGCCAGCACCAGTGCCGCATAACCGGAGGCCGATGACGCCAGTCCCGCCGCCGTCGGCACACTGTTCCGCGTTTCGACGACGAAGCCGGTGTCGGCATCCGGTCGGAACAGGTCGAGAAACGCCGACAGACGCCTACAGAACCTGTCGTCCGGCGACAGCTCCAGGCGATCGGCCATGATGTGATCGGCGCCTTGCCGAAGTCGCAGCCCGGTCGTCGTGCCGAGGCTGCCAAGCGAGATCGAGAGACTCGAGCTGACCGGCAGATTGAGATCGGCGTCACGTTTGCCCCAGTACTTGCACAGCGCCACGTTCGCCGGCGCAAATGCCTGGGCCTCGGGCTTCGGGCTGCCAGTGGTGTGCGCCGTCAGTTGGCGAACTATTTCCTGTCTTCTCGTCATCCGGGCGTGCGCTCCTTTTGCGATTCGTTTCGGCTAAGGGTAACGTAGTTCGATATTCATGAAGCGCCGAAACATGTTTGTATTCCAACAGCCGGCCCGATAACCCTTGCCTTCGGCGGGATTCACTCCTGTCGCGGCACCGTTCCGGCCGCCGACATCACGCCACCTCGACGCCCCGCCTGGTGATCTGCAGGCCCAGGCGCTCATGTGCAAACTCGGCATTTTCAACCTGGCCGATACCAACAATGCAGTCGCCCTTGCCGGCCCCGGAAAGTTTGGCGCCGCTGATGCCGGGGTCGGCCTGCAGGTCATGGACCAGGCTGTCGAGGTTCGTATCGCTCAGGCCGAGCTCTGTCATCAACTCGTGATTACGGTTGATGATCTC
This sequence comes from Lentisphaeria bacterium, assembly GCA_030754995.1. Classification (GTDB taxonomy): domain Bacteria; phylum Verrucomicrobiota; class Lentisphaeria; order JABSQK01; family CAJWLW01; genus CAJWLW01. Next base: position 24,839 of record JASLZG010000023.1, read on the forward strand.
GCCGAACTTCTGCCAGTCTCCGGCAGCACCGGCATTGACCGCCAGCCCGCAGCCTTCGTCCATGGCGTGAAAGATCGCCTCGATCTGGTGCGGATCCTCCCGGCGCCGCGCCTCGAGTTCGGCGACGACTTCGGTGGTGTGGGCTTTGCGGCCGGAGTACAGCACTTCGATCGGTGGCAGGTGTTTGACCTGGCGCTGACTGATCGGCTCGGCACAGTAGTCGAGCAGGCCGCCGTAGGTACTGGCGGCCGCATCGGCGCCGGCGCCGGTGCCCTGCACGTCACGAATCACCGCCAGACTGGCGGCATGCAAAACGTCGGCGGACCAGGAAAAATCGCACCATACAAACGCTGCCGCGATAGCCGCGACCGTGACTGCGGCCGATGAACCGAGGCCGGAGACATTTGGGAAATCGCTGTCGATGACCAGGTCACAGCCGCTCGGCAGGATATCGGAGTGGCGGCGCAATGCAGCCAGCACAAACCGGAAGCACTCGTCATCGGGCAACTCCGGCAAACGGCCTTCATACCGACCGAAGCCGGCAGTGATGGTCACGACCGCATCCGGGCGCGGTGTCAACGTCACGGTTATGCGCCGGTCGATGGCACAGACCAGGCAATGACTGCCGTGCAGTACGGCATGCTCACCGAGCAGCATCAGTTTACCCGGCGCTGAAGTCCGTATCGTGGACACCACGAGCTTCTCCTTCTACATCCAACAGTTCGTATCCGTACGCGGCACACAGATCCGCCGGTGCGGACTCCGCAAAAATCAGCACCATGCCGCCGCCGTCGCCGCGAATAGAGCCGGCGCCGGTGATCTTGGCAGCACCGCCGGCTGCCGAAACTTCGTCGATAAAGCGCCCCACCCGCTCCGGCACGACACCAATGCGCCGCAGCAATTCATCGTTGCGGCGGACGCCGTCGTACAATGCCGCGGTGTCGTTGCCGTCGATAGCCGCATCGATTGCGTCGGTGACGGCTGTGAACTCATCCCAGATATCGGTGTCGCCGAAACGGTGGCCGACCTGCCGTACACACTCACCGGTGGTCGCGGCCCGCGTTCCCGAATTGACAAGATACATGGGAAGCGGCTCTGTTGGCAAGGACTTTTCCACATTACCCTGGCAGAATCGCAGGCAACCTCCGTGCAGGCACGTATAAGGATCGGCACCGCTCGGCCGGAGGTGTTGGAACCGCTCACAATGCACGGCCAGCTCGTACAACCGGTGGTCGCTGACGCGATGCTGAAAAAATTTCGCAGCCGTCGCCAGCACACCGACAATCACCGCCGATGAAGCGCCCATGCCGCAACCGATCGGGATGTCGGTATCGACTGTCACCAGTACGCCATCGACATCGGCATTGGCCGGTCCTGAACCGGTCGAGACGGCGTCCCGGCGCATCGTTTCGCAGGCCAGCGGAATGAGCTCGAATGGGTGCACCAGGATGTCGCCCAGCTGGAACTCATCCCTGCTGAACGCCTCGCGCCGGGCGATCGATCTGTCATAAAGATCACTGAGCTCGTTCGCCGCAAATGCTGTTCGCTGATCAAAGTCGCGCAGGTTGAAATCGACGCCGACAGAACGTTTGCGGGTCATCTCCACGCGGGCATAGCGGTTCACCGCGGTAACGAGTGCCGGGGTACCGTGGACAACCGCGTGCTCACCGCTGATGATGATCTTGCCGGGCGCCTGCATGGAAAATGGTTTTGCCATGGTGCAGCCGTCAGGGTGACGCGATGTCTTTCAGTGCCGGCATCTCGTCGTGCACCAGCGAGATCGACGACATCCCCGATTCGACCGGCGACGCGGATTCCAATGCAGAGAAACTGGTGACGAAGCCGGTGGTCGAAACGCCGACTGCCAGCATGCTGTGAAGAAACAGGAACCTCATGATCCGTAAATCTGCCTGTTGAATGCAAAGATGCCACCAGCCTTGCATCGATTCACGCCGGGCTTTATCGTACCGGCCGCAAAACATTCACCATGGGAGCGCAGACGTTTTGCCTGCACTCCCAGAGAAGTCGAGCTCATGAAACTGTTTCCCGGAATCACCCTTCAAGTCCACCCCGACAACGCCGCGGCAACCGATGCGGCCGCCGCCCTCATTGGCGCCGCGGTGCGGCAGAAACCGGACCTCGTACTCGGCCTGGCCACCGGCCGCACACCGATCGATGTCTACCGCCGCCTGATCGGCATGCATCGCTCCGAGGACCTGACATTCGCCGGCGTACGCTCGTTCAATCTCGATGAGTATTTCAACATCGCACCGGACAACCCGGCCAGCTACGACTACTACATGCGCCGGCAACTCTTTGATCACATCGACATGCCCGCCGACAACTGGCACATTCCCGTCGGTAACGCAAACCTCG
>JASLZG010000240.1 GCA_030754995.1 Lentisphaeria bacterium
GAACCGTGTCGGCAACCGCGTCTTCTTCGTTGTAGACCGGCAGCACGACGGACAGCTCGGGATTTGGCGATTCGTCGTTCGCGGGCGTAGTGTCAACAGGTTGGTTCATGGTGTCCGGCATGGGTAACGGGTAATCTACCCTGTGTTGACGTGCTTGCTCACAACCGTACTTTAGTTGCAGTAGGGCAATGCCCCTGTGATTGTCATTTGCGGCGTTTACGAAGGGCGGCGCAATCACCAGCACGGAGGCATCGTGGAACGTTCGTTACCCCGTGAAACCTGAAACCTGTCGCAGTCCCTGAGCCTGCCGAAGGAAACAGTTCTTCATGATGAATTACGATTTACTGGTACCGGCCCGGACCGTTTTCGGCTGGGGTCGGCTCGACGAGCTCGGTGCACTGGCACGGACGCAAGGTACGAAAGCCTTTGTCATAAGTGGCTCCCGGCAGTTCGCTGTCAATGGCACTTTGCGGCGGATCGATGAACTGCTTGCTGCTGCGGGCGTGGAAAGCGTACAGGTCGGATCGATCCACCATGAGCCCTGTATTGACGACGTCGATGAGATGACGATCAGCATCCGTCGCCAGCTCACGGCGGAGTCACTGGTGATCGGCATCGGCGGCGGCGCCGCCCTCGACCTTGCCAAGGCAGTGAGTGCGACCGCCGCCAATCCGCACCTGGACAGCGTCAAGGACGCGCTCGAAGGCGTCGGCAAAGGACTGACCCTCGAGCAGCCGCCCCTGCCGGTACTGGCAGTCCCAACGACTTCCGGCACCGGCTCGGAAGCAACAAAGAACGCCGTGATCTCGTCAAGCCCCGGCGACGACCAGCCGTTCAAGAAGAGCCTGCGCGCCGATTTGATGGTGCCGAAAGCGGTGCTGATCGATCCGGAACTCAGCGTCAGCGTGCCGGCCGATGTCACGGCGCGTACCGGCATGGACGCGATCACGCAATTGATTGAGTCCTGGATTTCCTGTCGCGCCAAACCGGTTACGTCGGCACTGGCCCGGCACGGACTGGAGCTGGCGATTCCGATGATCGAGCGCGCCGTGGAAGACGGCAGCGACCGCGAAGCGAGAGAGGCGATGGCGCACGCGGCGTATCTTTCCGGTATCTGCCTGGCCAACGCCGGCCTCGGCATGGCGCATGGTGTGGCGCCGGCGCTCGGTATCCTGCTGGGCGTGCCGCACGGCCTGGCCTGTGCGGTCATGCTGCCGGCCGCGATTGCGGCGAATTGCCAAGTCCGCAAAACTGAAATTGCCAAGGTCGGTCGGCTTTTCAGCGGTGACCGCGACCTGTCGGATACCGAGGCGGCGGCCGGGTGCGCCGATCTCGTGCGGGCGTTGAACGAACGGCTGGGGCTGCCGTCCGGATTGTCGGTACTGGGCCTCACCGCGGCGCTGATCCCGGCCGTGGTAAAGGGCTCACGCGGCAACAGCATGAACGGCAATCCCCGCCCGATCGAAAATGACGAGCTGACGGCGATCCTCGAGAGCATGCTGTAGACCGGGGCGGGAGAGTGGCTCCAGGGCAAGCAACAGGCTCAGCCGACGCTTTGCAGCAGGCCCAGCAGGTTCTTGCCAGTGATGCGTTCAATGTCTGTAGCGTCGAGGAACGGCATGTGGCCGAAGACGCCGAGCGTCTGCGGATAGCTCAGCCAGTCGAGGCAGGGGCTGAAGTCGGAGGCCCACAGCAGACGGCCGGTGGTGTACGAGTCGACGAGTGCCTGCACGTACGGCCAGGCGGCCCGGTGTGGATAATCATGGCCCGGATCGGTGGCCGCATAAAAGCCGCTGAGCTTGACGTGGACGCCGGGGAACGCCGCCAGGTCGAGTACCGGCTGCATGGCGGCTCGCGCCTCCGCCGCCGCTGCCGGCAGGGCCAGCTTCGGCGGCAGGCCCAGGTGCGATGCCAACACCCGCAGCTGCGGAAACTGCTCGAGGATCGGCTGCCAGGCGCCCCAGTCGTCGCCTTTCGAATTGACGCTGATCAGCCAGTTGTGACGTTCCAGCCAATCCCAGCACTCGGCCGGTATCGCCGCCAGGGCCGCGGTGTTTTCGTCGCCGAAGACATAAAGGCTGATACCGCAGAATTTCTGACTGTGCCACGCCGCCAGGCCGTCGACCGACATGGCCTGCGTGAACTCATGGTAGGCGACCGGGAACAACCAGTCATGCCTGCCGTTGATGGCGGCCAGGAATTCGTTGTTGCGGCGGGAGTCCTCGTCCTGGTAGCCGACAACCAGCGCCGCCTGCAGCTTGTGTTCCTGCACCAGCGACTCGAAGCAGGCCGGTTCGTCGATAGTAACGCCGGGACGGGCGGTGAATGAACTGGCGTACCCGCGCTCGAAAAGATGAATGTGGGCGTCGGCTAATTCAGGCATTATTCACCGCAAAGGTGACAGGGCCAACGGGCTCATGATTTGATTTCGAAAATCGCTTCGATCTCGACCGCAGCGCCGGTCGGCAGCTGCGCGAAGCCGATGGCGGAACGGGCGTGATGGCCGTCGTCCCCTTCAAAGATCTTGTGCAACAGGTCCGATGCGCCGTTGATCACCAGGTGCTGCTCGATGAAATCGAGGGTCGAGTTGACACAACCGAGCAGCTTGACGACCCGCAGATTGTCGAGCGACCCGACTTCCTGATGGACAGACTGCAGAATCCACACGATGGCCTCGCGCGCGGCCTCGTAGCCCTGCTCCACGGAGACGTCGTCACCGAGCTTGCCCTTGATGTTCGAGACGTGGCCGGAGGTGATGATCAAGTTGCCGGAGCGGGCGGCCATATTGAGGTAGGCCTTGTCGGCGTTGTCCGGAAATTCGACGCCCAGTTCCTGTGCGCGTGCATCTGCTCCCATGAGGTTCTTCCTTGCGTTGGCTGGTTTTGGTATCGTGAGAAACGTAGTCAATGCAATAACGTGTCACCGCGGTGACATCTTGCAACTTTGTTTTCGGAGTCGTTTCACATGGCTGCCAGTCAATCGTCCCAACGGCTGGGGTTGATTCCGGGGGCGTCCCGTTTCATGTTCGCAGGCTTGTGCGGCTGCTCCCATTGTGCCCCCGTCGTGTTCAGGCTCTTGAGGAAAGGCCTGGTGATGTCCGGGGCGTTGGCCACGAGGTCCTGGTCCCATTCCTCGATTGTCCCTGCCGGTCCGGCCCAGTCGGGGCGGTATCCGAACTGCAGCAGTTCCCGGGCCCGGTCGTCACGGTTCGGATGGCTGCCGTGCAGCAACAGCGACGGCACGATGACTGCCGTGCCGGCAGGTACCGTCAGGGTGATCTCTTCCGGGTGTGAGATGTAACGGCAATAAGGGCTCGACTCGGCGTGGAAGGAAATATGGCTGCGCTGGATGAGGCGGAAAGGCGCCCGGTCCGGCGTCAGGGCGTCGAGGTAGTACAAAACCCGCAGCAACCGCGGGGAGGAGCCTTCGTACCCGAACAGGTCGGAGCCATGCGGCTGGCCGTCGGTATGAATCGAAATGCCCGGACACCCCGGCAGTGACCGCTGGAAAAAACCACGGGTAAACATGATATCAGGGCCCATGACATGCTTGAGAAACTCGATCATCGGCGGGTAGCCGATCAACTCCGCAACGACGCGACTGTGCCATTGCGGCTGGACGGTGGAGCGGGTCTGGCATTCGCTGTAGCTGGTCGGCGTCATCCCGATGTCGGCGAGCTCGGCCTTGACCTCTGCAAGCAGGTCCGGCGGCAGGATTTCCGGGAAGACAACGAAGCCTTCCACTTCGAGATGACGAACCAGTTGCGGCCTGGTGAATGTCGCGAAATCCGTCCGGTGGATGGTCATGAAATCGACTTCTTCGTGATCACTCATTGGCAGGTGTCGGGTTGCAGGTTGCAGGAACTGTTCATCCCGCCTTTAATCTCTCCGCCTGACCGATTCCCGAAGAAGCGGACAGATTAAAAGTGCGATGATCGGTCAATCATCGAAATCGACGAGCGGTACGGGCAGCTCCCGCCGGATCTCGTCGAGGCGGTAGCCGAAGCCGGCGCCGTGAACGCTGGCCAGGTCGAGGACACCGTCGCGGCGTTTGTACAATCCGGGGTGCACCGCCTCCTCGGGCTTCGATGCTTCCGGATAAAACTGCATGCTGTTGCTTTCCACACCCATGATCGTGCCGGCATGTGCCGCCAGCAGGACATGGGAAATTTGCGCCAGCATCGGACTGGTCAGGTCCTGCACCATGAGCTGCATGCCGTGCGCCTTCGCCCAGCAGAGGCTCAGCAGCGCACCCGTCTGGGTCTTGCAGGTCTTCAGGGCCACGCCGGTCCAGCCGAGACTGCGGCCGAGCCGCACGATCTTCCAGTCGTGGGCGCTTTCGTCGAGGAACAGCGGCTTGCGCTGCGACACCGTGTGGACGTCGATGCGGTTGGCTTCCAGGTCGTAGGGGAACGGCTGTTCGATGTACAGCAGCTGGTCGAACAATGTCGGGTGCTCGGCCTGCAGCCGATCGACCACAGCGTTGACGTACTCCGGCTCCTGCACGGTACAGTTGAAGTCCGCGGTAAGCTCGGTAACGCCTTCTTCGAGACCGATCTGCCCGACCTTGACGAGGCGGTCGTAGTCCCATTCCGCATCATTGCCGCGCAGCTTGACCTTCAGGCACTTGAGGCCGTCGGTGCGGATCCAGTCGCGCAGCAGCACCGGATAGCCGTCGTCCGGTTCGTCACCGGTCAATTCGTCCTCGGTGAGCGGATCGAGGCCGCCGACGAGGTGCCAGGCCGGCACTTTCCCGATGTATTCCCCGAAGTAGTCTTCCGGGTATTTGCCCTCAAACGAACCGGCCGCGCCAGCGACCGGGGTCAGGTAAGCGGCGAGGTCGTCATTCATGTACTGGGCGTTGCAGGTGGTGTAGACATCGACATCGTGCAGTTTGCCGTAGGCGTCGTGCAGCGCGATGTCAAACGGCGACAAGGCCACCAGCGCTGCCAGGTACGGCAGCCGGACGCCGTTGGTTTCCTCGAAGGATTCGCGCAGCGGCGCCAGTCGTTGTTCCTGATAGGCCGCACCGATCTCGATCGCGTGACCGGTCGCCTCGAAGCCTTTCAAATCTGTCGCCAGCGACGCCGCGAAGTCGTTCATCGCCTTTTCGCGCTCGGCATACGGCAAGTCGGACGGCCAGGCCCAGCCGATGCTGTACGGGGTCTCGCCCCAACCCTCGGCAACACGGCCGTCGCGGCCGCGCAAACGGACACAGGCGCGGGCGCACCAGACCTCGCTCATCACCTGATGCCCGAATTTCAGCGGCACGCGGAAGGTGATCGGCAGCAGGTAACAGGCGACATCGGCGATCTGTGCATCATACTGACTGGACATGGAAAACCTTATACGGTGGAAATGATTCGGCGGTAACCATATCCCGACCTGGCAAAGCCGCAAATCTCATGTGTGTGATTTTATCGACTGCAAAACGGGGCGGGCGGCGATCACCCTGGCAAGGCGGCCGAAAAAGCGGCCGGCGGATTCCACTTTGTATCGCCTACTGCGCCCCCCCGCCTTACCTGCATTCCCGCCACTTTGCCTTGCATGGATTCCTGCGATACGTTCTGGATAATCCGGGCTTACGGTGCAGGTCACCCAGCTCAATTCAAACCGGGACCGCCATGACTGGTATCGAACAAGCCGACGCCTACCACGAACATAGCAAGCATTATCTCGACCGGTTCGCCGATTACCTCGGACATTTCGACTGGGACAACCAGCCCGATCCCTTCCGCAACTACGACGAGGCGCCCCGTATCCTGCTGCCGATCGTTGCGGAGTCCGCAACGGCGACCTACAACGATCTGTACGCAACCGAACCGGCGCGGCAATATCCGATCACGCTCGAAACGATCGCCTGCCTGTTCGAGCTCGGTCTCGGGCTGGCCGCCTGGAAGAAGTGGGGCGAACGCCTCGGCGCCGTGCGCTGCGAACCGTCCAGCGGCAACCTGCATCCGACCGAAGGCTACCTGATTGCCGCCGACACCCCCGGTGTCACTGCCGGCGTGCACCATTATCACAGCCACGACCATTGCCTGGAGACACGCTGCACCTTCACCGACGCGGATGCCGCGGCCGTCGCCGCGGCGTTGCCGGCAGACAGTGTGCTGGTGGGGATGACGTCGATCTACTGGCGCGGGTCGTGGAAGTACGGCGTGCGCGCCTTCCGCTACTGCCAGCTCGACCTGGGCCATGTCATCGGCAGCTTGCGCTACGCCGCTGCGGTGCTTGGCTGGCATTGCCGGATGATTTCGTTCGAATCAGCACGGATGGCCGGCTGGCTGGGACTGGATCGTCAAGGCTTCGCCGCCGGTGAAGAGGAACACGTCGAGGGGTTTATGTTGGTGACGCCGAATCCTGTCTGGCGCACGGATGACCTGGCACCGCGCCGGCCGGGAATCGCCGATACATTGTCCGCAGCGACCGGCAAAGGCGAGTGGCACGGGCAGCCGCGGCAACTCAGTCCGGACCACCATCCCTGGCCGCCGATCGACGAGGTCGCGGCCGCGTCGACACTGGACACGGCCGAGGCGCCGGACGATCCCGGGAAGGATACGCTGCCGCCGCCGGCCAGTCCGCCAACTGCCATCGGCGCGGCGAAAATCATTCGGCAACGGCGTAGTTCGATCAACATGGACGGCGAGACCCACCTCAGCGCCGCCGCCTTCTACGTCATTATGGACCGCTCACTGCATCGCACCAGCGTCGCGCCGTTTGATTCACTATGCTGGGCGCCGACCTGCGACCTCATCATGTTCGTGCACCGCGTCGACGAGCTCGCATCCGGCTTGTATTTTCTGCACCGCTCGACCGTGGCGCTGGAAGATCTGCAGGCGGCGATGAAACGTTCGTTCACCTGGGAGAAGCCCGCAAACGCGCCGGCGCACATCGGCTTCTACCACCTTGCAAGCGGCGATTATCGTGAGCAATCACAGACCGTGTCGGGCCACCAGGAGATCGCCGCCAACGGGGCTTTCAGCGTCGGTGTCCTTGCTGACTTCCGCGCCAGTCTCGAAAGTTTCGGTGCGAACGCCTACCGGCGCATGCACTGGGAAGCGGGATTGATCGGCCAGTTGTTGTATCTGGAGGCTGAAGCGGCGGGAATTCGCGGCACCGGCTTGGGCTGCTTTTTCGACGAGCCGGTGCACGAGATCTTCGAATTGAGCGGCGGTGCGTACCAGAGCATATACCATTTCACGGTGGGCCACCCGTGCGAGGACGACCGCATCCTCGACCGCGCCCCCTACGATCATCTCAAAGGCCGCGCCCATGACTCAATCGATCCCGGCGCCGCCTGATTCCTGCCGCCCGGGGCGGCCGGCGGCGATCCGTCCCGCGGATGTTGACACCCGTTGCGTTCCACAGTCTATTAGCCGTTCGCCAATGCATCCTTTCATGCACTGGCTCGGGGTGTAGCGCAGCCTGGTTAGCGCGATTGCTTTGGGAGCAATAGGTCGCGAGTTCGAATCTCGCCACCCCGACCACTTTCCAGAGTTCCGTTCCAGCTCGAGAATCGCGCCGGGTATGGCGGGGGCAGGATCTCGACAACCAGGAACGATACCCGTCACAACCGTGTCGAATCTTCCTTTCCCGCTCCACCGGAGCGATGCTGACAGCATGGTTTTGCCTGATG
>JASLZG010000241.1 GCA_030754995.1 Lentisphaeria bacterium
ACCTTGAAATTGCCGCGCACCGGACCGTCGAGCCGCTGCAGGTTGCAGTTGATGACGAAGACCAGGTTGTCGAGCTGCTCGCGCACCGGCAGAGAGATGGCCCCCAGGGACTCGGGTTCGTCCGTTTCCCCGTCGCCCAGGAAGGCCCAGACTTTGCCGCCGTTCTTGGGCTTGAGCCCGCGGTCCTCGAGATAACGGTTGAAACGAGCCTGATAAATCGCCATGATCGGCGCCAGCCCCATGGAGACGGTCGGGAACTGCCAGAAATCCGGCATCAGCCAGGGATGCGGGTAGGACGAGAGGCCGCCGCTGGGATGCAGTTCGCGCCGAAAATTCTCAAGCTGCTGCTGGCTCAAGCGGCCTTCCACGAAGGCCCGGGCGTATATGCCGGGCGAGGCGTGCCCCTGGAAATACACCTGGTCGCCGGCGTACTCCTCGGAGGGCCCCCGGAAAAAGTGGTTAAACCCGACCTCGTACAGCGTTGCTGCCGACGCGAATGTCGAGATATGCCCGCCGACGTCGGTGTTGTGGCGATTGGCCCGCACGACCATGGCCATGGCGTTCCAGCGCACGATGCTCTTGATCCGCCGCTCGATGTCGCGGTTGCCGGGATACTGCGGCTCCAGCCCGACCGGGATAGAATTGACGTAGGGCGTGCGTGAGCCGGTGGGCATCGGGGCGCCGCGCCGCGCCATCAGCGCTTCGAGGCGGGTGATCAGGTGAGCAGCCCTTTCGGGGCCTTCATTCGCGAGGACCCACTCCAGGGACTCGAGCCATTCCCTGGTCTCGATATCGTCCACGTCGAAGCCTGACCGAGGTACGTCCTGCATGTGATACGCTCCATGAAAATGACATTGGTCCGTTGCCGCGGCTTGTGCATACGGAGAAAGCTATTATCATAATTTGAAATGACGAAACATCAAATCTCGGCCCCGTTGCATGAACAACTTCAACCGCCTCGCAGCAGTCTACGATCTGCTTGGAACAATGGCTTTCGGCGGGACGTTGCATGCCTCACAATGCACCCTGCTCGATGTTCTGCCACCAAGTGGGCGGGTTCTGATGATCGGCGGCGGGACGGGTCGTTTTCTCAGTGAATTTCTGGCGCGAAATCGCCGTGCATCAGTCATTTACATCGACCTGTCCGCCGCCATGCTGCGCCGCGCCGCGGCCCGGCTCACTGCCGCCGACACCGAACGTGTGACATTTCGTCACGGTTCCTGGGGCCAAATAGCTGCGGACGAGGACTTTGATCTCGTTTGCACCCACTGTTTTCTGGATTGCTTCGCGGCGCCCGAGCTGGCGCTGGTGATGGACCGGCTCGACACCTGCCTGGCGCCAGACGGGGCCTGGCTGTTTCACGACTTCGAGGTGTCCGGCCGGGGCCCCCTGTCACGGGCCTGGCGGCGTGCTGTTGTCCGTGTGCTGTACAGTTTCTTTGGGCTGGTCTGTGGGGTGCAGCCGCGGGCCTTGCCGAACCTGGCAGCGGCCTTCGACAGTCGCGGTTTTGTCGAGAGCGCCGCAACTGAACATCTGGGCGGCTTGCTGGTGAACCGGCTGTATCGCAGGGCCTAGGTCGTAGTTGGCACGCATGTAGCGTCATACCTGCAACATGCACACCAGGCAAACGACCATGGCACCACCGGTCGAGATGGCGCTGGACAAGCTGCCCGCCTTCTGGGACCGCAGCGTGGTGTTCGTTGCCAATCTGCTGTCGCTGTTCTTCGGCAACGTCGAGCAGCGGCGGGTGCTCGAGGGGGAGATCAACTGGCTCGACAGCTACGACGGCCGCCTGGCGCCTGTCCTGAACCTGTTGTTCCGCGGCACCGGCAACGTCCTGGTGGTCGATCACCGGCCGCATCGACAGTTGCTGGATTATTTCACCGACGAGCTCGGGCTGTCGCTGCCGGAACTGGTAACCTTGCCTGCCGACCTTTATCGCCGCATGGAATCCGCCGATCACCTTGGCGATGCGAGGTTCACCGCGATCATCGAGGAGCTGCGCGGCTACCAGACACCATGGATCGACGGTTTCGTCACCGATGCCGGCCTCAGCCGCCTGGCGCAACTGATCGACAAGCAGACCATCACCACGCCGGACGGCAGTCGCAACGGCAACAACAAAGTGCTCTTGCACCAGTTCATGGACGCTGCCGGTTTCCCTGTCTTCGACACGCTGATGGCGGACGAGGTCACGGCCATTGGCGACCACCTCGCCGAGCTCGCAGCTTCGGGCTACACGCAGGCCGTCGTAAAATCGGCGATCGGCGCCTCCGGCATCGGGTTGGTGAAGCTCGCGGTTGACGCCGATCCTTCCAGCGTTCCCGACTACGTCTGTTTTGAAGGCCCTTGCATGGTGCAGGGCTGGCTCGACAGTACGGTCGCGGGGGTCGATTACTTCAGTTCACCCAGCGTCCAGATGTTTGTCGGTGACGACGCAATCACCGTTTACGACCTCACCGAACAGATCCTCGGCGACGAAAGCGTGCACGAGGGAAATGTCTCGCCACCGCCCTATCTGGACGAGTTGCCCGAGGTGCGGGAGCATCTTTTCGCCCAGGCCCGGGTTGTCGCTGACTGGCTCCATGGGCTCGGGTACCGCGGCACTGCGAGCGGCGATTTCCATGTCGTCAAACGGCACGACGCGTTCGAAGTGCGCGTCTGCGAGGTCAACGCGCGCGTCACCGGCGCCACTTACCCGGCTGTCCTGGCGCGGCTGTTCCGCCCCGACAGCGCGTGGATGATGCGAAACGTCCGATTTCCCACCACGGTCGATGGTGCCTGGCTGCTGCAGGAGATGCATCGGCACGGCTGGCTGTTCAAGCGCGACGGTGCGTTTGGCATCCTGCCGATTAATTTCAACCTGGACAGCGGCGGCACGGTTCGCAAAGGCCAGTTCCTGGCACTGGGCGGCACGGTGGCGGGGTGTCAACTGCTTTTGGGAAAGATGCAGGACGATCTCGAAACCGTCGTATCGTATGATCGTGACTGAGACGTGGAAACAATGGACACTACCGATCTCGAACGTCGACTCGTTGCACTGACTCGTGACCTGGTCGTGATTCCCAGTGCCGCGACCTATCCCGATGACCTCGAGCGCTGCGTCGCCATGGTACGCAATCACATCGAGTACCTCGGCCACTTCGAAGTGTGCGAGTACCGGTCTGAAGGGGTGCCGTCGCTACTGGCCCTGCCGCCCGGCAACACGCGGCCAGACGTGTTGCTCTGCGCCCATCTCGACGTCATTGCGCATGAGCGCCAGGCGTACCGCACCATAGTCCAGGATGGCCGTATCTACGGCCCCGGCAGCGGCGACATGAAAGGCCAGCTTGCCGTGCTCATGGAGCTGTTCCGGGCGTTTCATGCCAGCTCGGGCAATCCCTCGCTCGGCCTTTGTGTGACTGCGGATGAAGAAACCGGCGGCGACCATGGCGTGCGCTACCTGTTCGAGCAAACAGGCCTGCGCTGTGGGGTCTGCATCGTGCCGGACGGCGGCGGCTGCGACACGCTTGTCGTCGAGGAGAAAGGCCTGCTGCATTTGGCGCTGGGCTGTCATGGCCGTGCGGCGCATGCCGCGAGGCCATGGCTCGGTGACAATGCCCTCGAACGAATGGTCGATGCGACCGTTGCCCTGCGCCAGCGTTTCGAGCTGCTGGCCGAGGCCGAGGATCATTGGCATCCGACCTGCACTGTCACGATTGTCGGTACCCCGAACCTCGCCAGCAACCGCGTGCCGGCCACGGCGCAGGCGACCGTCGACATCCGGTTCCCAGCGCCGTGTACCGTGGATGAGATCATGACACTGGTGCGCCAAACGCTGCCGCCCGAAATCCAGATCACCCTGCAACTGGTCGCGGAACCGACGCGGATGTCGCCCGACCCGGCCTTCGCCGATGCGGCGAAGGCAGTGACCGGGCGAACCTACACCCACAGCCGCGAGCATGGCGGCAGCGACGCCCGTTTCATCTGCGCGCGCGACATCCCGGTGATCATGACCCGGCCGCAGGTCGGCAATCTCCACGCGGCCGACGAATGGATCGATATCGCGTCGATGCTCGAGTTCTACCACATCTGCGAGACCTACCTGAAAGCAAGGCTGGATTGAGCAATCTAGGCCATCGACTCCGCTACCGTGCCCCGATGCAGCGAGCGTTCGATGCCCTGCTTCAGCATGCCTATCGACAACAGCGTGACGGATGCGAGATGCTGCAGAATCTCGGCGAACACGACCAGCTTGACGCCGTTGAACGCCGACAGGTCCGCCAGGCTTGCGACCAGCAACAGCACCACGAGACCGCATGTCCTGCCGGCCCACACCCAGATGGTCGACCCGGCGCGCAAATGCAGCGAGACGAGGAAGACGTCGGTCATCACGATCAGCGGCAGCGCCGCGGCCCACGGCAGTGCATCGAAGAGCAACATCTGGATCAGCACATTGTCGAGGTCCATCAGGTCGACGAACAGCAGACGATGCAGCGGCGTGAACGCGACGAGCGTGAAGCAACAGGCAACAAATACGGCCAGCACTATCGAGGCCCGGCGCAGCAGTTGCAGGTTCTGGCGCGATGTGGCGCAGCTGACGATCGTCGGCTGCATCGCGTACATGATGCTGAGCGACAGCCACAGGGTCGACCGCATAAGGTCGTAGCCGGCCCGGCCTTCCTCGGGATACGTGGTCACGGTGATCAGCCGGATCAACACCATCGGAATAATCATCCGGGTGATTGCTGAAAGGATCAGGGGCCCGGCGAACTTCAGCATCGTCCCTGTACTGACAGCTGCATTACCGATCGGTAGTCGGTGGCGATGCGCCGTCAAAAACACGAACAGCGTTTCGAAACTGAGGCCGATCAAGAATGTCGAGCCGCCGAGCACCGGCCCCGTCATGTCGGGCATGTGTACAGCGAAACCGAAAACAAAGACCGCCATGGCAACCAGCCTGACCGCCGTGCCGGCACCGTTGTACCAGGCGGTTCGCTGGTTGATGTGACGCGACTGGAAGTAGCTGCGCAGTGAGATCAGGAACGGCAACGGCACAAAGTAGACCAGCCCTTCGCACGCCAGCTCGCGGGTCAACGAGTCGACCCCGATGAGTCGTTCATAAAAAAACACATTGAGCGGGGTCACCTGCGACATCACGATCAGCAGCAGCGAGCATGCCCCCGATACGGTCGTGAAAAACCGCAAGTACTGCCGCTTCGAGGCGCTGTCGGTGACCGTGCGTATCGAGATCTCGCGGGTTACGAAAACCGGGCTGTAAAGCAGCATCGCGGACATGAAACAGACCAGAAATGCCGACAGATGCAGGCTCTCCCCTTGCGGCCCGAATTTCCAGGCGATACCCCCGGTGACGATCGGTGCAGCACCCGACATCATGACAAACGACAGCACCATCGGCGCTGCCAGATTGATGAGCTGGCGAAGCGTCAGGTGTTGGTGACTGGAAGTAGAGGGAGTCGACATAACGATTCAAGCATTTTTAAGTTTATTAAAACGCAATCCAACTTGAATATAGGTCAGTTGCAGGAACGCGGCAACGGAACGGGTACACAACGAGGCCGGTAAGGGAATTTTGGGGTACGGGAATCGAAAAATCGACCGGTAGTTTGTGATAAAAAAACGTTAATGGATAGCTTTGAAAATCAAATTTACTAGGGTCTATGCTATTTTTTTTTCTCCCAACGACTTGGGTTAATACCGGGTGCCTGGCTTTTAAGGTCCGCTGGTACATTGGGGGCATCATACATCCAGATACGGGTGTTACGATCTTGTAGTACCTGGCGCACGGCGGGAGAAACCTTGGCTAATTCTGCCGGTGGCCATGGTTCAACCGCGGCATGCGGTCCAGCCCATGTTGGTCGATAGGCAATACCGAGCAATTCACGCGGGTAGTTGCTAAGGTTGGCGTAGTTGCCGTGGACAACATTTTGATTAATGAGTGCTGCTGATCCTGCGGTACAGGTAACCTTTACTTGTTCGGGGTGTTCTTTGTAGCGCAAGTAAGGATTGGCGTCATTGTGGAAACTTAAATGTGATCGTGGTACGACGCGGAAAGGTGCTGCTTCAGGGGTTAAATCCTGCAAATAATAGAGGACGCGCACAAGCTTTGGACAGCTTTGTTCTGGACCGAATATTTTAGAGCCCCAGGGTTGGCCATCGCAATGCAGGTTAATGGGAGGGCAACCCGGCTCACTGCGCGAATAATCGTAGGTCATTAAAATGGGTGTGCTGCCAAAAAGTGTAGTTAGAAAATCGACTATTGGCGCATGAGCCATCAGCTCCGTCACGGCACCGCCTTGCCATTGAATATCGTTATGTGTTTGTTTTTTGTCCGTATAATCGGCACCAACGGTAGGAACGTGTAGCAGTTCATTTTGTAGTTGAGTAATATGTTCTGGCGTGAGCACATTGGGAAGAATTACATAACCTTCAACTTCGAGGTGTTGAATTTGTTCGCCGGGTGAAAGATTGGACCAAGCAGTCGTTATGATTTGGTCTTTGGTAGTGGGTGTCATCATTTAGCTTTAGTTTGGTGGTTGAGTAGTAAGAATGTTTTTTATAGGTTGCTGTTGTTCGCGTTGCATCAGAGGCAGTTGGTATATGGTTGAAATTTATTATATATAATTGTTTTGCAGCCTCTACTAAAGCCAAAGCGTTTGTCCTTGATCCACTATCCAAGGAGGCCTTGTGCCGATCATTCGTAATCAACTAACCAGTGCTTTTCCATCTCGGCGATGTCTGCCGAGGAGATCGGGTTTTTCCACGGGGAGTTCGCCCGCCCGTCGTGTTCGATGAACGCGACGTGGAGATCTGTGAATGCGACATTGAATCCCCTGCCTCCGTGGCGTGGCAAGCTGATAGCCCCTACATCGGGCCATACGCTCTGCGGTTCATTGGTCATCACCTCCAGCGCCCCGTGATTCGCCGTTCGTGATATGCCCGGCCAGGTCGAGACAAAATGAGGCCTGGCGCCCCACACTGTGGAATAGTGCGTTTCCGCGATCAGCACTGTCTCGCGCGGGACTAAGGCCCTGGTTATCCTTACGTAGTTCAAATACCTGGGAGCAGGAAGATTGATGCCTTGGGCGTTGGTGAAATTGTGGTTCAACGCATACGACTGTTGTCGAACGTACCCGAAACCGAACCACCAGCCTTTCTTGCCGAACGGGTTGACATGGGATTCGTCATCGGGGCAATAGGCGATGTCATATACCTCGTCGGCCCGGTTGGCGGACAGATCAACCGTTTTATCCTGGATCAGTTCCAGCCACGAAACCGAGTAACCCTGCGTTCCATCAACGCCATACATGCCCTGATCCCGCACAGCCCCCGCGTACAAGCGCGTTGTCGGCCCCGCCCCGACCCCTGGGACAACGATCCTGTCATTGTCGTTTGGGTAAATGCCGCCCGCCGCGATCGCCAGTTGTCTGATGTTACTGATACAGTGCACGAGCCTCGCTGTGTTCTTCGCTCCCTGCATCGAAATCATTAGTTTCAGTGAAATCAAAATCAATTAATGCAACAGCGGATGGCATTTCTATTATCAA
>JASLZG010000242.1 GCA_030754995.1 Lentisphaeria bacterium
GTGACGGCATTCCAAGCGGCCGTGAAAGCGGCCACCGATGCGGTGTCGCCGGAGACGGTCGTGGTCGGCACATCCTACCGCGGTACGCACAACACGGGATGCGACCTGGCCACATTCCCGGCCCACACAGACATGATGGCAGTCGAGAACCAGTGGGGGGTCGGTGACCTGCGGTCGCTGCACCGGGCCGGCCTGGATATCCTGCAGCTCAAGGCGCTTTCGCAGAAGCCGGTGGTCGGAACATGGTGGTCGAGCCATGATGTGGACCTGAACTTCCATCAACGTTCTGCGGCTCACGCCAAACTCTCTTTCATGCAGACCTTGGCCTACGGGGCGGCGGTGCAACCCCACATCCAGACGGCGTTCGAGTTTGAGCGCACCCTGCTGCCGACGCTGACGGAACTGTTTTCCTGCGTCGAGCGCGTGCGCGACTACCTGCTGGACGCGGAGCTGCTGCCATACATCGCCGTCGTCGACAGTGCGCCGGCGATGGGCTACTGCAACGCGCTGCTCGAGCACCATCTTCCCTTCGACCTCATCGCCCCCCGGGATCTGGACCGGGAGCGATTGGCCGCCCATCAGGCGGTGATCGTCGGGGAGACAAGTGACCTCAGTGAAAAGGCCCTCGACGATCTCGCCGCCTACGTCGAGGCGGGAGGCGGCCTGGTGTGCGCGGGCCAGGTCAGTGCGGAGCTGGCGGCGCTGATCGGGCTGGAACTGGACGGCGAGATCGACAGCGGCCGTGAGGAGCTCCCGCTGTACTACCGGTTCGAAGCTGATGCCGGGCCCTGGGCCGCGTGGCGGGGAAGGCTCTTGGCGTTCAACCCGCCGTGCGCCAGGGTGCGGTCGTCCGCGGACTTTCGCGTCGAGGCCGAGATCATCGGCCTGGATACGGACAGGATGCACGAGGACCACATGGGCATCAAGCCGTATCCCGGCTCCCCGCAGGGCCCGATGATGCTCACCCGCCGTGTCGCCAATGGCCGGGTGCTCTATCTTGCCGGTGATTTGGCCAGTATCGCCATGCCCGGGGAAGTCGCCGATGCGGACGTGCTGGAGGTGTTGGCCAAGGCCGCGCTCTGGGCCGCCGACGTCCCGCCGCCGGTCACCACCAACGCGCCGCCGTCGGTCGAGCTGGTGACGCATGTGAAACCCGACCGGATGACGCTCTTTGTCCTCAATCAGACGATGAACCAAGTCGGGGACAAACCCCTGATTCGCTACGTGGTACCCCTGCCGGACCAGGAGATCCGGGTCAAGGTAAACGCCCAGGTGCGCGACGTGACCGCCGTCAGCGGCCAGCCGGTGCGCTACGAACTACGTGACGGGTGGCTGACGATTGGCGTGCCCAAGCTCAACGAATACGAAGTGCTGCTGGTCGACTACACGGCATAGAGCGTCCGCAGAACCAGGCGCTGCGGCGCTCCGGTGCCGGGCGCCCGGGCGCAACGGCAGCAGGGAGGCCATCCGCCTTCCGCGTGCCAGGTCTTGAAAAGAAATTATTGCTGAAACACCGTGACCGTGCAAGAGGCATGCTGGCGGTACACACTACGGCGGGTTCGCCGGTGACCAACCGGACCGGCATGGTCAGCCGTTGATGGCCGTCGACAGGCCCTGTGGCGCGCCTCATGGCAGGAGGCCTGTTTGCGTAGTAACCGGCCCGATGCTACCTTCCTTCCCGTTATCGGACAGTGATTTCCTTCCGCAGTCTATTGGGTGTACCCATGGGTTTTTCGCGGAATTTGGAAATTCTCGCGCCGCTGCCGGGGTGCCAGGTCGGGTTCTGTCACCCTGTTTCTGTGTGCAAAACGCCCCGATCATTGGAGTCGATCACGGTATGGCCGAGATGAGTCTACAGGAGCGGATAATGTCCGCAAGCCTGCGGCGGCCGGCGGACCGGTTGCCGTTCTTCCATTACTGGCGTCACAGCCAGATCGGCTGGGCCGAACGCGCCTGCCGCAATCGCGGCATGGGGATGTGCTGGAACCGACCGTGCTACATCGAAAAGATGCACGGCGTCGAGGTCTCCGAGAGACAGGTCAAGACGTCCGGGCACGACACCGTGAAGCGCACCTATTCCACCCCGGTGGGCGAAGTCTACCTCGTCGAGCTGCGGGAGCCCGGCGTCGGCCAGTGGCACGCCCAGCGCAGCTGGCGTGACGTCGTGCCCTGGCAGACCGAGCGGCTCATCAAAGGCCCTGAAGACTACGCCGTCGTCAAGTACATGGTGGAGAACACCGAGTACATCGCCGATTACTTCCCCGTCGAGCAGGCAATGGACTGGATCGGTGACGACGGGCTGGTGATCAGCTCCCTGCCCCACTCGCCGATGCAGATGCTGATGATCAACTGGATCGGCAGCGAGGGCGGCCGGTTCTTCTTTCATCATGCCGACTGTCCCGAGCTCGTCGACGACTTGTACCACGCCCTCTGCGAGAGCCGCCGGCCGCTGTACGAGATCGCGGCAAAGGCGCCGGCGCCAATCGTTTTGTGCGGTGACAACGTCGACGCGGTGCTGGTCACGCCGACCCTGTTCCGCGACTACTTCATGCCGGTATACCAGGAACAGGCGGAACTCCTGCACCGGCACGGGAAACTGATGTCCGTCCACATGGACGGGCGGCTGGCGGCGATCAAGGAGTTGATCGCCGAGACGGCGATCGACATCGTCGAGGCGTTCCATCCGCCGCCGATGGGTGACCTGGCGCTGGACGAGGCGCTGGCAACGTGGCCGCACAAGGCGGTCTGGGTCGGGTTCCCGGCATCCGAATACGCCCGCGGCACCGCCGCCACCCAAGCCGCCGCCCTGGACGTCCTCCGGCAAGCGGGCGCCGGCAACCGGGTCACGGTCGCGGCGTCCACGGAGAACCTCGTATCCAACGCAAACCTCGTCGCCCTGACCTCGGTGCTCGCAGAGGCGGACCTGCCGCTGACCCGGGACAACGTCAACCGCATCGAACAGTCGCTGGCATGCGCGCCCGCAGGATAAGGAAATACCCAGCCAGCCAGCCAAAGGAGTTCTTCGGCGGGTGGCGGTCCGGCATGCCGCGCAAGAACAAGTGATGATCGGCACACCGTCGGCGAGCACCTGGAATGCGTGGTGGAGCCCGGGGCCTTCCTGGCCATGGTGGGCGCCAATTCAGTCGACCGCCAGACCGGGTTGGTGAGCAGCCCCCTTCAGCCTGCCAGGGACGGGTCGTTGAGATCGACGAGTTCGGACAGCTCCACCATGCGGTGGTCGCGCCAGGAGAGCTCTGCGGCTTCGCCCATGGCGACGGCCCGGATACCGTCGACCAGGTTGGATTCGTACGGGGCGCCGGTGCGAATGCTGTCGACGAAACTCTCTACCAGCCGCGGGTCGGAGCCGCCATGGCCGCCGGCGGCGGCCGGCGGCACCTCGATGATGCGGTTTTCTTCGCCCCAGCGCGGCCGCACCTCGAACTGGGTCGGCGTCTTGACGGCGGCCATGATGGTGCCGCGGTCGCCGGTGATCGTGTACAGCCGGTCGCTGAAATTGGCGATGAAACATTCCAGCAGGCTGGCGCGCACGTTGTTGTCGTATTCGACGATGGCGACGCCGTTATCGTGCGTGTCCTTGTCGGACGTGTACATGCAGAGATCCTTGTGGTAGCCGTCGACGGCGGCGGTCTCATCCGACCACAACCTGGATTCGACAGGATACATGTCCGGGCACTGCTCCCGATAAGCGCAGACGGTACAGTTGGGGCCGACGGGCTGCTCCGGCTCGACCTCGAACGGCACCGCGTCCGGCCGCAGCGCGTTGATGCCGGCGAAGGCACTGACGCGCACCGGCTCACCTCCGGAATTGAACCAGTTTTGCACATCGAAGTCGTGGCAGCCCTTGTGCACCCACAGGCCGCCGGACCACTCGCGGCGCCGATTCCAGCGGCACATGTAGCTGCGGCCGCCGTCGTAGAATTCGCGGGTCTCCATCACCATCAGGTTGCCGATCTCGCCGGCGTCGATAACCTCCTTGATCCGGCGCAGCAGCGGTACGTGGCGCATGTTGAAGCCGACAAACACCTCGACACCGCGCTTGCGAGCCGCCCGGATGACGTTGACGCAGCCGGCCGTCGTGCTGGCCAGCGGCTTGTCGATGAGGATGTGCAGCCCCTTGTCGATCGCCGCCATGGCACACGCCTCGTGGGTATGATCCGGACTGGTGATGACCACGCCGTCGAGCGCCTCGCCGGCCAGCATGCCCTCGGTATCCGGGTAGATGTTTACCTCGATACCCAGCAACTCGGCCGCTCCCTGTGCCCGCTCCGGATTCGGATCGGCAAAGGCGACGACACGCGCGTCGTCGCGCTCCGAGATGTACCTCCCGAAACAGCGGCAGCCGCGGTTGCCGGCCCCGATTACCCCGATTTTAACGTCCATGAACCCCTGCCGTTCGTTGAGTGCAAATGCCTAAAATAGTGGGATGTCTCAGGCTTGCAATCCGCCTCATTGCGACTCGGTGAAGACGTCGGCTGCATGGACCGTCGGTTGAGGTCGACGCGGCTGCCGGGATTTCCGTCTGCCAAAACCGGCCTGACGATCGACGTCTCACAGCACGGGGTATTCCATACCTGCCAATTCGCTGCCCGGCAGATGGTTGCCCAGCAACAGTCCGGCCAGGCAACGGGCGGCAAGATGATCATCGAGAGCTCCATTCACGAGGAATGGCCGGTGAGCTTGCCGAGCATCATATCAATGTCAACACGCTCAATCCCGGCCAGGTTGAAATTCAAGACGCGTTCGGCGAAATTCTGCGCGTTCCAGTTCGTGGCGGATCCCCCATCGCGCAACTCATGGGAGTCCACAATCTGCTCAGCACTGTGTCGCTTCTTCATAATCAGAGAACCCTTTCCCGGGCAACGTCGGCCGATTGGATTCTCTCATAAGACCCGGATCAGTTCCCGGGGAGCGGGTCAGTATGACGGGTGAAAGGGAAGTCGGGGCCGGGGCGCATTTAATCATTAACGACGGACTCGGGCCCCGGTGCAAATCCTGTCCGGGATGATCCGGGAAGTGAAAGGGCATAATCGTCATGAGATTCGAGCTCGAGATTGACTATGATCCGAAGAAGACGGAGCTCAGCCGGCAGCGGCTGGCAGCCCGGGCTGATTTTCGTTATGTCGATCGCGTTCCGGTTCTCTATTGCGTGGTGGCACGGTATTTTGCGCCGCTGTTCAATCTGCGCTATATCGATTACTTCAAGGACGCCGAGACCCAGTACTACTGGCAACTGCAGTTCGCCAGGTACCGCATCGAGAATATCTCCGAGGACGTCTGCACCGGCCCGTTCGTTATTATCCATCCCTGGTTCGACAACGTGATCCCGCCAAGCGCCCACGGCGGCGAGGTGGGCTGGCTGGATGACGATCCGGCACGCGCGATCCCGGTGATCAAGACCGTAGAGCAGATGGAGCGATTCGAAGTGGCAGAACCGGGCGCGGGGTTGCGCAGCAAGGCGATCGAGTGGTGGCTCCAGATGAAGGAGTTTGCCACCCAGACGAAGGTGAGGTTCAACGGTCAGGAGGGGCATGTTCAGATGGGGCCGCTGATGCTGGCAGGCCTGAGTCCCCACATGATTGCCGTCGACCTGGTCGGTGCGGATTTCTACTGGTGGATGCTGGAGTATCCCCAGGAGTGTCATCGCTTCCTGGAAAAGATCACGCAGGCTGAGATCGCCTCGGAGGCGAACTGCCGCAGGATCGACCCCAGGCCGCGAGCGGCCTACAGGCTGTCAGAGGATTCGGCCCACATCATGTCACCGAAACTGTTCAAGGAGTTCTGCGTGCCGTACGCCAATGCCATGTTCGAACGATTCGGCGATGGTATCCAGTTCGGGCGCGGAATCCACATGTGCGGCGACAGCACACACCTGCACACGATGCTGAAGGAAGAGCTGAAGATGACTCACTTCGAGATCTTCGGGTACCAGGTCCCGCCGGAGACTGCCGCGGCCAACCACGGCGGCAGCGCGCTGCTGTGGGGCAACATCAATCCGATGCTCATGAAGGACGGCAGCTACCAGGAGGTGAAGCAGGCGGCCTGGGACTGTATCGATGCGATGGGCCCCTGCGGCGGCCTGCTTCTGGGTGACGGCGCCAATGTCTGTCCCGGCACCCCGCTGGAGAGTTTCAGCGCCGTCATGGACGCCGCCGAGGAGTTCGGCCTTGGCGACGGGAAGCTGCCTCAATGGGAAGGTGGGGACTGAAAAGGATGGTGGGACGGGCAGGACGGCCGCGGCCTGTCCTCAATATGTGTACAGGTGTGGATCGGTTCCAGCCCCCCCCAATTTCTTGACGTGGCCGCCCTCGGGGAAAAACCAGTTGATGCCGTTGTGGTCCATCGAGCGATGTCGATGGGTTTCGACATGTCCGTCACCGTAGGCGAGGTTGTTATCGATGTACTTCGTCGGGTACGGCGCGGAGATGTGTCCCGCTTGCCCCGGATCGTCGGCATGTGCCGAAAGCGATTGGTGGTCGTTGTTCCAGTCGTTATCGGCGATAATGACATCACCTGAATTGCCCGGCTTGTGCGGTGCCAGATCAAGCTGTGAGTTCGTCGACGCTGACCAGTCGTGCGACGAGTCGTCCGGCCCACCGTTGTAGGGTGGCGGGCAGAAGCCGGCGAAACGATGGTAGCCAATGAAGTAGAAGTTGCGATCGGCCTTGAATCCGTAGAGGTTCTTGAACTGGCCGGTGGCGGCGGTGGTCCACATTCCGCCGAGCTCTACTGGCCTGGCCCAGCGCTCGATCGGGCAAAAGCCGATGGGCGCATTTGACAGGACCGTGTCGGCAAACAATTCGAGCCATTCAACCTCGTCTACATCAAAGTGGTCGTTGTACAGCCCCAAGGCCTCGGTATAAACTTGGTTCGGGTACGACTGTGGGTGGGGGACGGGGTCGGTGCCGTGGAACGGCCACTCCTGATCGGAAACCGCGGCGTAGATGATCATGCCTGCGGCCATCTGTTTCAAGTTGCTCATGCAAACAATAATCTTCGCCCGGCGCTTGGCGCCGCCCAGCGCTGGCAACAGCAATGACATCAGGATAGCGATTATGGCGATGACAACCAGCAGCTCAATCAATGTAAAGCGGCGGCGGTCCTTCACCCTGGTTCCATTTGTACCTTTCCCGAACATTGCGTATAACCTAACTTCATCTCGATAATCTTCTGCGGATTTTAAGTGAGCCAACCCGTTCGGTGGCGGTGGCGTATTCAGCAGACTCACGCCGACCGGGAATTTAGAACATTTTTCTATCTTCTTTTCGACACTGCAGTGCTGGCAGTGAGGAAGCAGTGCACGGGTAGCCGCAGGCGCCGGGATCGAGAAACTGGTCGAGGTCGTCGAACTCGTACCGGTTCGGCATCGTCTCGACCCAGTTCAACCGGTACCAGGTCGGCACGATGCTGATGCCGGCCGCCCTGGATCCCGCCGCGGTCCGTACACCGCGCGGCGGCGAAAACAGGGGGGCACCGGC
>JASLZG010000243.1:0-305 GCA_030754995.1 Lentisphaeria bacterium
CATCGGCGATCAACCGCTGTTGTTGTTCCAGGATTGGGCGGAAGTGGATGGCGATGGCAAGGGAAAAATCCTGACGTTGAATGCCCGCTATGCAATGGGATTGCAGATCGCAAGCCGGATCGCCCGCGAGGTCGGCGCTGACAAGCTGGCCCAAAAGTGGCTCGGGCAGTACGAGGAAACCGTGAAATCGATAAACGCTAAATTCTGGGACGATGCCCGCGGCGTTTTTGTCGATTACATAACCCCGGATGACTGCCTGGGCGAACACGTCAGCGAGCATGGCAACTACATGTTGATGGATCTCG
>JASLZG010000243.1:325-7423 GCA_030754995.1 Lentisphaeria bacterium
AATCGTTGAATGGCTGACCGATCCCAGCCTGGAGATCGGGCAGATATCGCCGCTGCAGATGGATTTCCTCATTAACGGGTTGTTTAGGTACGGCTATGCGGATTATGCCTTGAGAGTCATCAGGCAAAGGTACGGCAGGGTAAAAAAAGACGGCTTCGACACCATTCCCGAAAGCTGGAATATGCACGGTGCACGGACTTGGGATGAAAGAGGATGGAAGACGATGGTCTCCCGGTCGGTGGCCCTGATGCCCGGACCAGTCTACGCCGCCGGACGATGGGTACTGGGCATTGGTTCGCTGGCGCCCGGGTGTGAACAGGTCGAGATTGCGCCCCGGCCGGGCGACCTCCAGTGGGCAGAGGGCAGTGTCCCGACCAGCAAGGGAAATGTCACCGTTTCCTGGAAACGCGACTCGGATATGTTCCGGCTGGAATGTGGCCTGCCCGATGGCGTCGAGGCCATCGTGGTACTGCCGTTCAAATCAAGCGACCTGAAACAGATACGGGTAAATGGCCAGGACGTTGCCCCGGACAATACCGACGCAGACGGCAAACCGATGCTGTCGGTTTGCCGCCAAAGCCTGATAGAATGCTCAGCAGCGGGGCAAAATTAACGATGCGTTTCTCAGCGAGAACTTGATGCTGAAAAAGTCACATGTACGGTTATTGCCATCGATGACCCACGTTGGAGAACAATGCCCCTGGCCCGATCGGCCCGGGAAAGGCATCCCAAAAAATCTTGGGACAACCTTTGTTTCGCGGTCATCATTGAACTGTTCAGTGTCCGGCACTGAACCCTGAATACCAAAATCCCAGGACTGCCATGAATTACAATCGACTGGGCACTACCGGCCTGCTGGTCTCACCAATCTGCCTCGGCACCATGACCTTCGGCACGCCGGTCGGGGAAGCCGACGCCGTCCGTATAGTACACGGTGCCATGGACTTGGGCATCAACTATATCGATACCGCCAACGTCTACGAAGGCTATACACGCTTCTTCGGCAGCCCCGGCGGGGTCGGCGAGGAAATCCTCGGCAAAGCCCTGGTCGGTCGCCGCGACGAGGTCATCGTGACGACCAAGTTCGGCGCCCCGGTCGGCCCGGGCCCCCAGGAACGCGGCGCCAGCGCCAGGCATGTCCTGCAGGCGGTCAACGACAGCCTGCGACGATTGCAGATGGACTACATCGACGTCTGTTTGATCCATTGGCCGGACAAAGAAACACCGCCGGAAACAACCCTCAATGCAATGGAAACGCTCGTGCGCCAGGGCAAGGTGCGATATTTCGGCGCCTCCAATCACAGCGCCGCGCAACTCTGTGAACTGCTGTGGATCGCCGAGCGCCAACATCTGCCGCGGCCCGTCGTCTCGCAAATCCCCTACAGCATGCTCAAACGCATGTTCCACCACGACCTGTCCTTCTGCGTCAACCACGACATCGCGGTGACACCGTACCAGTCGATTCAGGGCGGACTGCTCACCGGCAAGTATCACCGGGACGAGGCGTTGCCCGCCGCGTCGCGCGCCTCCGAAATGCCGCAATGGCTGGCCGGAGAAGAACTCAACGAGGCGATGTTCGACCGGCTCGAAGCGCTCGAGACCCTCGCACAGCAGGCCGACTTGTCGATGACCGAGTACACCGTCGCGTGGACCTTGGCGCAACCGGCAATCACTTCCCTGGTCCTTGGCGCCACGCGCCTCGAACAAATCGAACAGATCGTTGCCGGTGCCAGCGCCGAGATCCCCGCCGATCACTTCGCTCCAGTCGATGAGTTGTTCCCCAAACCCTGGGAACAGATGGATCCGATCAGGGGTATGTGATACCGCTGGCAAGGGGTGGATGTTAAATGACCAGGAAAAGTACAAACGGCCCCAAAGTAATAGATCGATGCACCTTCACCTTGATCGAACTCCTGATTGTCATCGCGATAATCGCTATCCTGATGTCATTGCTGTTGCCAGCGCTGGGTGGCGCCAAACGCCGGGCGAAACTCATTGTTTGCATGAGCAACCTGAAGCAGCTGGGCGCCGGCATGATCATGTACGCCGCCTTTTCCGATCAGGAGTGGCCGTTCCACGGCAACGACGGCGGCCATGGTGGCTGGGAGTCGTACCCGGGAGACGTTTATACCGATGCCTGGGGGCTGTACAAAGACCACTTTGGTATAGACGAGGTCGAATGGCTCGAATTGTTTGCCGACACCGTCCTGTCAAATGCGCCAATCGGCTTTTGCCCGCTCGAGCGCTGGGCCAAGCCACTGGAGCTCGGAGGCATGTGGACCCCCGGCATCGCCACAGGCCCGTTCAAAAACCTCTACGGATACAAGGCCGATCGCAACTTCTACTACCTGGGCTACCAGCGTTTCGCAGGCTTCTGCCCGCCACCCTACAAAGGTGGGCCGGACGATCCGTCGCACGACTGGTCGTCGTCGACGAACTCACGGCTTGATATAGCACCGCAAAAACCAGGCAATTCAGGCGACGTCATTCTCGCCGATAACGACTGGAACAACAGCCACCAATCTCTTTCTGCACATGCCGACGACCCCGGCCAACCGGGACACCTCTACCAGCCGTACCCGACGAAGTACATCGACAACAACCTCGGCTACGGTGACGGACATGTCGAAACCCATCGACATCGATCGATAGACCACGATGGCATCAACTGGTTTTTTCCCGAGGGCGGTCACGTCGTACGGGACAGGGCGTTGGGAACCGATCCACACCTGTACACATATTAAAGACAGACCTCGGACATCCTGGATGGTTGGCCGGAGAAAAGCTCAACGACGCGATGTCCGGATGAATCCGGTCAGGCGTAGGTGAAACGGCGGGCAAGTGGGCCAGCTGGCAAAATATGACCCGGCCGATTCGCCCGCCGCCAATGGCGTTGTGGATCAAGCGCCGGCGCCGGCCTGAATATCCCCCGCCCGGCACGCGTCAAACCACCCGATTGCATTGCACGGCATTTACCACGATAGTATCTTTTCGCTGACATAAAACCCTGAAACCCATAAATGAAATTGTTGATGGCAGACGCTCCTGACAACATCAGCGCCGTCTCGTGGAGGAAAAAAATGAAGAAAGGCACAATCACCGCACTCATCACCATTATCGCCGCCGGCGCCATGCTGATGATGTCCACGGGCAACGACAGCCTGGCCTCGGACGTCATGAAGGATGGCGCCGAGCTCGGCAGTTGGACGATGGACTACAAGGCCGCCCTGGCCCTGGCCCAGAAAAAGGATTTGCCGATCATGCTCAACTTCACCGGCTCCGACTGGTGCGGCTGGTGTATCCGCATGGACCGCAACGTCTTCGCCAAGAAAGAGTGGCCCCGCTGGGCCGCCGAAAACCTCCTGCTGGTCACCCTCGATTTCCCCAAGGGCAAGGGTATCGTGCCGGAGAAATACCAGAACCGTAATCGCCAGCTGCAACGCCAGTACAAGGTCGGAGGATACCCGACCTACGTCATCGTCGATGTCGACGGCAAAACCGAGTTGGGCCGCCTCGGCGCCGGCCGCAACAAGACGCCGGAAAGTTTCATCAAGGAAGCCGAAGAGATCGTCGCCAAGAGCAGCGGCGGAGTCTCAAAATTCGTCACCACGCTGTCGCCCAGGGACGCCGCCAACTACCGCAAGTACATCGACGAACTCAAAACGGCGGAAGCAAAACTTGCGGAATGGACCGCCTCGGAACCGGCAGAAACCGAAAAAAACTTCGCCACCTTCTATGATCAGCGCGAAGCGATCCAGGAAATCAAGGACAAGATAGAAAATATCGAGGTCGCCCAAAAAGCCCGCGGCATGAAGCCGCAGGACGCCAAGGCATACCAGCAGGCACACGCCGAGCTGCGCACCACAAAAGCAGACCTTGAGGAGTGGATGCGGACGCAGCCGAATCGCGACGAGAAAAATCTCAAGAAACTCGACGCCTACGAGCGCAAGATCGACAAACTCTCTGCCATCGTGGAACGCTACTGAGCAACTGCATCGCAGAAGCAGCACAATCCGCCAACTGTAGAAAGAACATGGATCATACCGACACTATCGAATCAGTTAAAGACTACTACGGCAAGCAACTCGAAGGCAGTGACGACCTGAAAACCAGTGCCTGCTGCCCGATCGATGCCATTCCCGTCGAACACCGTGCGATTCTCGAACAGATCGACGATGAAATCCTCTCGCGCTTCTACGGCTGCGGTTCGCCGATCCCGCCGCTGCTCGATGGCAGCGTTGTGCTCGACCTCGGGTGCGGCACTGGTCGCGACGTCTACATGGCCTCCTATCTGGTCGGTGAGAAAGGCCTGGTGATCGGCGTCGACATGACCGAGGAACAACTCAAAGTCGCCAAGCGTCACGTCAAAAGCCAAACCGAACGCTTCGGATTCGCGCAGCCGAACGTCAAGTTCTACCACGGCTATATCGAGGACCTCAACGCCATCGGCATCGCCGACAACTCGATCGACGCCGTCATCTCCAACTGCGTTATCAACCTCTCCCCCAACAAAGAAGCCGTGTTCGCCGAGATCTTCCGTGTTCTCAAGCCCGGCGGTGAACTCTATTTCTCCGACGTCTTCGCCAGCCGCCGCGTGCCGCAGCATCTCAAGGACGACCCCGAACTCTATGGCGAATGCCTCTCCGGCGCGCTCTACACCGAGGACTTCCGTCGCATCATGCAGCGTCTCGGCTGCCTCGACCACCGGATCGTCAAGAAGTCGAAAATCCAGATGATGAACGCCGAACTCGAACAACGGGTCGGCAACATCGACTTCTTCTCGGTCACCGTTCGCGCCTTCAAGCTCGAATCGCTCGAGGACATCTGCGAGGACTACGGACAGGCCGCCACCTACCTCGGCACCATCCCTGATCATCCGCACAGCTTCCAGCTCGATGACCATCACATCTTCGAAACTGGCAAACCAATGCTGGTCTGCGGCAACACCGCCGCAATGGTCAGCGAGACACGCTATGCCAAACACTTCCGGCTCGGTGGCGACCGCTCAACTCATTTTGGACCGTTCGACTGCGGTGACACGTCGGCGGATACAGATGCCATCGCCGCCTGCTGCTGACCCAACCGGACGCCAAACCTCTAGACGACCGAGGCCAAGTGGACTCAACCCATCGCGTCATTGAAGTCAAATGGTGGGCGCCGGAAATCTTCGAACTGGTCGTCGAGCGCAAGGGCATGGAATTCGTCCCCGGTGACTGCATCTCCGCCTACACCGCCGACGGCGCCGAATCACGACCCTACAGCCTCGCCTCGGGCATCGGCGAAGACCACCTGAGACTGCTCATCCGCAAGATGACCGGCGGTGTTCTCAGCACCTACCTGGCAGCGCGGCAGCCCGGAGACGTCGTCCAGTTCTCCGAGCCCTTCGGCTGGTTTCGCCCCGGCCAAAGCCACGACACCGGTCAGCCGTTCGTCTATATCGCTACCGGCACCGGCATCGCGCCGTTCCTCTCGTACCTGCGCAGCCATCCCGGGCCGCCGCCGCCGCGATGCCTGTACGGCGTCCGCCAATACCAGGATGCTGTCCTTGTCGAGCTGCTCCAGGAGCGCTGCCAGCTCGACCTCGCAGTGTCGCGCGAAACCGTTGCCGGCCACCACCACGGCCGCGTCACCGACCTGCTCGGCAACCTGCCGATCGAACCCACCACCCATTTCTATCTGTGCGGCCTCGACAGCATGATCGAGGAGACGACCGACTGGCTCGAGGAGCACGACGTCGATTACATGAATATCCACCGGGAAGTCTTCTTCCATGCATCACCTTGAAAACATCGAGTGGCTGCAGACCAACGACGGGCAGCCGCGCGGCTATATCGAGCCGGAATCCCTGCAGGAGTTGTGGTTCCACACCGGCACCAACTGCAACCTGAACTGCCCGTTCTGCCTCGAAGGCTCGAAACCCGGCGACAATCGCCTGCAATTCATCAGCTTCGACGAAGCCACGCCACTGATCGATGAAGCTCTCGAGCTCGGCGTCGAAAAATTCTCGTTCACCGGCGGCGAACCCTTCCTCAACCCCGATTTGGGGCGCATCCTCGATCGTGCCCTCGACCATCGCCCATGCCTGGTGCTGACCAATGCAACAGAACCACTGATGAACCGTATCGGCGAAATCCTGCCGCTGATCGACAAGCCGAACCGCCTCA
Source organism: Lentisphaeria bacterium (assembly GCA_030754995.1). Lineage (GTDB taxonomy): Bacteria > Verrucomicrobiota > Lentisphaeria > JABSQK01 > CAJWLW01 > CAJWLW01. The sequence continues at coordinate 6,490 of JASLZG010000243.1, forward strand.
ACCTCCGCGTCAGCATCGACCACCCCGACCCCGTCAAACACGACGAAAACCGCGGCAAGGGAAACTTCCGCAAAGCCCTGCGCACCCTCGGGCGGCTGCACCAGGCCGGCTTCGGCGTCTCCATCGCCCGCCTGCGCGGCAGCAACGAGGATACGGATGCGGTCGATCGCAGCTATGCCCCCCACCTCCGCGAGGTCGGGCTGCCCGAAGATCTGCTGATCATTTCGTTCCCCGATTTCATGCCGCCCGGTTCACTGCCCGACGTGCCGCAAATCACCGAGCATTGCATGACCACCTACCTGAGCACCGACCAGCGGGCCGCCTTCATGTGCAACTTCAGCAAGATGATTGTAAAGAAAAATGACACGGTCGGCATCTACACCTGCACCCTGGTCGATGACGATGACGATTACGACCTCGGCAAGACCCTGGCCGAAAGCATGAAGCCGCGCGTCATGATGCGCCATCATCGCTGTTATTCCTGCTTCGCATTCGGAGCCTCGTGCAGCGAAGGCACCTGACACCCCCCTGATTGCATCCGCCCGCAGGCTTTTGTGGAAAAGGCCGGAGGGGGTGCAGGCCAGGTCCAAGCCGCGTCGGATGACCTCGGTTTCGCCGCTGAAGATCTCGACTGGATTGCCGAGAATATCCGTGACAGAAAGCGAGACGAAGGCGCGCTTCGTCGCGGACAGCGGGATAGTTCTGGATCTCTGCCGGTTTTCCCTGGCATGCAATCCGGCTATGCGGGGCATCGGTGCCGGTCTGTGCCTGAATAATGCCGGCACCGTGTTGCCGGCGTGACTCCGCTGCAAGGCTGGCCGGAGCACAACGACAGCAGCTGTCGAACTCGCGCTCGCACTGTATTGTATGGTGGCGCGTGCGCTGTACCCGGTTGCCGACGACTGGATCTTCGGACCTGTTCATTGCCACCGGC
>JASLZG010000244.1 GCA_030754995.1 Lentisphaeria bacterium
GGGACGCAGAAAGTATTGGTAATATATCTGCCGCGGCGTGGCACCCCACTGTTTCTTGAAATGGAAGGTACCGGCGGTGCGCCGGCTGCGGGCAAAGTCGAAATGACGACAACCGCGCTCACAGGCCAGCTTGATCGCGTTCCAGTACGCCAGATTGTTCGGGCACAGACGCAAATGTTCGCGACACGAGGCGCCGCAATGCGCAATCGCCGTATCACGGAAAAAAAACAGCCACACACCTGCCACGGGCTGCCCGTCAACGAAGGCCGTAGACACCTCCATCTGATCGCCGAAAAGCTCGCTCAGCGCCATGTGCCACCGGACAGCATGTGTGGGTGTCCCGTGGTCACGCAGGTTGAGGCGCAGGATGTCGATGAAACTACGAAAATGTCGGACGCCGGTCTCCACGGTTACACCGCTCTTCTCTGCCTTGCGCACCTGATTGCGTACTTTGGCATTGAGCTCACCCTTCCAGACCACTTCCGGATCGGGATCAAGCTTCATAACCAGCGAAAAGTATTCGAGCAGTTCGGCCAGCTCGGCGTGCTCAGCACGCAACAACGATTTGAGCTCCAACCGCCGCGCCTGCACCTTTTCGATGAGCGAACGCCCGTGCGCCAGTAACGCCGCCTCGATTTCGTCGTCGTCCGCCAGAATACCGCCGTAGTTAGCGTAAGGCGTCGATACCAGAGCCTGCCGACCGCTGAGGCTCCTGACTTCGGCCAGCGGCAGGACACCGCGCACCTGCCGTCCCTGCATGGCAATGCAGTAGTGGGTCCGAACCCTGTACGCGAGTTCGAGCGCCGTTTTCCATTTGTATTGGTGGTAAAAGGTCGCCCCGGGTGCGTTAAGAACGAATTCATCCCAGGCTGCAGCGTGTTCATTTGTCGCTTCGACTATTTCCATGGTGTCGCCGTGTCAATTGATCTGGCCGTAGTGTATCTTCTGGATTTCGCCGCCGGAAAATCGATCAACCAGTGCCTGATCAAGGAGCGCATTGAATTCGAGCTCTCGGGATGAGGTAATGAAATAACTGCCGGTGACACCGTCGTTGGAATTGGCCGGACCGGGGTGACACATGATTTCGGTGACACCATCGTCCAGCATATGAAACACTCGGTGATAGACGGCTGCCGTCATACGGCCGGTGTCGGCGACGCCGATGAAATGATCAGGGGTGGCACAGCCCGCCCGCTGCACGTCGGCCTTCGTCCGTCGCGCCAGAATCCGAAAAACGCGGCACTGCCAATCACGTACGGACATTCCCAGCCGCAACGTCTCATAGGGTGTGCGCAGCCGTGGACTGCCGAGTTGCCGAGCCAGCGCGATGAACGCGTCACGGATCGGCCGAAAGATATGCACGTGTTTGTGACTGTCCAAGTGCGTCGGTTCCCCGAGCTGTTCCCGGCAGCGTTGGAGTTGCGCCGACAGTTCCCGGTCAAGATCGGAGCGCTGCAATCTACCCATCATCGCCCGGCGCAAAATTGTCGACATGCCTGCAAAGTTACCGTTGTTGCCGACCAGGCTGGGGATCTGTTCGGGCGGTGACAACGGCGCACCATGCACGATATTGAGGTGCAGCCCCACGCCCAGCGACGGCGTTTGCCTCGCCAGTTCGACAGCGTTGTCAAAACCTGGGAAATTGGTCAGTAATGTCGCGCTGCTGAGTATACCGCAATGATGCGCCTCGACAATGGCTCGATTCAGCGGTGCAGACCAGCCAAAGTCATCGGCGTTGATGATCACGCGCTTCATACATCGTCCTCAAATCCATATTTTTGCCCGACATAGTGGATGTAGCGCGGATGTTGTTCACGGCTGAGGCGGTGGATCATTTCGCCAAGTAATCCAAGGGAAATCAACTGTGCGCCCAGCATGATCGCCAGAATCGCCGCCAGGAACATCGGACCGTGATCGGTCATGATGGCGCCCTTGTCGATCAGTTTCACCTTTGCCAGATACAGGAGTACCAATGCTCCGATCCCGCCGACGACACCGCCGACGCTGCCGAATGTCTGCAGTGGCTTGTTGATGTAGTGCAGCAGGAACCGCAGCCGGAAGATATCGAAGAAAACGGTGAATGTCCGGCTGATGCCGTATTTCGATTCTCCGGCGGCACGCGGCATATCGGTGATCTTGACCTCGGTGATACGCGGCCGCAGCTCGGCAGCGAGTCCCGGGATGAAGCGATGGAAGTCGCCATACAGCGGTAAGGCCTTGATTACATCACGGCGATAGGCCTTGAAGGTTGTGCCGAAATCATTGATGTCGACACCCGACGCACGCGCCAGCAGACGATTGGCGATGCGCGAAGGGATCTGCCGAAGAACGAAACCGTCGCGACGCTGATGGCGCCAACCACTGACAATGTCGTAACCCTCGTCGATCTTCTCCAGGAACATTGGTATCTCTTCCGGACAATGTTGCAAATCACCGTCCATCGCCAGGATGATTTCACCGCCGGCATGATGAAAGCCCACTGCCAGCCCGGCGGTCTGGCCGAAGTTGCCACGCAACTTGATGACCTTGAACTGCGGATGCGCCCGCTGCTCGGCGATCAACCGCTCGAGCGTCCGGTCAGCACTGCCGTCGTCGACACATATAACCTCATACCTGCGGCCGATCTTATCCAACACCTCACGCAGCCGGCGGCAGAGCTCCCCGATTGTCTCTTCCTCATTGTAGAACGGGACAACGATCGATATCTGGTATTCCATCGTCTGATCTATCCTTTGTACAGATTTCGAGTCACACACGAAAGCAGCAGCGTCAGCAGCAGCAGGCAACTGCCGGTGACGATTTTCATAGTCGACAGGCTACCGCCTTTACCGGCAATCGAAACCATCACGGGAACAGTCACGAAATCGGTCATGCCCGAGACATCTTCTGTTTCGATCAGCAGAAAGTTGCGATAGTGGCTTCCGGGCCGCCCTGCCAGGTTGGAGATCGGCACCATGACGCGTTCCTTGGCACCGGCAGCCAGAGAGATCGGCACGGTCTCTATCCCGGCCGCCAGCTCGTCGGTCCCGACGAATCGCAAAGTGCCGGCGACCTCGGCCGCTGTGCCGTTATAGAACACCGCTTCGATGGTCGCCTGGTCATTGATCTTGACGCTGTCGACCTTGGCGCGGATATCCGGCACCTCGGCCGAGTGGAGGCCCAGCGGCGCAACGTTGACAGCCGAGCACATGTACCCTGCGTCGTCGCTATAGCGAACCGTGATGATGACCGGGGTGCGTCGCGCCTTTTCATCCAGCTCGATATTGAACATCTCGCGATAGTACCTCTTCGGCACCACCATGTCCTGGGCTATGCCCTCCCAAGTCCGGCCGGCAACCGAGATTTCGAGCCGCACCTGGTAAGCGGTGCTTGGGCCACTATTCCGGACAGTGATCAGTAACTGATTACGCGCCGGCCGCCAGCTCGGAATCGTTTCGAGCGAGATCTGCGCCAGGCCGCTGACCGGCAGTGACACCAGGCAGATGATCACGGCACACCGGAAGTTCGCGATTCGCGGCGTCCCTACCCTTGATGTGCGGCAGTTCGGCATGTGGGGTCCATCCGTTTGAATTTCTGCCGGTGATCCAGGCAGGATGAAGATTCTCAGGCAACCGACCCGACCACGGGCTGGCGCTCACAGACGACGAACGTCGGTGTCAGCGGTCCCAGGCAGCACCGGATTTTTCGCTTGATCAGCATGTAGGGGAAATAACCGAATATCTCAGCGTTCGGGAACAGACAGCGGATGTCGCGTTCGCGGAAAAAATGTCTGTGGCCGGACTGCTGCAGTTTGTCCGGCGTCAGGCCGATCAGGTGCAGCGGGCGCATCAGCCAGAAGTAACTGTTAGGCGTCGTCAGTATCATCCTCCCACCTTCCTTGAGTACGCGGCGGATCTCAGCGGTGCTGAAGGCCGGATTCAACAAATGCTCGATCACTTCGCTACACCAGACCAAATCGAAACTGTTGTCATCGAACGGCAGACGTTTGTCGGCATCGACAACGACGCATTTGTCGAAGGCTTTCTCGACATCGACCGAGGTGACCGTATAGCCGATGTTTTCGAGCCAGCGCGTCTGGTTGCCGGCACGGCAGCCGACATCAAGCGCCGTTTGTGAGCCGCGCTCGGCTTCCGGCAAGCGCGGTACCAGGTCAAGAGCAATCAGTTTGCCTTTGGTCCTCTCGTTCATTGTCGCCTGGGCCAGGTCGATCGGCAACTGCTTGGCCAGTCGCACGAAAGATTTTGCCAGTCCCATGACTTTTCCCGTGCTCGAAAACAGCCGGCGCGGCTGTCGGTCCTATGATGAGGCTAACACCGTGCGGAACAACTCTGTGCCGCAGTTTGCATGTCTGGAGCGAAACTGAAGGAAAATTACCACCGGTTGGCAACATTGCAACGCTGCCCCGGCTGCCCGTATCGATCGTTATCGCTTGATCCACGGCACCTTAGACCTACATTCTTCACCGAAGTCCAGATTGTTGCCGTTGGTACTGAGCGGCATAAATTCTGCCACTCACGCTCACGTTTCTGTACGGCGCTGCTCCCTGCCCACCCGGACGCTATGGCAATCGACACTCCAAAGGATCCCGGACCGCGCCGCCTCATCGTCAACGGTGTGGTGATCGCAGTTGCCCTGGCAGTCGCCTGGATTGTTTTCGAACGTCTCGGTCTGGATGATTACATTCGCGACTACAAGGCTCTCAAGGAAGCCCTCGGCCCCGAAACCACGTACGGCCCCGTCCTCTTTTTTCTGATCGCGACACTGCTGACGGGCCTGGGATTTTCGAAGCACATCATCGCCATGGCGGCCGGCTATCTATACGGCCTTACCTGCGGCATCGTGCTGACAATGGTGGCGTCGACGGTCGGCTCCGCCATTCCTTTCTATTACGCCCGCTACCTTGGCCGCGCCCTGGTCGCCCGCAAATTCTCCGACCGCTGGCGGCGGATCGACGATCTGATCGCCGACAATCCCTTTACCGCGACACTGATCATTCGCTGGTTCCCGATCAGCAGCAACATCATCGTCAACCTGCTGGCGGGCGTCAGTTCGATGCGGGCGATGCCGTTCATCGGTGCGACGATCGTCGCGCAGTTCCCGCACAACTTCATCTTCTGCCTGATCGGCACCGGCGTCCAGCAGGACCAGACGGTCATGGTCATGCTCGGCGCGGTGCTCTACGCCGTGTCCTGTGTCCTGGCATACGCGCTCTACGTCCGCTACCGCGATCTCTACCGCCAGATCGAAAAGCCCGAATCGTCCGAAGACAACGACGACGACGATGCAACAACCGACACGGAGCCGCCCGCCTGACCGCTCGCTCAGTCGTTACCGCACTGCGGGCATCGGCTGCTTAGTTCCAGGCGCCGCCTGGCACAATGGCGGCACGCCACGAGGCAGATGCAAATTACTGGATCACCCCGCCACCGAGGCAGATGTCGGCGTCGTAGAAAATCGCGTACTGGCCGGGAGCAACGCCGGTGTCGGGCCTGGACATGTCGACGCGCCAGCGGTCGGCCGCCAGCGCCGTGAGACGGCAGGGCTGCAGCTCGGGGCCGTGGCGGATCTTCAGCTGCAGCTCCTCCTTTCCCGGCGGCCCGGAAACCCAGTTCACCGCCGCTACCTCGAACGTATCGCGGGCCGTTTTCTGCAACTCCGACTGGTGGCCGATGTAAACGATGTTGCGCCCCGTGTCCTTGCCCACCACATACCACGGTCCGCCGCTCAGCCCCAGCCCCCGCCGCTGGCCGATGGTGTGAAACCAGAAGCCCTCGTGCACGCCCAGCACCTCTCCGGTGTCGCGCCGGACGATGTCGCCCTGCTCTTCGCCGAGATGGAACCTGACGAAGTCGTTGTAATTGATCTTGCCCAGGAAGCAGATCCCCTGGCTGTCCTTGCGATCACGGTTCGGCAGGTCGAGCTCATGCGCCAACTCACGCACCCGCTGCTTCTGCAGTCCGCCGATCGGGAAGCAGGCGCGCGCCAGTTGTTCCTGGCTGAGGTTGCAGAGGAAATAGGTCTGGTCCTTGACGGCGTCCGGTGAACGCAACAGATAAAATGTCCCGCCCCGCTGCTCGACGCGGGCGTAGTGCCCGGTGACAACCAGGTCGAACGGCTGGTCGACGAAGTCGTAAAAGGCGCCGAACTTGATCCGTTGGTTGCACAGGATATCCGGACTCGGTGTGCAGCCGGCGCGCAATTCCACCAAGGCATGCTCGACGACGCGTTCATAATAGACGCCCTGCAGCGGCACCACCGACAGCGGCACGTCGAGAGATTCGCAGACCGCCCGGGCGTAGCCGAGGTCCTCCTCCCACGGGCACTCCCCGAGAGAGGCCAGCTCGTCCTCCAGCCAGATTTTCAGGTAAAAGGCAGACAGCTCCGCCCCGGGATGCTGCTGCCTTGCCAGGTGCAGCGCTACCGAGCTGTCGACACCACCGGAAATCAGGGTGGCAATTTTCATCCTTTACGCCTTCTTGTAGTCAAATGACATAAAAACCGCTCAAAAATGAGTATAATGTAGGTTGCTCCATTTGGATCGGAATTTCCACGCCGCCTCTTCCACCCCGAACGAAACCAAACCATGAATTTTCCAAGAATGATCCCGGTACGTCAACTGTTTGACGCGCCAGTGCTCGACGACGTGCCGGCCGCGGTTCGCGCCGAGACGCAAAAAGGCATCGAACTGACGGGCATCGACCCCGGCGCCAGCGTCGCGATCGGCGCCGGAAGCCGCGGCATCAACGCTTACGACTCGATCTGCCGCGAGACCGTTGCGACATTGCAGGCGCATGGCGCCGAACCGTTCATTTTCCCGGCCATGGGCAGCCACGGCGGCGCCACTTCGGAAGGCCAGCGCGCGGTGCTGGCGCATCTCGGCATCACCGAAGAAACAATGAACTGCCCCATCCAGTCTGAAATAGAACCGACACAGGTGGATATGACCAGTGATGGCGTCCCGGTTTTTGTCGACCGCAACGCCCTGGCGGCGGATCATGTGGTGCTGGTGAACCGCATCAAGACGCACACCGATTTCCGCGGCGTCATCGAGAGCGGCATCCTGAAGATGGGGTCGGTCGGCCTGGGCAAGCGCCTGGGTGCCAGTGCCTGTCACAAATCAGCGCTGCACCACGGCTTCGAGCACACCATCCAGACGGTGGTGGCGGCGGTGCGGCGGCATTGCCGGATCGATTTCGGCATCGCCATCCTGGAAAACGCCTACGAGCAGACGGCGCACATCGAGGCGATCGTCAGCAACAACCTGGAGGAACGCGAACGGGCCCTGCTGGAAAAGGTGAAAGGGCTGCAGGCAAAGCTGCCGTTCGACGAGCTCGACCTGTTGATCGTCGACTACATGGGCAAGAACATCAGCGGCGCCGGCATGGATACGAACATCATCGGCCGG
>JASLZG010000245.1:0-267 GCA_030754995.1 Lentisphaeria bacterium
GTCGAGCCCGGGTCGTAGACCTCCGAGACCATGTGATTGCGCCACCGACCGGGGGCCATTTCGGTGCGGTCATTGGGATTGTAGGTGGGCCACTGGGCCATTGCCATGATCGCGCCGGTGCGCGGATTTGCCATGATTGCGCAGGCTCGTTCCGGCACAAATTCCCTGGCCATGGCATGCAGTTCCTTCTCGACAATGTACTGGATCGGTTCCTCGATGGTCAGGCAAACGGATTTGCCGTCGAGCGCCTGCTGCTGCGGCAGCGTG
>JASLZG010000245.1:277-7375 GCA_030754995.1 Lentisphaeria bacterium
TGTTCGTAGGTGATCTCGCCATGGCTCGGCGACAGTGACTCGTTGCAGAGCGACTCGATCCCGTAGACGCCCTGATAATCGATGTTGACGAAGCCGAGCACGTTAGCCAGCATCTCATCCTTGGGATAGACGCGACGCTGGCTGTCGAGAAAGCGGATGCCCGGCAGCTTCAACGCCTGCAGACGTGCGGCATCGGCGTTGTCGACACCGTTTTTGACGACGACTTCGACCGCCTGCGAGTTGAAGCGGCGCTCAAGCAGGGCGCGATCGACGGCCAGCTCGCCGACAATACAGCTGATGATGTACGGGCGCTGCTCGTCCGGCATCCGGTTGAGATCGGCTCGCACATCTTTGCAGAACTTGTTGCCGACCAGGACGTGTCCACGGCGGTCGCGGATCGCGCCGCGGTTGCCGACGCGCTTCTTGCTGGTGGTGTACATCTGCTGCGCCTTGGCGAGCAGCTCCTCGTGGCGGGTGATCTGCAGATGGAAGAACCAACTCGAGAACATGCCGAACACAACGGCGAGCAGGATTCCGACAATCGTGATGCGAAAGGCGTAGGCCTCCCGGTACATGGTGGCGGCGCGCACCGCCTCCACCTGTTCGGCGGCCATTCGATCACGTTGTCCGGGGAGAGCCATCAGCCGCAGTTATTCCTGCGTTGCCAGAGTTTCCGCGCCGGCGGTGTTGAGGGCGACATAATCGACATTCTTTTCCCCTTCGATCTGCCGGTGATAGGCCAACAGGTCGACCCGTCGCACCTGTTCCGGATCCGAAGACCGCAACCCGAGTTGCAGCGCCTGGCCCTCGATGTACTCGGGGACCAGGAACTTCTCACGCTGCATGCGCAGGTTGTTGTCCTCGTCGATCAACTGCGACAGTTCCTGGTGCCGCTCGGTCCAGATCAGCCCCATGTTCGTCGACGATCGTTCCAGATAAATCTTCGTCAGCGCCACGAGCATGATGATACTCACGACACAGAGAAACTTGACGGCCGTGCCGCGAGCGATCAGCCCGCCGGATTTCGGCGGCGCATTGCTGCGGGTGTACAGATCTTTATTTATCAGTCGCATGGGGTGGCCTCCGAGAGGCGGTGACGAAGCACCGGGTCTCCATAATGGTTATATCTTTTCGGCTGATCGTAATCTGGCTGGGGCTGCTCGAGAATTTTCGGCGGTCTCGGCGGCGCTTGGCCGCAGCGGTTTCCGCGTCACCAGTCGAATGGTCGGGACTTTGTCGCAGCGGCACACCGGCAGTTCCGGCGGGCAGATGCACCCCTTCGCTGCGTAGCGCAGAGTTTCCTTGACGATGCGGTCCTCGCCGGAATGAAAGCTGATGACTACCAGTCGGCCGCCCGGCGCCAGCAACTCCAGGGCCATCTCCAGGCCCTCCTCGAGATGCTCGAACTCGTTGTTGACGACAATCCGCAGCGCCTGGAAGCATCTCGCCGCCGCCGGTGTGCGGCGTCCTTTTTGCCGCGGCATGTTGGCTTTCACCAGTTCGGCGAGCTCCCCGGTACATGACCACAATCTGGTTTCGCGCCGGGTGACGATTGCCCGGGCGATCCGGCGGGCTCCCGGCACCTCGCCGAAGGTCCTCAGGACTTCCGTCAGTTCGTCTTCGTCCGCGGTGTTGAGGACCCTGGCGGCGGTGATCGGCGAGGTTCGATCCATCCGCATGTCCAGCGGCCCATCTTGCGTGTAGCTGAAGCCGCGGTCCGGCTGGTCGATCTGCATCGAGCTGGTGCCGAGGTCCATCAAGATGCCATCGGCCGAAGGCCATCCATGTTCTGCTGCCAGGTTTTCCAAGTCGCCGTAGTTGCCATGGACCAGCGTGCAGCGGCCGTGAAACGGTGCCAGGCGTTCGCGGGCGATCGCCAGGGCGTTTTCGTCGCGGTCGATTCCCAGCAGGCTGGCGGTAGTATCCGCTGCCAGCAGGGCCGCTGCATGCCCACCAGCGCCCAAGGTCGCATCGATATATCGCCCATTGGGCCGCGCTTGGAGATGTTTCAGTGTTTCGGGGACCAGGACGGGCCGATGATGAACGGGTTGATTTGTCATTGGACATCACAGTTCTCCGCTTTCCTGAATTCGTTCGATCTGGTCGAGGACGTCCTCGGTGCGCATGCCGTTCTGGTTCCAACGCTCGGGGGTCATGATTTGAATGGTCGTGAAGCTGCCCACCATGACCGCCTCGCCTTTGAGCCCGGCATGGTCCATCAGATCCTGGGTCATGGTGATGCGTCCCTGTTTGTCACAGGAGGAGCGGCTGGCTTTGGCGCCAATCGTGGCGAGGGCCTGGCTTTTCTCGGCGTTGGCGAAAGAGACTTTGCGCACTTTGTCGAGGATCTCCTGCTCGAAGAGTTCTTTCGGCAGCACCTGGATGGTTTGGTTGCGTCCAGGCAGGAGGTAGAACACGGCGTCATCGCCGGCGTCTTTGCGCCATTCCCTGGGGATGGCGATGCGCCGCTGAGCGTCGATGCTGTGTGGGTGAAACCCGATGTAAATCTGATCTGCCATGGTCTTGTCCGTGTCGAACCGTAGTGCAACTTAACTCCCCTATGTTCCCCTGCACGCCCCTAAATAACCGCGGGAAAAGACAATTGCAAATAGCTGTTGAATTTTTTTAAAAAAAACCCAGAGAGGCTTATATTATAGTAACTGCATTATATTCAGGTAGTTATGAATATATTTGGACCCGGATGAGCTGGTTATGGGGGAAAAAAACCGAAAAAAAAGCGCGGTACCGGGGGATTTCCACGTCGCAGTGTTGATGGCGTGCAAAAGGTTCCAACGCTGCTTGACGAACTACATCGGCTGATTGAATTGCGCCGTCGGCGCCCCTTCCCGGGTGATTACCCGATGGCGCCGGCATTCGTTTTATTGAGCAGGCTCGGTTCCGCTTGGCGGCATTGCCGGGTCCAGGTCAGGAAGTCGAAAACGGTTGACGAGACAAGCCGTTTTTCCCCTTCATTCAACTTTTCAACCCGTCCGGCGGCGGTCCATCAGCCGGGGCGGGGATCGCACTCGGCGGCGGGATCACAGGTGGGCTGTGTCTTCGGTCAGCCAGCGCCGCAGGATGGCGATGAGCTGGGTGCTGCAGGTTTTGCCGGTTTCGATCGCCTGCTGGTGCGCCAGCTCGTGGGTGTCGCCGATACCGGCAGCCCAGTTTGTGATCATCGACATGCCGATGACCGAGGCCCCGAGGGCTTTTGCAGTGGTGGCCTCGAGCACGGTGCTCATACCGATGACGTCGGCCCCGAGGTTGCGGGCCAGTTTGACTTCGGCACGGGTTTCGTACTGCGGGCCGCAGTTTGCCATGTAGACGCCGCGCTGGGGGGTGACGCCTTCCTTGGCGGCGGCGCGGCAAACGGAGTCGTTCATATGGCGGCAATAAGTTTCGGTCATGTCGATGTATGGCGTCTGCAGCAGGTGCTGGTGCCCGGCCAGGGGCGAGACGCCGAGGTTGTTGATATGATCGGTAATGATCATCCAGGTGCCTGGCGGCATGTCTTCGTTGATGGCGCCTGCGGCGTTGGCGAAGACGAATGTCCGGGCGCCGCACGCGGCAGCGGCCCACACCGGCAGGAGGCACGGCACCCGGCCGTATCCCTCGTAGAGGTGAAAGCGTCCGGCGTATACGAGGGCGCGATGCTCGCCGACGCGGCCCCAGATGATCTCCATGCGATGCTGCGCGAGCGACTCGGCGGCCGGTACGTGCGGCATGCGCTGCAGTGGTATCCGGCCCCACTCCTCGTCGAACAGGTCGCCGGCGGACTGACCGGACCCGAGCTGGACGACAAGGTCCATGCTGTTGATGAACGGAAAGGTGTGCTGCAGGAAATCGCTGGCGTCGTCGAGCTCGATGCGGCTCAGTTTGTCGAAGGGATACATTGTGGGGAATTCGGATTGCGAATTGCGAAGTATAACGGAACCGCGGGATCAACTGGACGTTCAAAAGATAGCAAGGATAGTCTGCGTGTCGAGCCAGAACGACGATAACCGAGGAATATGCAGGTTTACGGAGCATGTGATATGGTACAGCGACCCGAAAACCATTGGAAAAAATCTGCTACCTGGTGGCCGCGTATGCTCTGGTTCGTCGGTTTTGCAGCCCTGCTCTATGTGGCGTTGGTTGTCGCGATGGTCGTCATGGAGCGGCACTTCATTTTTCTGCCGTCCCGCTACGATGCGGCGGCTTTCATGCCGCCAGCCCCGGCGCCGCAAAGCCGCTACCCGGAGTTGGAGGACGTTTGGTTGACGGCGGCCGACGGCACGCGGATCCACGGCTGGTTCTGCCAACCGGCGGTGGCCCGGCCGGGTGGTGGGCATGTCCCGATCGAAACCGGCATGACCTTGCTGTGGCTGCACGGCAATGCCGGGCATATCGCGGCACGCTACGGGATCATCGCCCTGTTCATGGACATCCCGGTGAATGTATTCATCATCGACTACCGCGGTTACGGGCAGAGCGAGGGGCAACCGACGGAGGCCGGTGTTTACCTGGACGCCGCTGCTGCCTGGCAGTACCTGACGGAGGATCGCGGTATCGCCGGTGACCGCATCGTGATTTTCGGCAAGTCCCTGGGCGGTGGCCCGGCGACAGAGCTGGCATCGAAAGTCGAGGCGGCTGGCCTGATTCTGCAGTCGACCTTTACGTCGATACCCGATTTGGCGACTGCCTGTTATCCGTTCATCCCGAAATTTGTGGTGCGCTCGCAGATGTCGTCGATCGACAGGATCGGCGCGATCGCCTGTCCGAAGATGATTGTCCACGGCCCGGCTGATGAGATCATTCCGTACCGGATGGGCCGGAAGCTGTTCGACGCGGCATCGGAACCAAAGACGTTTTACGAGGTTCCGGACGCCGGTCACAACGACACGTTTGCGGTTGGCGGCGTGGCGTATGTAGCGGCGGTGCGGGCGTTTATCGCAGGGTGCACGCCCGAGTAGAACGGCATGGCACGGCGGCGGAGGAATACCTACAGGGGGGGATACACACAGCTCGGCCGAGGGCTGGGCCGGCGCTCCAGCGGTCACAGCGTATAATCGGTATCGTCCTCGTCGCTGAGCTCTTCCTCGAGGGTCGGCACTTCGGGAAACGCGGGCATTCCGGCCTTCATTTCGATCTTCTGAACGATCGAGGCGATCTGGCCTATAATACGGTAATAGAGACCGATGGTCTTGTTGTACATTTCGTTGGCGGCGGCGAGCAGGCCCATATAGTCGTCCCGTTCGGGCATGTTTTCGAGGACATACGGCCCGATGGAGATGCGGCCGGCCTCATGTTCGAAGGGGTAGGCGACTTCCGACAACTGATGATGCACCATGTGCAGCGTGAAATCGGTGCGTTCGCTGGCCGAGATGAAGAAGTCGATCATGCGGCGCGAGGGCTCGCTGCGGAATTTCGTCAAGGCGTCCCAGATATGGGCGCTGCCGGCGAGGTGGTCGATGTCGCTGTGGCAGGCGGCGATCTGCCGCTGGGCGACGAGCAGGTCGTCGATCTGTTTGGCGCATTTCTCGGCGTCGTTGAAATCCTCGCGGAACTCGTCGTAGCCGAGCAGCTGCAGAGCGAGGTTGAAACGGGTCGTCGCCTGGTCCCGGAACGAGTCGAGAATTTCCATGACCATGCGCGTATCTTTGTCGGCCTCGCGCAGCATCGTGGCGATCGTCACCCTGTCGACCTGCATCGTGAGCAGGCGCCGCGCCTCATTGGTGATGTTGGCCCGCATCATCGAAGCTCCCAGATTAGCGTTTTGCCGCCAGATCTGCGCCTGGTCGAAGCGTTTCATTGCCGCCTGGGCGGCCTGGGTGCGGAATTCCATCTGTTCGCGGGCTGTCTGCAGCAGCCGGATCTGCTCAGCCATCGGCCGGTTGGTGTCGGGTTTCCTTTTGCTGATCGTGTACGGATGGTAAAAGGACACCGCGTATTGGAAGCAGCGATCGAGCGCCTCACCGGCGTCGATTATTTCATCGAGATGCCTGGCGATCTGTTCGGAGTCGACCATTTTCGCCCGCTTGAAGCGCTTCTTGAGCACGAACTTGTAGTAGTTGGTCGTGACTTCCCTGCCGTGCGAGGCGAGGTCGTCGAACAGCACCGTTGACGGTGCGTCGAGATGAAACAGCCCCTCGGCGGCGATCTTGCGAACGCTTTTTATCCGGCGCAGATCGGAGGGGTGCGTGTTGAAGAGGACGTCCACGAGTTCGGCGAACGTGTGGCCACACTGGTCTGGCTTGGGTTGGTAGATGGCGTTGCGGATGCGCTTGCGATCATCGACCTTCAGCAGTTTTTCGTTGGTGGCGACGAGTGCCGGCAGGTTGTCGCCGAGGCGGCCGTCCTTGAACGCCTGGTCGAGTCCGGCGACCGACAGGTCGTAGGCGGCGCCGAGCAGTGCGATGCGCCACTTGGTGGTTTCGAATTTCTTGCTGCCGGCGATCAGGGCTTCGTAGCGGTCGGCGTCGTATTCCATCTGGCGGATGAAGAAACAACCGACCAGGTATCCGGCATACATGAGGCACCGCAGGATCAGCCGGGGCAGGCCGATGAAAAAGAAGAGGATTAGGAACAACGGCATCAGGATGCGCACATTTCGCGACCACTCACGCAGCGTCAAGTCGAAGATGTCGCGGTCGTAGACCACCCGCCAGAACCAGTTGCCGAGGGTGGTGACGATGTAGCTGACCCGGCGCCCCGTGGTCGGGGCGAAATGACCGCTCTCATGGGCGATGACCCCGGCCAGCTCCCGCAGATCGAGGCCGTGCACCAGCGGCAGCCCGATTGACAGCACGAAGTCGTTTCTGAACAGCGACAGCAGCCCGTGGCGGCAGGTCACAGATGCATTGACCCCGGTCGTCAGACAGATGCGGCTGGGCACCGGCGCCTGCAGCACGGCACAAATCCGCTCGACGAAGGCGAACAATCCGGGTTCATCGCCGGGGCTCACGACATACGGCTCCGGCCGCGGCCGGAAGGTGGTCAGAAATGGCTTTAGCATGAACAGGAAAACGATGAGGCACAGCGCCCCGACACTGCCGTAGGCGATGGCTGGCTCGACCTTGTCCTGGTCCAGTGCGGTCTGTGCCAGGCCGACACCGGTCG
>JASLZG010000246.1 GCA_030754995.1 Lentisphaeria bacterium
ATTTTTTCTTCTTCATCGTTGTCTTGAATTTCATGGGGCTGATTCCGATCTTCGTGACCGCGACCGCCAACTTCAGCATCACCTGTGCCCTGTCGTTAATCACTTTTGTATTCATGGTCGGCGGCGCGCTGATCAAGAACGGGCCGGGCGGTTTCGTCAAGTCGTTTATACCGTCGGGTGTACCGGTGCCTGTGTTGTTTCTGATTACGCCGCTAGAGTTTATCGGGTTATTCATCAAGACTTTCGCGCTGATGGTTCGTCTCTTTGCAAATATGCTTGCGGGACATCTGGCGATTTTTGTGATGCTCGGGCTGATCGTGCTTTGCCAGTCTTTGGCGGTCAAGGCAGCCGCCACCGTGGTGTTAGCACCCTTTGCGCTGTTCATCTATGTGCTGGAGGTTCTGATCGCCCTTTTGCAAGCGTATATTTTCACGTTGTTGTCGGCTATGTTCATCGGTATGGCATGGCATCCGGATCACTGATAAACCATGGCTTTATAGTTGAATTGTGGCGACTATATTCACACCTTCCCAAAAATAACCAAACCCCTGGGGCCGACAGGTTCCAGACCAACCGAAGGGACGAAGAATATGATGAACAGACTGCTGACAGTTATTATGCTGCTGCTGGCCGTTGGAATGACCGCACAGGCCGCTGATGCAGCCGCTGACGCAGGCGCTGTCGCGGAAGCGGCGGGGGCGGGCATGGCTGGACTAATCGATATTGGTAAAGGGTTGGCAGTCGTCGGTGCGGGTCTCGCAGCGGTCGGTGCCGGCGTTGGTATCGGCCTTGTCGGCGGTTCGGCATGTGAAGCGGTGGCGCGCCAGCCAGAAGCCGTTGGCGATATTCGCCAGAACATGCTTGTCTGTGCCGCCATGATCGAAGGTGTTGCACTGCTCGGCGCCGTCATGGGCCTGCTTGCGCTGTTTGTGGTAGGCAACTAATAATCGCCTTGTCCATAACATCTGACCACCTTTCTCGCCTCTTTCCCAAAGCGGGGTTTTTGTGGTGAACATACTGATAGCAACAGTCGAGCAGAGCGCTCACAGCACCGACTCGCACGAGGGCGGACCGACCTTCGTGGACGGCCAGATGCTGATCCTGGTGTGGGTCGTCTTTGGCCTGATGGCGGCAATCCTGGGCAAGTTATTGTGGAAGCCGATCATTCAGGCACTGGATGACCGGGCCCAAAAGATTGATCAGTCGATTGACAACGCCGCGCGCATCGAGAGTGAGCTGGCTTCTGTCGACGGCCAACGCAAGGAGATCATTGCCGAGGCCGATGCGAAGGCCAAGGAAATCATCGAAACCGCTCGCAGAGCCGCTGTCGATGGAGCTCGGACGATCGAGAGCAAGGCTCGTGAAGAGGCCCAGATCATGATCGAGAACGCCAGTCGCGAGATCAATGCGGTCCGCGACAAAGCCCAGGCGTCGCTGCGGCGTGAAAGCGCTGAAGTGGCTATCGAGCTGGCTGGCAAGATCATCGATGAAAACCTCGACAACGAAAAAAATCGGAATCTCACCGAGAAGCTGATCAGCGAGATCTGACCTATGGCCAGTACCAAAGCCGCTAAAAGCTATGCCAAAGCGATCTTCGCACTTGCCGGCGAGAACGACAAGCTGGACCGTGTGCGCGGCGATCTGCTGGCCTTGGCGCAACTGCGTGAGAAGAGCAGCGAGTTGAGCTCCTTTTTTTCAAATCCATTGATCACCACCGAGCGTCGCAGCGAAATCATTAAGAAGCTCTTTGGTGAGAAACTCGATCCGCTGACCGTGAAATTCCTGCTGTTCCTCGAATCGAAAGGGCGGATTGACCATTTGGCGGACATCTGCGAGGAGGTCGAAGCCTCCTATTACGAGCTCAAGGGCATTTTGCGCGTGCAGATGACTGCCGCGAAAGCGCCGGAGGGCGACCAGGTCGAGCAGATCCTGCAGCGTCTGCGCGACCGTTTCAGCAAAGAGATTGAACTGGCTGTCGAGATCGAGCCCGAGTTGCTCGGCGGTTTTCAGTTACAGGTGGGCGACACGGTGTATGATTCCAGTATCCGCACCAAACTGCTGACTTTTCAACAAAAGCTTATCAACGCGTAGGGGATCACCCATGGCAGTCGACCTGAAGCCCGAGGAAGTTTCCCAGATCCTCAAGGAACAGCTTTCGGATTTCGAGATGAAATCCGAGAGCTACGAGATTGGTACCGTCCTGAGCGTTGGCGACGGTATCGCCCGCGTCCACGGTCTCGGCAATGTAATGGCCGGTGAGCTGGTCGAATTTCCCGGCGGCCTCAAAGGCATGTCGCTCAACCTCGAAGAGGACAATGTCGGTATCGCTATTTTCGGCGAGGACACGCATATCAAGGAAGGCGACGAAGTGCGCCGTACCGAGTCTATTGCTGCCGTGCCTGTTGGTAATGGGCTGGCCGGTCGTATCGTGGACGCGCTTGGTGTCGCCATCGACGGTGGCGCACCGATCCAGGCCGACGAAACGCGCCAGATCGAGATCAAGGCGCCCGGCATCATCCAACGCAAAGACGTGCACGAGCCGTTGCAGACCGGTATCAAGGTCATCGACGCCCTGACCCCGATCGGCCGCGGCCAGCGCGAGTTGATCATCGGTGACCGCAAGACTGGTAAGACTGCTCTGGCGATCGACACGATCATTAACCAGCGAGGCCAGGACGTCCATTGCTTTTACGTCGCTATTGGCCAGAAGCGTTCCACCGTGGTGCAGGTCTTCGAGACCTTGAAGCAGTACGGTGCCATGGAATACACCACGATCATTGCCGCCACCGCCTCGGACCCCGCGCCGATGCAGTTCCTGGCTCCCTATTCCGGCTGCACCATGGGCGAGTTCCATCGTGACAACGGCCGCCACGCTCTGATCATCTATGACGACCTGACCAAGCAGGCGCAGTCCTACCGTCAGCTGTCGCTGCTGCTGCGGCGGCCGCCGGGGCGTGAAGCCTTTCCGGGCGACATTTTCTACTTGCACAGCCGGTTGCTCGAGCGTGCCGCCAAGATGAGCGATGAAGAAGGCGCCGGTAGTCTCACGGCCCTGCCGATCATCGAGACGCAGGCGAACGACGTATCGGCCTATATCCCGACCAACGTGATCTCGATCACCGACGGTCAGATTTTCCTGCAGTCCGACTTGTTCAATTCCGGCCAGCGCCCTGCCATCAACCCGGGTATCTCCGTCTCCCGCGTCGGTGGCGACGCCCAGGTCAAGGCGATGAAGCAGACGGCCGGCCCGTTGCGCCTGACCCTGGCACAGTACCGTGAGCTGGCGGCCTTTTCACAGTTTGCCTCCGACCTGGACGCCAGTACGCGCGGCCAGCTCGAGCGCGGTGAACGTCTGATGGAGGTAATCAAGCAGGGCATCAACGTGCCGCTGTCCGTCGTCAAGCAGGTGGCGATCATCTATGCCGGCGTCAATGGTTTCCTTGACGACATCGATGTCGACAAGATCCCGGCGTTCGAGGTCCATTTGCACGAATCTTTGGACTCTGCCTACGCGGACTTCTGCGAGCAGTTCAACCATGCTTTGGCGATGACCGACGATATCAAGGAACAGCTCGAGAAGCTCCTCGAAGAAGTGAAGCGTACTTTCAACGCCTGAACCAACGGCGCCTTTACATGCCCAGCCTGCGCGAATATGATGTCAAAATTGCGAGTCTGAAGAACACTCGCAAGATGACCAAGACTATGCAGATGGTTTCTGCCAGCAAATTGCGTCGGGCCCAGGATGCGCAGCGCAAGGCTGCTGCCTATGCCAACCATCTCCACGACTTGATCCATCGTCTGGCCGGTTCCGTGGAGAGCGTTGCCCACCCGTTGCTGACCAGGCGTGATCCCGTGCGCAAGGCGCATATCCTCCTCGTCACCAGTGATCGTGGCCTCTGTGCGGGCTTCAACAACAATCTGATCAAGCACGTTGCGCAGTGGATCAGCGAGCACAACAGTGATTACGAAAGCATCTCGATGAGCTGTTGCGGGCGCCGCGGCAACATGTATTTCCGCACGAAAGAGGATGTGCGCAAAGAATACCTCGACACCACGGCCAAACCGGAATTCCTCAAGGCCGAAGAAATCGCAGAGGAACTCGGTGAACTCTTTGTCAACGGCGAGTTCGACGAGGTCTATCTGGCGTACAACGTTTTCAAGAGTGCCTTGAGCCAATTCCCGCGCATCGAAAAAATGTTGCCGATCGCACCGGTTGAAGTCAAGGCGGACGAGAGCAAAGAGCCGTTCACGCGTAATTACATCTTCGAGCCGGCTGAGCCCGAGCTTTTGGCATTGCTGCTGCCGCGATCCGTTTCCTACACAATTTTTCACGCCATGGTAGAAAACTCCGCAGGCGAACATGGCGCGAGGATGACCGCCATGGACAACGCCACCAACAATGCCGACAGCCTTATCGAAACCAATACGCTGCTGCGCAATCGCGCCCGTCAGGCGGCCATCACGACGGAACTGACCGAGATCGTTGCGGGCGCTGAAGCGCTTTAACCATACAAGGAACGCTAAAATGAGTACCGAAACCACCCAGGATACCACCGGCAAGGTTGTACAGGTAATGGGAGCCGTCATCGACGTCGAATTCCCATCTGACAGTCTGCCCAATATCTTCAACGCTTTGACTCTGCACAATCCGAGCATTGACGACAACCCCGCGAATCTCACACTGGAAGTCGCCCAGCACCTCGGCGACAACGTCGTGCGGACGATTGCCATGGACACCACCGACGGCCTCACCCGCGGCGTCACGGTGACCGATACCGGCGTCGGTATTTCAGTGCCGGTCGGCGAATGCACGCTTGGTCGCGTCCTCAACCTTCTCGGTAGGCCGATTGATGGCAAGGGTGACGTCAACGCCACCGAGCACTGGCCGATCCATCGCGAGGCCCCGTCTTTCGACCAGCAGGATACCGGCTCCCAGGTGCTGGTCACCGGCATCAAGGTCGTTGATCTGCTCGCCCCCTATCGCAAGGGTGGCAAGATCGGCCTGTTCGGCGGCGCCGGTGTAGGCAAGACGGTGCTGATCCAGGAGCTTATCCGCAACATCGCCACCGAGCACGGCGGCTACTCCGTGTTTGCCGGTGTCGGCGAGCGTACCCGTGAAGGCACGGCACTGTACGGTGAAATGACCGAGTCCGGTGTCATCGAGAAAACGTCAATGGTGTTTGGCCAGATGAACGAGCCACCCGGCGCCCGTGCCCGTGTCGCGTTGTCGGCGCTGACGGTCGCCGAGTATTTCCGCGACGCCATGAACCAGGACGTGCTGCTTTTCATTGACAACATCTTCCGCTTCACCCAGGCCGGTTCCGAAGTGTCCGCCCTGCTCGGTCGCATACCCTCGGCCGTGGGTTATCAGCCGACGCTCGGTACCGACATGGGCGAGCTGCAGGAGCGCATCACCTCGACCAAGGCCGGTTCGATCACCTCGATCCAGGCGATCTACGTGCCGGCGGACGATTATACCGACCCGGCTCCGGCAGCGACCTTTGCCCATCTCGACGCGACGACCGAGTTGTCGCGCGCCATCTCCGAGCTCGGCATCTATCCCGCCGTGGATCCGCTCTCCTCGACCTCCACCATCCTGGCGCCCGAAATCGTCGGCGACGAGCATTACCAGACCGCTCGCGGCGTTCAGGAAATCCTGCAGCGCTACCAGGAACTCATGGACATCATCGCCATCCTCGGCATGGACGAACTCTCCGAAGATGACCGGCAGACCGTGGAGCGGGCCCGGCGGATCCAGAAATTCCTGTCGCAGCCCTTCTTTGTCGCTCAGCAGTTTACCGGCATGGACGGCAAGTACGTGCAGCTCGAGGATACGATCCGCTCCTTCCGCGAAGTGCTCGACGGCAAGCACGACGACCTGCCCGAAGATGCCTTCTACATGGTCGGCAGCATCGAAGAAGCACGCGCCAAATCGGAGACGTTGGCCAAGTAACCACCAGGAACCTCAATGGCCTACGCATTTTCATTGCTGACCCCGGAAGGGGAAGTCTTCTCCGGTGACGTCGAATCCGTCGTTGTCCCCGGCGGCGCCGGGTTTTTCGGCGTCCTGGCCGGCCACGCCCCCATGCTTGCCGCGGTCCAGCACGGCATCCTCGCCGTCACCACGGATGAGGGGCGCCGGGAGTACCTGATCGAGGACGGCGTCCTCGAGACCGACGGCAAGAAATGCCTGCTCCTGTGCGACAACGTCCGCGACCGCAGGGACGACGACAATCCGGTCCTGAGCTGGTAGGCCCGAAGCCTTCAGCTTCAACCTCTACCGACTCTCCTGCCCCTCGTTCCGCAACGCCCAGAGCCGGTCCTTGACCGCCTCGCAGTTCTCGCCGAGCACGGCGCAGACCGGCAGGATCTCGAGTTGGGTCAGGCCCTGCAGAATCTCCAGGTTTCCGGCTGCCGGTTCGCCGTCCATTTTGTTGGCAAGAATCAACGACGGGAGCTTGGTCATGCCGCGTTGATAGCATTCGAGCTCCAATTGCAGCGCCGCGAAGTCGTCCCAAGGCGCCCGGCCGTCGGTGCCGGCCATGTCGAGGACGTACAGCAGGATCTTGGTGCGCTCGATGTGCCGCAGGAATTCGTGGCCGAGGCCGATGTTGTCGTGTGCCCCTTCGATCAGGCCCGGGATATCCGCAATCGTGAACCGCGAGTACTCCCCGACCTCGACCACCCCGATGTGCGGCGACAGCGTCGTGAACGGATACGGGGCGATCTCCGGCGTGGCATTGGAGACGGCACCGAGGAACGTGGACTTGCCGGCATTCGGAAAGCCTACAAGCCCGACATCGGCGATCAGCTTGAGCTCGAGCTCCAGGTAGTGCACGGTGCCGGGCAGGCCTTCCTCGCAATGGCGCGGCGCCTGGTTGGTGCTGGAGGTGAAGTGGGCATTGCCGCGGCCGCCCTTGCCGCCGGTTGCCGCGACAAACTGCTGTCCGTCGTGATCGAGGTCGCAGAGCACGGCGCCGTCTGCATCCAGGTCCTTGATGATCGACCCGACCGGGACCTTGACAATGACGTCCTCGCCGTTGCGGCCGCAACGGTCCTTGCCCATGCCGTGGCCGCCATTGCCGGCCTCGTAATGATTGAGGTATTGCAGGGCAGTGAGGCTTTGCTCAGCCGTCGTCGCCGCGAATATGACGCTGCCGCCGCTGCCGCCATCACCACCGTCGGGGCCACCTTTGGGCAGTGAGCGGGCACGATGAAAACTTGTGCAGCCGTTGCCGCCGTTGCCGGCGCCGCCGCCGCCGCCGCGCTTGCGCCCGCGCCCGTCGTGTGTTTTAGTTGGGTTACGTCGCGCGCCATGACTCGTATTCCTCTTCGTCTTCG
>JASLZG010000247.1:0-4907 GCA_030754995.1 Lentisphaeria bacterium
CATCACGTTCCGCGTTTTCCCCCGGGAGAACCTGGAACCGTAAATGATAGCGCAATGAATTTGCGGTCTGTCTGGTCATCGTTTGATCATATGATCTCGGGATCAGATTGTCAAGTGGCAAATCTCGATCGTGCGGGTGTTTCAGGCGGCGCCGAGCGTCGCGCCCCGGGACGGTGACGTCGGCTCGAGCTGCACGGAGATTCGGCATGCCAGGGTGAACGACCACAAGGCACGTGCGAAGCTGTGAACCGGTGTCATAGTACAGGCCCGCCAACCAATACCTACAATCATCACAAGGAAAAATCATGGTCACCACTGAAATCAAGACTGTCGCCCTGGTATCGCTGTTGCTCGTCGGTGCGGGGTGCCAATCATTTATGATGGCGCCGGGTGTCCCGGCGCTCACGTCGACACCACTGCCGCCGGTTGGCGAAGCGGTTGACGGCCCGTTCTTCGAGGATGCGACGGACGAAGTCGGCATTGGCGGCGGCTCCGAAGCGGCCTGGGGCGACTTCAACAATGACGGTTGGGTCGATGTCTATCTCTCCGGTGGACTGTGGCAAAACAACGGCGGCAAATTCACCCAGGTTGATTCGGTAGTCGGCGGCGGCAAAGGTTTCTGGGGCGATTACGACAACGACGGGTTTCTCGATATTTTCACTGCTTCCGGCGGGGCGTTGTTCCACAACCTCGGCGGGCAGGGGTTTGAAAACGTCACCAATATCGTTCCGGAACGAGGCGAACATGTTTCCCGTGGGGCGGTGTGGGGTGACTTCAATAACGACAGTTATCTCGACATCTATTACGCCGGCTACGAAGTCTGGGACCCCTCGAGGGACTATGCCGACTTTCTTTACCTGAATGAAGGCGGCACGGCATTCAGGAAGCATTGGGAGTCGCCGTCGAAGGAGCGCGCCCGCGGCGTAACTGCGGCCGACTTTGATCTCGACGGTGACCTGGACGTGTATGTTTCGAACTATCGCCTGCAGCCCAATAAACTTTGGCTCAACGACGGGACGGGCGCCTTCACCGACGTTAGTGGAGCACGAAAGGTCGACGGTGACGGCGACCTCAGCGCCTGGGGCCACACGATCGGCAGCTCCTTCGGGGACCTCGACAACGATGGCCTGATCGATATCTTCGTTGGCAACTTCAGTCACCCGCCGGCCTACCAGGACCGCTCGAAATTCCTCAAGAACCTTGGCGCCGACGGCGGTTGGATGTTCGAAGACAAGAGCGGCGGGGCCGGGCTCGGTTGGCAGGAATCTTTTGCCTCACCGGCCCTCGGCGATTACGATAACGACGGCGACCTCGACCTTTATTTAACGGCGGTGTACGGGCACAATCACAACGTCATGTACCGCAACAACGGTGACTGGACCTTCACCAATGTGACTGACAGCGCCAACGTCAGCCGTACCAATACCTATTCCGCTGCCTGGGCCGACTTCGACAACGACGGCGACCTCGACCTGGCAACCGGCGGGCGGTTATACCGCAATCGCGGCAATGCCGGACACCGCCTCAAGGTTCGGCTGATCGGCGGTCACGGCGTCAACAGCGCCGCGATCGGGGCTTCGGTGCGCTTGCAGGTGGGCGACAAAACCCTGACGCGCGAAGTCGAAGGCGCCACCGGTGAAGGCAACCAGAACGAGTTGACCCTGCACTTTGGCCTTGGCGACGTCACCGGCGACATCGCGGCCGAGGTGCGCTGGCCCGGCGGTGAGGTGCAGAATTTTACCCTGCAGGCTGATCATCTCGCAACGATTCGCTATCGCCCGGGCAAGTAGCAGGACGGGCAACGGACTGGCCGGAGCGCCATGGCGCCGGAGACACCGGTGTGGCTCGCGGGCTATGCGCCAACGGGCCGGCCACAGGGGTTCATTTGCCTGGTGTTTCCCGCGATGCCTTGGAACCGCTTCGATCGTGGCCCGGACATTCAGGCGGCGGTGATCATGGCAATTGCAGCAAGTGCCAGGGCGAGGCCGCAGAGTTGCATCGAGTTCAGCCGCTCGTTCCACGCCAGGCGCATGATGACCACGGTGATGATCATGCCGGAAACAGTGGCGATCGGGAAAAAAACGATGCCCGGCATCAGCAGGATGGCCTCGATCCAAAAGACCCCGGCGATGGCGAAGCACAGGCCCGATTGAATCCCGCGCCGCACTTCCAGTCGCCGCGGCAGCGCGGATTTGGCCGTTGCGGCACCGATGAATACGGCGAGGGCGACGAAGTTGAACAGCAGCATGAACATGTAGCGCGAGGGACCCAGTTCCAGTTCCTCGACCAGTTTGAAAATGGTCCCGATAATACCTTCCAGCAGGAAGGCCAGCAGGATGTAAAGCAGCCAGCCGCGCGTTGTTGGCCGTGCCTGTCCGGAGCCTGTCCTGTGGCCCATCAGCATGATACAGGCCGGCACCAGCAGCAGCCCCGAAGTCTGCCAGGCGGTGGGGCGTTCGCCCCAGGCAATCGAAAACAGCACCGGCAGACAGATGGACAGGGTCAGAATGGTCCAGCTCATCCCCGCCGGCCCGAGCCGCATGGCGGTGAGCAACATCAGCCTCGATACGGCAACAATCACCCCCCCGACCAGTGCCAGCACGGCAACCTGGGGGCTGTAGGTGTACCCGTCACTGGCAACCAGGGCATAGAGGCAATAGAAGGTGACAGCGATCACACGCTCAACGGCCAGCATGGGCTGGCGTCGGGCATTGGTTTCCATCGCCGACTTGTAGACGACGACGGGGATTGTCCCGATGCTAACGGCGGCTACAAGGAGGAGGTAGGCCAATAGGTGGGTGCGGTGAAGGGTGGACTGTGACAGCGGTTCTGGGCGGGTCTAAATGTATCCCGGGTCGGCGTGAGAAGAAGCGGTGTTGTCCCGAATCCCTTCCCCGTTGGTCGCCGTGCTCCTGGTTGCACCTTGCCATTCCCCTGTTATTTTCCCGGCATGACAACAACTGCTGCAAGCGTCCTGCTGCCGTCGGTCAACTGGGGTGGCACCGAGATCACGCGCCTGATCATCGGCGGCAACCAGATCCGCGGTTTCTCCCACCTGTCAGTCGAGCTCGACGAGGAGATGCGGGACCATCATACGGTCGACAACACCGTGGCCGCCTGGTTCCGGGCCGAGGAGTGCGGGCTGAACACCATGCAGTCGCGCGGTGACGCAGTGATATTTGAACGTCTGCGGGCATACCGTGAGCGCGGCGGCACGATGCAGTGGATTTGCCAGACGGCCGGCGAACACCCCGATCCGTTCGAGAATATTCGTGAAATCGCCGATTACGATCCGATCGCCATCTTTCACCATGGATCCATCAGTGACCGGTTGTGGCAGGAGGGAACGTTCGATCAGGTCGAGGACCGGCTGAAGGCCATGCGTGATACCGGCGCGATGGTCGGTATCGCGGCGCACATGCCGGAGATTCTGCAGTATGTCGAGGGCCAGGGATGGGATGTGGACTTTTACATGACCTGTTTTTATAACATTGCCAAAGCCAGCCAGCGTGAACTGGTGGCGGCAGGGGCGCAGAATGCCGAGCCTTTCGACGACGAAGACCGGGACGTCATCTGTGAGTTCATCCAGCAGACGGAGAAGCCTTGTATCGCCTATAAAATCCTCGGGGCATCCCGCAAGTGCAGTTCCCCCGAGTCGGTCCGCGAAGCGTTCCAATTCGCCCTGGATCGGATCAAGCCGAACGACGTCGTCAACGTCGGCATGTTCCAGAAGCACAGCGATCAACTGGCGATGAATGCCGGGATTGTCCGGGAGCTTGGCTGAACGGACGCCGGAGGCGGCAGGGGCCGATCAAGGGTATAGTGTGGATCAACCTGATCACGAGAAGGAAGCGCCCCGGAGTGAGGGGCAGAGGCAGTTGCCATGAAAACATACGGTGTCGGTATTGTCGGTTGCGGCGAGGTTTGGGGGTGGCATCGGGAGGCCTTCGATCACCTGGATTGCCTGCGCTGCGTAGCTGTCTATGACCCGAACACAGAGCGCCAGGCGGCAGCTGCGGCTGCTACCGGGGCACGGCAGGCGGCCAGTGCCGATGCGGTGCTGACCGCCGCCGATGTTGATATCGCGGCAATCCTGACGCCGGTGTTCACCCATGCGGATATGGTGGATACCGCCACTGGTGCAGGGAAACACCTGATGCTGGAGAAGCCCATGGCGACCGAGCTCGCGGAGGGGCAGCGTATTGTCGATGCGATCAGCAACGCCGGTGTCAAGTGTTTCCATCCGACGCTGCGGTCCCTGTCCTCCGATCTTTTTACGGAGTTGGAGGCGTGGACCGCCGATGACGGACCGGTTGGGCCTGTGCGGGCGGCTTTCTACCATTTGGTCTGGACGCCGGTGACGGCCGGGGCATGGATGACAGACCGCAACTACTGCCTGCCCATTGCCGAGTATGATCCGCATGTGCTCGACACTTTTCTGACGCTGACCGGTGACGAGCCGGAGAGCGTGTGGTGCCATGCCGGCCGTTATTGCCGGTCGTTCGACCAGGATGATGTCATGAGCATGGTGATCACCTTTCGCGATCACCGCTTTCTGCAAATCGATGTCCATTGGGTGATGGACCCGGCCTGGCAGGCGCCGGGTTATGTAAATTTCGACATTGTCTGTGAACGCGGATACATCCGTCACGACTGGTTTTCCGCCGAATGGTTCAGCGCGGAAGGGTCAGGTTCGTTCGACTCCGACCGCCTGGAATCCTGCGGTAAACGCTGGGAGCACTATGCCGCGTTGATCGAGGCGATCGAGACCGATGGCGCGGTGACACCGAGTGAGCTCGACGGCCTTGCCTATGTCCGTGTCCAGGACGCCGGCCCGCGCGGCTTCCCGCAGCAAGGTGATGACGGCGTAGCGCCACATCGGCATCAGCGCCTTGCGGTCGAGCCGG
>JASLZG010000247.1:4917-7325 GCA_030754995.1 Lentisphaeria bacterium
TAGCAGCGGCTGTCCCAGCTCAACGCATCTGCCAGCGAATACCGCCAAAGAGCGACCGCAGACGTGCCAGGCGGTCGGGGTCGAGATAGGGCGGATCCACGGCTGCCAGGTTTTGGCGAACACGGCCAGGCGTTCGGGCACCGAAGCAGCAGCTGTCGATTTCCTGCGCCAGCACGAAACGCAAGGCGGCTTCCGGGATGGAGTACGGCTTGAGGAAGTCCAGTACATCCGCGTCGGTATATGGCGGAGCATCCGGCAGGTTGCCGTGGTCGATGTGCCGGCGAATACACTCACGGGCGGCATCTATGCTGACCAGCCCCGACACCGCTGAGGCCTGATTCAGCGGCATCATCACGACCGTGCCGACCCCATGCGCGCGACAGAGCGGCAGGATGTCGTCGATGGCCGTCTGCAGGAGGAAGTTGACGGTCAGCATGACGACGTCAAAGATGCCGGACGGTACTGCCTGTTTGAGGATCTCATGGGTGCCGTCGGCCTCCGACAATTCGCTGATGCCGATAAAGCGGACCTTGCCCTGGGCCTTGAGCTTGACCATGGCCTCGCAGCAGCCGTCGTTCATGAACTGCTCGTATGAGGCTGCCGTGCGCATGCCGTGGCCAAGAAAGATGTCGAGCCGATCGCGTCGCAAGCGGCGAAGGCTCTGTTCAGCAGCCGCGACAACGCCTTCCGGGGTGCCGGTGTAGGCGGATTCCGGTGAGAAATCAGCGTACGGCAGATGCTTGGTTTGGACCAGCATGTCGTCGTGTCCGACCAGCGCTGCCCCCAGGGCCTCCTCGCTGCCGTCATAGTGCTCTGCAGTATCGATGAGGTTGATGCCCGCATCGATCACGGTCGCGATTGATGCGGCAAACTCATCGGGAGTCTCGATGGCGCCGCGGGCGGCACCGTAACTCAATTCGGATACCGAAAGACCGGTGCGGCCAAGGGGACGATAGCGCATTGGTATTGTCCTGGAAAAAAGGTTGATACGTCGTTGCCGGCAAGGTATCAAGGCTGCCGAAGCGCAGTAATCGCCGTCAACTTAACCGTCATACAACATGCTGGCAATGCGACATTGCGTGCCGTTTTCGTTTGCCGGATTCCTGCTCGGGTCCCGAAACAATTGTCCCGTACAGCTTGCCCGGTGCGGTCGGGACTACTCGCCCCTGCAGCAACTTTACCCATGGGTGTTGCAGGCTGCTGCGGGGACCCGGGAATCATCGCAACTTCGAAAACTGCAGTCGACGATTCGTGCAGGGCAGGTGATCACGAGTTAAGTTCCCGGTCACCCGACATGCCACATGACCACATTCTGTAATCCAATTCCGCTCCCCAACTACCCGCGCGGCCGCTTCAGTATTCCGGACGACATCACGTTCGGCTGGGTCAATAACGGCGAACGCCGGGACTACCGCGAGGCCGCCGACCCGAGCGTCCTCTGGCACGACGGCAAATGGTATCTCTACCCGTCCAGCGGCATGGCCTGGGTGAGCCGCGATCTCGTGTCGTGGGAGTATTGCCCGATGAACGTGTACGACGTCGGCTATGCCCCGACGATCATGGCGCACGCCGGTGCCTTCTATCTCACTGCCAGCGAGGCGCCGCTTTTCCGCAGTGACACCCCCCTCGGCCCCTGGGAGGAAGTCGGGCCACTGCTGACCCCGGCCGGAGAGCCGTTGCCGAATTACCTGGATCCGATGTGCTTCTCCGATGACGACGGGCGTGTGTACATATACTGGGGCCTTGGGCCGCCCGGCATCTACGGTGCTGAGCTCGACCCGG
This sequence comes from Lentisphaeria bacterium, assembly GCA_030754995.1. Classification (GTDB taxonomy): domain Bacteria; phylum Verrucomicrobiota; class Lentisphaeria; order JABSQK01; family CAJWLW01; genus CAJWLW01. Next base: position 6,700 of record JASLZG010000247.1, read on the forward strand.
ATCAACTGAACCAGACGATCACCGAGCCGGCAATCATGTTCGCCTATAACCCCGATCATGTCTGGGAGCGCTATGGCGAGTTCAACGAGAATCCGGCCGTCAGTTATGTCGAAGGTTCGTGGCTGTTCAAGAACGGTGATGCTTATTACCTCACCTACACGGCGCCGGGCACCAGTCTCAGTACATATGCGATGGGCACCTACGTCTCGTCGGCGCCGCTGGGGCCGTACACCTACCAGTCGCGCAACCCGATCCTCCGCAAGACGTCGGGACTGGTGCGCGGCCCCGGGCATGGCAGCTTTGTGCGCGGCCCGGGTGACACGCTGTGGGTTTTCTACACCTGCACGCGCTGTTACAATCACATCTTCGAACGACGCATCGGCTTTGACGCCGCCGGTTTTGACGACGCCGGCAATCTATTCGCCAGCGCCACCGAAATACCGCAGCTTGCACCCGGCGAACATGCGCATCCGGAGCAGGGCAACGATGCCGGACTGTTGCCGGTGAACCTGAACAAGCTGGCGAGCAATTCGAGCAGTGCGCCGGGCCGCGCCTGTTCGTATGCAATCGACGGTTCCATGCGCACCTGGTGGCAGGCGGCGAACGACGACACCGAGCCATGGTTG
>JASLZG010000248.1 GCA_030754995.1 Lentisphaeria bacterium
GTCGAGCTGGCCGAGGCGCCGCTGAAGTATGCCGGGCTGCAGCCTTGGGAGATTCTGTTGTCGGAAGCGCAGGAACGCATGACCTTTGCGGTGCCGCCGGAGAACCTGGAGGCGTTCAAGGAGCTGGCGGTGGCACGGGATGTTGAAGTGAGTGTTGTCGGCGAGTTCACCGATACCGGCAAGTACCACGTGACCTACAATGGCGACACGGTGGCGTACGTCGACCTGGACTTCGTGCACGATGGCTTCCCGCGGATGCACCTGCAGGCCCGTTGGGAGCCGCCCGCGAACGAAACGCCCGCGGCGGCTGCGGCTGCTGACCTGGGCGATGCGCTGCTGGCGCTGCTGGCGCGGCTGAACGTCGCTTCCGGCGAGTACAAGGCCCGCCAGTACGACCACGAGGTAAAGGGGCTGAGTGTGGTCAAGCCGTATGTCGGGGTCTGCAATGATGTCTTGTCCGACGCGGTGGTGTTGATGCCGGAGCCAGGGAGTCGTGAAGGCATCATCCTGGCGGCCGGGGTATTGCCCCGGTATTCGGACATAGACACGTATCATATGACCGCTTCGGTGATCGACCTGGCAGTGCGTCGCAGTATTGCGGTAGGGGGCCAGCTCGGGCACATGGCCGGCCTGGACAATTTCTGCTGGCCCGATCCGGTGCAGAGCGACAAGACGCCCGACGGCGAGTACAAGCTGGCGCAACTGGTGCGGTCGAACCAGGCATTGTACGATTACACCAAGGCCTACAAGGTGCCGTGCATTTCCGGTAAAGACAGCATGAAGAACGACAGCACCCGCGGCGGCTGCAAGATTTCCATTCCACCGACGTTGCTGTTTTCGACGATCGCCCGCATGCCTGATGTTTCGAAAGCGCTGACGCTGGATGTGAAACGTGTCGGTGATCTGGTGTACGTTCTCGGTGTGACCCGCGATGAACTCGGCGGCAGCGAGTTCTATGCGATGTATGGCGGTGTCGGCAACGAGGTGCCACAGGTTGACGCGGCGGCGGCTGGAAAGCTGTACGATTGCGTCGCCCGGGCGACGGCGGCGGAGCAGTGCCACTCGCTGCACACGCCGGCGGTGGGCGGACTGGCGGCGGGGTTTGCGCGGGTCGCGATGGGCGGTCGCTTGGGGCTCGACATCAATCTCGAGCAGGTGCCGACAGGCGGCGAACCGCTGGCCGCATATCAGATCCTGTTTTCGGAGTCGAACAGCCGGTTCATTGCAACCGTGCCGCAGGCAGACCGGGTGGCATTCGAGGCACTGATGGCCGACGTCCCATGGGCCTGTGTCGGGGTCGTAAAGTATGAGCCGACCGTGACCTTTCATTACAAGGACGCCTTGGAAGTGGAGGTCGGCGTAGCCGAGCTGGTAGAGGCGTATCACAGCACACTGGAAGACATTTAGCGACGAGAGACGGGTTGTGACAAGTGCGGTAAAAGTTTTGGTGATGACCGGTTACGGTTTGAACTGCGAGAGGGAGACGACACGTGCCTTCGAGCTGGCGGGCGCAGAGGTGACGTGCGTGCACTTGAATGACCTTTTCGCCAGATCATCGATGCTGCTGGATTTCCATGTGCTGGCGTTTGTCGGCGGCTTTTCATTCGGCGACCATCTGGGTGCGGGTACAGTGCTGGCCAATCGCCTGCGGCACCGGGTGGGGTCGGAGCTGAACGAGTTCATCGCTTCGGGCCGCCTGGCGATCGGCATTTGCAACGGCTTCCAGACGATGACACGGTTGGGCCTGGTGCCGGCGCTGGATGGTGCTTACTTCAGGCAGCAGGCGGCCTTGACGCACAACGACCAGGGCGTTTTCCGCAACGCCTGGGTGACGCTGAAGTGCAACCCGGAGTCGTCATGCGTTTTCACCCGCGGCATCGATATCCTGCCGCTGCCGATCCGCCATGGCGAGGGCAAGTTTGTGGTGAAGGACAGTGCCGCGCTGGAGCAACTCGAAAGCCACGGCCACGTCGCGATGCGTTACGTCCATCCGGAAACATCACAGACGACATTGGATTTACCGCATAACCCGAACGGTTCAGTCAACGGCATCGCTGCGATCTGCGACATGAGCGGGCGCGTGTTCGGAATGATGCCGCATCCGGAGGCCTATCTGTCGCCTTTCAACCACCCGCACTGGATCCGGCAGAAGATCAACGGGGTGCTTCCGGAAGTGGGGCTTGGCCGGCAGATTTTCGAGAATGCCGTACGTTTTGCCGCGGCCGAACTGGTCTGAGTCGACGGCTATGTACCGACGGCAGCGCATGATACGACACGGGCACCATGCGAGTTGTCATCTTCAAGGGCAGCTGCGCGTACGGCGCTGTCAATGTTTCTGCGGAGGCGCTTGCCGTCTGGCCTGCGAGTTCCAGGGCATGGTCCAGTGACGATCGATCCGGCTGAGGACGGTTCACTGTCGACCGCATCCGCAGCACGCCGGAATCGCCGTGCCGCTGCCCACCGTCTGGGCGGATTCCCCCAGCGACGTTGTGCGGGTACTTAAACTCCGCCTGAACAGGGCTTTTCGGCTTGGCGTAACTAACGCTTTCACAACCGATTAAATGACCCGTTTGAGGGGTGACTTTTTTCACCCCTCTCAGCCCTGCAACTTGTGCTTGATGGGAGTACCTTATAATCGTGGAAAGTTATGTTGTGGTGACTTTCTGTGTAGTCGTTGACTGGGCAGTGGTTGCCGAATTGTCGGCGTCTTGCACTGTTGCATCGAAAAGCGGGTCGGACATTGCTTGTCTTTACGGTCGCAGCAGTCTCTGTCAAGGGAGGGTAAGTGAAGATGTTGAAACATATGTCTGCGCATGATGACCGGACATACGGCCGACCGACGAGGTTCTTTTGTCTTGCCGGCTTTTTGTTGTTCGGCATATTGGCATGCGCAGAGCTGCCGGATCTGGGGGACCCGCGTTATCCTACGGTTACCGGTCAGGCGGCCAGCGTCAATGCCGTGCATGTGTCGGATTCCACGGTCTATATCGGCGGCACTTTCAACTCAATCAGCCATGCCCGCTCCAACCTCGGCATCTTCGACGTGCTTAACGGCGGTGCCGATGGCCGCGCGGTTGTGCCCAACGGTGCGGTCCACGCGATCGTACCGGACGGCAAGGGCGGCTGGTTCGTTGGCGGCAGTTTCAGCGAGGTCGGTGGTTTATCGTACGAGAATCTGGTACACATCAAGGCGGATGGCAGGGTGGATGTACCGTGGATGGCAGATGTTTCTAACACTGTGCGTGTTCTGGCGCTGTCGGAAGACAAGGATATTCTCTATATAGGCGGCGATTTCCACGGTCCGAATTCGGTGAGGACGGAGCAGCGCGACTATGTGGCGGCGGTGAACACTGCTACCGGCGCTGTCATGGCCTGGAATCCAGCGCCGGACGGTGCTGTTCGCGCGATTGTACCGGTCGGTTCGAAGGTGTATCTGGGCGGCGCCTTTACGCTGGTTGACGGCGACATCGAACGCAACGGCGTGGCGCGGATCGGTGATGCCGCCAGCGGCGGGCACGTTGTCGATGACTTTGATCCGGACTGCACCGCCGGCGGAGTCAACTCTATTGCCGTCCGACCAGACGGTGAGGTTGTCTATCTGGCGGGCGATTTTCGCAGTATCAAAAATAACGATACCCGCAACCGCATCGCGGCATTCGAGACAGCGGGCAGTGGTGCTCTGTTGCCGTGGAACCCGGATTGTGACGGTGTGATTTATGACATCGTGTTGTCGTGCGACGGCAAGTTTCTCTTTGTCGGTGGTCAGTTTTCGGAGATCGGCGGCAGCTCACGCGAGGGGCTGGCCTCGCTGGTGCTGACTCTGGACAAGTACAATGCCGGTCCGCTGGATATGGATGTCGATGAAGGTGACGCCGTGTTCGATCTGGAGCTGATGGGCGAGAAGCTGTTCGTGGCGGGGAATTTTACGGACATCGACGGTAGCGAGCCCGGCGATATTGCGCAGATCGACACGCGCGGCGGGGGCACCCTCACCAATTGGATTGCCGGGCCCAACGGTGTTGTCAACGCTGTGGCGGTGGGCGGCAGCCAGGTCGCTGTCGGCGGCAGTTTCTCCCATGTCAGCGTCTTGACGCGCAACAACGCGGCGGCGTTCGATCTGCAGAGCGGTGCAGTGCGCAACTGGAATCCCGACCTGGACGGTCCGGTCCTGGCGATCACGTCCCGCAACGACGGTCCGTCGACGATCTACCTCGGCGGCAGTTTCGCCAATGCCAACGTAGCGGTCGACTCGCAGGGGCGCTCCGCTATCTGCGCGGTCGATTCCAGCGGTTCCCTGACGGCCTGGAACCCTGGCAGCGACAATCGTGTCCTTGCCCTGGCGTACCACAACGGCAAGGTCTACGCCGGCGGTGCGTTCACCAACATCGGTGGTGCCGGCAGCGACGCGTTGGTGGAGGCACTGGATGCGGATGCCGACACCGACAACGCCGATACCACGAGCTTTAATCCATCTATTTCGGGCTCCGTCGATGCCGGTGTCTATGCCCTCCGTTTGTCGGCCGATTTTAGCCACATCTTCGTTGGCGGAAATTTCGAGGGACCGACAGACAACATCGCGATGATTGACCTGGAAAATGGTGCCGGATCGGATGACTGGGTGCTTTCAACCAACGATGCGGTGAAGGCCATCGAGATTGTTGGGTCGGACGTCTTTTTCGGTGGTCCGTTTACTCAGGTCACCGATCCCGACCCGAATTACATCGAGGGCCTTGCCAAGGCGACATCCCTTGGGGTTCTGGACACCCTCTACAATCCGACGGTATCCTACGCCCCCCTCAGCGTGTTCGCACTGGCGGGCAGCGATGCCGGCCTGTTTGTCGGCGGTGATTTCAGTTCCCTGGGTGGCAAGCAGAACCTGGCGCTGTTGGACCCGTCCGGCAATGTTGTCACCTCTTTCAACGCTTTGCAAGAATCCGGCGAAAACGTGTTTGCACTTGCCTTCGCAGACAACGTGCTGCTGACCGGCGGCGCCATGACAGGTCCCATCGAGGGGCGTGTCTGTGTCAAGGAGGATTCCTGGGACAAACTTGTGGACGATGGTTTCGGCTCGTCGGACCGCATTGGTGTCACGGCATTTGCCGTTTATCAGGGCGAATTGTTCGCGGCGGTTCAGACTTCAACGACGCCGGAGCTGCGCCAATCACCCGACGGCGAGAGCTGGAGCCCGGCGGCATTCACGTTCAATCCGGTGCTGGGCGAATCGCGGATCACCGACATGCTGACGTTCAACGGGTTTTTCTGGCTCACCACCTCCACCGGCGAGATATACCGGCTTTCCAGTTCGACTTTCACGCAAATCAACGACGGCGACAGTGGGTTTGTCGAAGGATCGACAAAAATGACGGTGATGGAGATCTACAACGATTTCCTGTACGTCGGTACCGGGCACCCCGACGGTGCCCAGCTCTGGCGCACGCGGCACGACCGCTCGGATGCCGATTACGATGCTGGGGGTGCTCAGAACTGGGAGAAGGTGGCCGACTTGAATGACGACGGCCAGTTCCCGGACGCCTACAACGATTGGGATCTGGAGATTACTGCCCTGTACAGCGACGGCACGGATCTGTTCTTCGGCACTGGAAACTTGGTTTACGGCTCATCGGTATATTCGTCGTCCACCGGAGATGTTAGCAGTTGGTCAAGGATAGGCGACTCCCATAATACCGCCGACACGGCTGTCACCTCGATGAATTCCATCAACGGCATCCTGTTTGCCGGTACCCGCAATGACTACGGTGCCTCACTGTACTGGTTCGATGGCCTGAGCTGGAACATTACTGGCGGCGCCGGGCTCGGGGATAACCAGAACACCGAGATCAACCACTTGACGTTTGGCCAGAACCTTTTGTGGGCGACGATGGTGAACTCGGACGGCGGCGCCCAGGTTCTGCGTACGACCGACGGTTTTTACTGGACGGTTTCGACGAAAGGCGGTTTCGGTGTCGTCGGCACGAAGGGCGGCTCCCCCGACCTCATCGAATTCAACGAGGCTATTTACTGGGGTGGCGAGAACACAGAGGTCGGTGCCCAGATATACCGTCTCCAGCAACCCACGATAGTCGAGTTTTCCCAGGCGGCTTTTTCTTTCCGGGAAGGGACGACGCCGGCGATTGCCAGCATTCAGGTGGAGCGTTCGGGTGAGTTGAATGTCAAAACGACGGTCGAGTTCAACCTGGCGGACTGCGGCGCCTCGATCGACAAGGACTATTCCGGGCTTGGCGGCACGATCACCTGGCTGCCCGGCGACACGGCGGCATACGATATACAGATCCCGATCGTCGACGACATGATCGAGGAACCCACGGAATCCATCGTCTTTAACCTGTCCAATCCGTTCTGCGCCGTCCTTGGCGCCAACGGCTCGGCGGTACTGGAAATCCAGGACGACGACTTGCCGGCACTGCATAGCTGGAAGTTCGAGGAATCAGGTGGCACCACAGCCTCGGACAGCGGTACCGGAGCGGATAATGGAGCCCTGGTCAATTCGGCCGGTCGCCTCGAGCAGCCGGCGCCATTGGACGGCGGCAGTGCGGCGTTGCTGCTCAATGGCGTGAACGGCTATGTCGAGGTCAGCGGCTCGGACGCCTCCGAGTTGACGGAGTCGGTCACTGTCAGCGCGTGGTTTTGTCGGGCATCGGGGAGCACCTCGAGCAACCGCGTGCTGGTCGATACCCGGTCGTCAGCGCCGATCAACGGTTTCAAGCTCGAGCTCGACGGCAGCGCCAATATGAAGTTCAGCGTTGTTGTCGACGGGGTCGTCCAGTCGGTCACCAGCGAAACGATAGAAGATCCGGACCTCTGGCACCATGTCGCCGGTGTCTATGACGACAACGACGGCAAGCTGTTGCTGTACATCAACGGCCAGCTTTACGGGAGCGAAACGCCGGGCGGTCCCGGTCATCTCGGTTCGTCCAACGGCGTGTTACGTATCGGTGCGGACACCACACTGCCGGATCCCTCGGCGTCCTCCCATTTCGATGGCAAGATCGACGAGGTCACGATCTACGACTATGTGCTGACGCCGCGGCAGATTACGCACTACAGCGGCGTCCACATCACCGGAGGATCCATCATGTCGGTCATCTCCGGCGCCGATGACGGGGATCGGTTTGTTGTTGGTCCGGGGACGTACACCGAGTCGATCACGTTTCCGTATGCCGACATCACGTTGTGTTCGAACCTGGGGCCGGCTGTGACCGTTCTGGACGGCGGCGGCATCGGCCGTGTCGTGACGATCGACCAGGGGCAAAGCACCGCGACGGTTCTGCAGGGATTCAAGATCACCAATGGCTATGCCGG
>JASLZG010000249.1 GCA_030754995.1 Lentisphaeria bacterium
GACTTCTGCGTCCCGAACGCAGCGCTCTAACCAGACTGAGCCACACCCCGAGGAAGTCAAAAAGTGGTTGTTACGGTAGAATCAATTCTGACAAATTCAAGACTGCACCGCTCCGCTCTGCCAATTTGGCGGGCATGGCCGCCGCCGCCGGTTGGGTATCACAGCTCGATACGGTCGAAGTTGCGCGGTACTTTGAAATTGTGCTGCAGCAGGAACATTTGCATCCAGTCACGGAGCTGACTCCAGACCGCCGCATTGTAGCTTGGATACGCGACCGCCGGGTCGACGGCGCATTCGCGCATCTGCTCGACTTGCCGGCGGATCTCCGGTTGGTCGTCGAAGCCGGGGAGGTTGCCGGATTCCTGCAGCAGGATAAAGGTGGTGCCCAGCACGACCGGCAGGCAGGCCGCCGGTGTGGCCGTGTTCAAACGTCGAAAAGCCGCGGTTAGTGCGGCGTGCAGTTGCGGCATCGGATCTTCCAGGCCGCTGTTGTCGAGCACCAGCCGGCTGAGCCAGCCGGCCGCCTGATAGTGTGCGGCGTGGCGCGGGATGTGGCTGTAAGGATCTAGACACTCCGCTTCGCGGACGGTGTGCAGGTCGCTCCGGGCGGCCGGTCGATAGACCACACGGATCAGACGGAAGAGGTCGACGGCGGGGAAGCGGCGTTTGCCGGTCTGCAGCGCGCCGCGCAGGATGAAATGCTGCTGGCCATTGTCCGACAGCGTGGCGATGACCAGGCTGCTTTCCGAGTACGGCGTCTTGCGAAGCACATGTGCTTCAACCGTACTGAGTTCGCTCAACCGACTCGCTCCTGCTCAGGTCAGATGCAGCGTTTTCATGATTATCGGCGAGTACTTGACGATTACCGGCGAGAACACCACACATACCATGCTCATCAGTTTGATCAAGATATTCAGTGACGGGCCGGAGGTGTCCTTGAAGGGGTCACCGACAGTGTCACCGACGACGCAGGCCTTGTGGACGTCCGAGTTCTTGCCGCCGAGATTGCCCTTTTCGACATACTTCTTGGCGTTGTCCCAGGCGCCGCCGGCGTTGTTCAGCATGCACGCAAAGGAGAACCCGGTTGCCAATGCGCCGGCGAGCAGGCCCATGACTCCGGCGACGCCGAGCACGAGGCCGATGATTACCGGCGCGACGATTGCCAGCAGCGACGGCACGATCATTTCCTTCTGCGCGGCGCGCGTTGAAATGGCCACGCAGCGGGCGTAGTCCGGCTTTTCGGTGCTGTCCATGATGCCGGGATGCTCCTTGAACTGGCGGCGCACCTCGTCCACCATGGCACCGGCGGCGCGGCCGACTGCCTTCATCGTCATGGCGCAGAACACGAAGGCGAGCATGCCGCCGAGGAACAGGCCGCAGATGAGCAGCGGGTTCATCAGGTTGAGACCGAAGCGCTCGACGTAGAAATTCAGATCCGTCACCGTGTCGGCGGGAATCTGCCCCTGCTTCTTGACCCAGAAATCGAGCCCCATGATATAGGCGGCCAGCAGCGCCAGCGCGGTGAGCGCCGCCGAGCCGATGGCAAAGCCCTTGCCGATCGCGGCGGTGGTGTTGCCGAGCATGTCCAGGGCGTCGGTACGCTCGCGCACCTCAGCCGGCAGGCCGGCCATTTCGGCGTTGCCGCCGGCGTTGTCGGCGATCGGGCCGTAAGCGTCGGTTGCCAGGGTGATGCCCAGGGTCGAGAGCATGCCGACAGCGGCAAAGCCGATGCCGTACAGTCCGCTGGCGACGGCGCCAGCGCCCAATGTCTCCGTGTCGAAACCGCCGTTGCAGCCGAAGGCGGTGAGGATGGCGATGGTGATGATCACCACCGGCGGCCAGGCGGAGTACATGCCGACCGCCATACCGTCGATGATTGTTGTCGCCGGGCCGGCTTCTGCCTGCTTGGCGATGCCTTGGGTCGGGGCGTAGGAGTCCGAGGTGAAATATCCGGTCGTCCAGCCGATGGCGCTGCCGGCAACCAGCCCGGTCGTGATGGCGCCGAAGATGCCCCAGGGAATCCAGCCGATCCCGGCGAGCACGCCGGCAACAACGATAATAAGGCCGGTAGCCCCCCAGGTGCCGGTGTCGAGGGCATGCAGCAGGGTTTTCATCGATGAATCATCTTTGCACCGGACAATCAGCACGCCGATGATCGAGATGACGATCCCGATGGCGGCGATGGCCATCGGCGCGATCACCGCAGCTTGCCCGCTGAAATTCATGCTCAGCGGCAGCGCCGCGCCGAGTGCTGCGGTTGCCAGGATCGAACCGCAGTACGATTCATAGAGGTCGGCGCCCATGCCGGCAACGTCGCCGACATTGTCACCGACATTGTCGGCAATCGTGGCGGGGTTGCGGGGGTCATCCTCGGGGATGCCGGCTTCCACTTTGCCGACGAGATCGGCGCCAACGTCGGCAGCTTTCGTGAAAATACCGCCGCCGACGCGTGCGAACAGTGCCTGCAGCGAGGCGCCGATGCCGTAGGTCAGCATGATCGCAGTGATTTCCTGCCAGCGGTTGCTCATGCTGAAGCCATCTGGCAGCAGGAAGCCCATCAAGCCACCGTGGTTTGGGGCGACATGTGCCGAGGTGAAGACAAAATTTGAAAGGGCCCAGTACATCGCGATGATGTTGAGCAGGCCGAAGCCGACAACGACCAGGCCCATGACGGCACCGGAACGGAAGGCGACCTGCAGGCCGGCGTTCAGGCTTTGGCTGCAGCCCTGTGCGGTACGCGAGGAGGCGAGTGTCGCGGTCTGCATGCCAAGCCAGCCGCACAATCCGGAAAAGGCAGCACCGAAGAGGAAGGCGACCGGCACGAGCGGGCTTTGCAGTCCCAGCGCGACCATGAGCACGAACAGCGCGACGACGACGACAACGACAATTGCCACCACCCGTGTCTGGCTGCCGAGATAGGCTTTGGCTCCGTCCCGTACGTGCTGGGCGATTTCACGCATGACCTCAGTGCCGGGGTCGGCCTTCATCATCTTGTTGAAAAAGATGAGGGCCGCCAGCAGCGCCAATAGGCCTGCTATGGGGATCAGGAACGTCAAGTTCAGAATCTGATCCATCGGCAGCTTGTCCGGGTCCACTGCCAGCCTTTCGATTGGCCCCACAGGGTTTATGGGGATGGCTACAACTGCCTCCGTGTTGTCTTGTGCGAAGGTGTTGATGCTCGCAAGTATAGCGGTTATGCCGAGAGAAATGCGGTACAACATGGGTGGTTGAATCCCTTGTTTCGTGGTCTGTTGGGGGAAGTTGCGGGTGGAATCTGGAGAGCCTGCAAATGCGGGTTGAACCGCGTGCGTTTGTGCTTGTAATGCAGTTCACGGGACTTACTTCAAATAACATGACGTGGGCTTCGATGGATGCAATGAAAGTGGTGACAATTTGTCGATAATTTACGGAATTTTTCCCCCCGAAAGGGCCACGATTGTCATCGTTTCTGTTTACCGCGGGGCGGTCGGCAGATCGCCGTACCGGTAGCCGGCCCCGGCAGCATTAAACGTCTGCCTGCCGCCGGCGTCGTTTAGATGTCGCTGCTGGATTCGCCGCATCCCCAGTTCGTGGTAGATTGTGTCCTCTTCCGTACCTGGACCCTGACAACGGGATACATTCTTGCATGGGCGAACCTTTCAATTATCGACCATTCCGGCACTGTTGATCCTGGGCGGTTCATCACTCCATGCTGTCAACCCCGGGCAGGCGATCGGGTACAAACCATTCATTGCGAAAAATCTGCTGCAGGCGCTGCTGTCCAGGCGCCTGCCCGGTTGATTCTTTATGTTTGCTCTTGCCTGGCATCTCATTCTCGCTGCCTGCTCCCTTCTGCTGGCGCGGCGGTTCCGTCCTGAAACGACGTGGCCCCGGCTCGTTCTCGACGCGCTGATTCTGTTTTACGCCATCATGGTCGCGACAGTTACCGTACTCGGCGCTTTGTCGATCCTGTGGCCCGGCGTGATCACCGTTGTCCTGTTGGCTGTTCTCCTTGCGACGGTGGCGTGTGCCCGACCGGATCGTATGCTCTGGCCGCGTCTACCCACGTTGCCGCCGGCACCTGCGATTCTCTGCGCGGCCGTGGTCTGCGTCTATGCCGTGACGTTGTATCTCCAGAGTTTTCTGCCGCCGTTAAATTCGGACGCCCTGCTCTATCATCTGCCTTTCGCGCGCCATCTGTACGAGCAACAGAACCTGTCGCTGCCGCTTCTTTTTTTTACCGACCTGGGGATGACGTATTACCCCAAGGCCGGCGTCATGCCGTACTTCATGTTGATGCATGGCGAGCGCGAATACCTGCTGAAGTTCGCGCAGTTGCCCTTTGTGCTCATCGGCGCTTTGTCCGTATACTTGCTGATGCGCCATGTCGAATGGCGGCGCGAGATTGCGGTTGCCGGTGCCGCTTCCTTTTGTCTGCTCGGGCCGGTCATGGCGCAGGCGAGCTTGTGCTTTGTCGACTTGATGATGGCGTCCACCTTTATGGCGGCCCTTTACTATTTCTACACCCTGGAGCGGCGTGACACCTTGCTGGGGTTGCTTGCCGGGGGACTTTTGATCGGCACGAAATCGTTCGCCCTGCTGTTTCTGTTCGTCGTGCTGCCGTTGCTGCTGCCACGTCTCCGCGACAAGCTGCGCGGCCCCTGGATCTGGTGCGGCGGTGCATTCCTCATGGTGATCGCCGGATACAACTACTGGCAGAACCTGTTTCTCACCGGCAACCCGGTTTATCCTGGCCAGGTGTCGATCGCTGGATTTACGGTGTTTCCCGGGCTCTACGAGTACGCTCGTGAGTCGATCGTTGCGGCCTTCGCCGGACTGATGCGGCATAACCTGGGGTGGGCCGATGCATCGGTGCCGGCGCTGGCGGTCTTGCTGCCGTTTCCGGTGCTCGTCTCTGTGGCCTGTGCATGTCGTGAATCGAAGCTGTTGTTGTATGTGATCGCCGCCCCATGGGTCGCCATCTTCTTGTATGCGATCCTGGTGCCCCCGTACTACCACGGAGAACAGGTCCGCCATCTCCTGCCGGCGTACGCGGCCAGTTTGATCGGGCTGATGTACCTGCTGCAGCGCCTGCGGCGATTTGGTTGGGCCGTGTACATCGTGCCCCTGATCCTGCTTGTCCCGCGCCTGGAAAACCGGAGCGTACTCATGGGGACAGTCATCATGTTGGCCGTTGTTTCCGGGGTGTATTGGGTGTGCTGCAAATTTGCGCGGGCGATCTACGGCATTATCATCCCGGTCGCTGGTGCACTGTTGTTTCTCATCGTCTGGCAGATCCCTTTGCTTGACCAGGTATATCTTGAGAATCGCAACCTGTTTTTCCGCAAGGTTTACGGTGATCGCGGTGACATATGGGCGTTCGTCGACAAGAATTCCGGGGCGGGCAAGACGATTGCCCACGTCGGTCTTTTCTACAACTACACGTTGCGGGGCGGCCACCTGCAGAATACGGTCGTCTACCAGTCAGTGAACAGCCCGGAAGTCTTGCCGGTGCATGAGTACCCACGCCGGACGATTCCAGTGCCATGGACACTGCCGCAGATCGAGGGCGTTTACCGGAGCAATCCATCCGTGGATACCTGGCTGCGCGGCCTTATTTCAGGCAAAGTGGACTGGGTAGTGGTGAACAACGCCAGTGAAGCGATCGAGAAGAGATGGATCCGCGATCGTCCCGGGCAATTCCGTCTCATATATGAGAACAGCTACGGTGCAGTCTACGCCTTGTCCCTGGCGCCGGACCAGGCTGGAGGCCACAGTGGCGAGACGCCGGCGACGGAGTCAGTGCATGCTGCTGCCGCGCCCGGGCCCGTGGGGCGGCGGATCACCCGCCGCTCGTCGTCAAATCCCCTTTCGCAGAGCGGCGGCGGTTTCGCCATGCTCCCTGCCCAGTTGATCCAGTCGAGATCACCGACGGGGAACGTGCCGGCAGTGCATGAGATGATCAAAGGGCAGGGGAAATAGTGACCTTCTGAACGTAACGACCGATGAGGACCGCACATGCACAGTCTAAAGAAGAGCACTGAAGCCGGGCCGCCGGCGATCAATTGCAGTACGGCGGAGCGTGTGCTGCTGCGCGACTTGGCACAACAGGTGGCGGAGATCGCGGCGTTGCCGGCGCAGCAGCAGACGATCGACGACTGGAAGGCCTTGAACGCGTTACAGCCGAACCGCCCCATGGATTGATTGGAGCGGCCGGTGAGAGCGTCCATCCATCGTGCCGCTCCACCACGCCATGATTACCACGTCATCGTGAAATCGTCCAGGCTGCCGCGCTGGCGGAGCAGCAGCACTCGCACGCCGCGTGGGGGGATGACGCTGTTCAGGCCGAGGTTTTGGGTGCCGCCGTCGCCGGCGACGTGGGCGCCGAGACTGGCCAGCAGATCGTTACCCAGGTCGATGCCCGGGGGCAGTGGCGCCTGGTCGGCTCGATGAACCGACTCATCGCTGAAGTTGAACAGAAGAAGCACCGCCGCCCGAATGTCCTCGAGGTAGTGCAGGTGGGTGCTTTCGTCCAGGGCGAAATACTGTCCCTGCGCGAAGAATCGCTTGAGTTTCCGGTACTTGGCCATGTGCCCTTTCTGTGCCTCGGCGACTTGGCTGTTGGGGTGGGTCCCGCCGATGCCCAGGTGTCTGCAGGTGCTGGCGGCATACCACAGGGCGAGGCCGTGCTCGTTGTCGTTGATCAGCGAAATATGCAGGTACGACGGGATCGAGTAGGCCCGGCGCACATAGTCCAGGAATTTCATTTTTCCGGTGAACAGGTCCTCCGTAGTGGTCCACATGTACTCGTTGCCCCAGTTCTCCACGTTCCAGCCTGGCCGGTGGGGGAAGTGTTTGGGCAGAATAAAGTGTCCCTGTGGATCGTGCAGCTCGATCAGCACGTCGGGGTACTTCTCCTGCACGGCGTCGCAGAGCCAGCGGTAGTTGAGGACCTGATCATCCTGCGTGTAGGGGACCGGGTGTCCGTGATCCGGGCTGCAGCAGGGGCCCGTGTAGCTGCTCCCGTCGTACATCAGGAAAGTGCACCCGTCGGCGCATAGGCGGCGCAGGCGCTCCGCTTTCTCCTCCAGGTACTGGCGCGACCCGGAGCAGAGCCACTCCGGCACCTGCCGGCCGTCGGCGTCCACGAAACGGGCCTCGGCGGGATAGAATTCGGGGTTGGACCAGTGCGCCAGCGGGCAATGGAGCGAGAGCCCCAGGCCGTGGTCCCGTTTCAATTTGGCGGCAAACTCGGCTTGCGGTCCAAGCCGGGCTTCATCCCAGACCGAGCTGCCGAACGCAGTGTCCCAACCGGGATCGAGATAAAGTGATTC
>JASLZG010000024.1:0-18290 GCA_030754995.1 Lentisphaeria bacterium
GGCGGCATGGCAAATACTTGTGGTTGCGGCTGGTGAAGCCGGCGCCGTCGACCCTGCGCCGGGTCTTTGTCGCCACCCTGACCGAGTCGTGCGGCATGCACGTGGTGACCGGGCGCTCACCCGACACGCCCGTTGCGGAGCTGCAGGCGTGGGCGACAATCCAGGATAAGGCCCGCGTGCTGCCGCGTGGCCGGCAACGGGAGCTGGCGATCGTCATCGACCCCGGGATCGGCCTGCACCTGGCACCCGACCCCGCCGCCGCCGTCCTGACCGGCCAGGCCCGCTTGAGCGGTTTCGACAATGCGGCAGTCCAGGAGGTGCCGCCGTCGCGCCGTTCCCGGCCGGCATCGCTGCCGTTCTATCTCACCGAGGCGCCCCGCACCGCCTGGAGCCGCAGCGGGGTGCCGTGGCAGGCGGTGTTTATCGATGAGTTCGATCCCGCTCGCTACCGCACCATAGTTTTTTATCACGTGCTCCACCTTACCGATGCCCGCCGGGAAATCATGGATTCATGCAAGGGCGGCGACCGCACGGTCGTCTGGCAGTGGGCGGACGCCATCATCGGTGACAACACGATCAGCAACAGGGGCCAGCGTGAGATGATCGGCATCGATGTACGCCTGAAACCCGGCGCTTGGCCGCTGCGCCTGCAGCCTTCCGAGTTGATGGCCAATGCCGTGCCGCCCGGTTACTGGTTTTCATCGGACTTCTGCGGCCTCCGCGGCTACGGCAATCGCGAAGCCGCGGACGTTGCGATCAACCCGATGTTCGTTGTTGACGACGACGCTGCGCAGATCCTGGCGCGCCACGAGAGTGGCGAAGACGCCATCGCCATGAAAATCCTGCCGGACTGGAATTCGATCTACAGCGCCTCTCCCGTCCTCGATCCGGTGCTGTTGCGGTTGGCGGCGCGGCAGAGCGGCGCGCACGTATATCTCGACACCGACGACATTCTCTTCGTCAACGATTCGTTTATCGCCATCTACACGACGGGTGACGGTGTCCGGAAGCTGAACCTGCCGGAGGCTCAGCCGCTTTACGAACTCTTCCGCGACCAGGGCCTGGCAGCCTCCGAGTCGCACAATATCGATGTGAAGGACCTCCGCACTTACCTCTTTTATCGAGGCACAAGGGACGCGTGGATGGCGGCGGCGGCGGAGTAGGGGCGGCGCCCAGTGATCGCACGTGCTGGACTCGCCGACACCTTGCCAATCTTCGGGCGGGTTATAGGTTAGCCGCTCTGACAATTGTGCGACCTTTGTCATGCCGGTGCGTCTGCCATGCGTGAACTGAAAAATCTGCCATTGCCGGAAGGCAGGACTTCGCCACCGCTGGAACCGGGTTTCCGGGCGCCGGTCCTGGCGAACCGCGCTTACCGCCAAGCCGTTCAAACAGCGGGCGGCGTGCCGGTGAGCGTGGCGCTGGAGCGGACCGACGGTGATTACTCGCGCCTCGAAACCACCGTGTTTGCCGACGAACATGACGGCGGCGCTGCGAACTTCGCATATGCCGAGCGCTGGCTGAAGTTTGCACTTTGGGCGTACGGCGGATGGCGGGTCCATTATTCCGGACCGCGGCAGCTCGGTGAACAATTGCAGGCCCATTATCGCGACAGCGCCGTCGGCCGTTTCGACGCCGAGGTGATGGGGGAGCGGGTCTATGAGCGCCCCTTCGAGCTGAACATCGTCGATGCCGGCGAGGTGCCGCAGGAGCACCATGTCAGTTCGCCGCTCGGCCGGCACCTGGACGGCTGCCGCATCGGTTTCGACCTTGGCGCCAGCGATCGAAAGGTCGCCGCGGTGATCGACGGCGAGACGGTCTACAGCAACGAAGTCGAGTGGGACCCGAAGCCGCAAACCGATCCGCAATGGCATTATGACCAGATCAACGAGGCGCTCAAGGACGCCGCCGCCCATCTGCCGCGCGTCGATGCCATCGGCGGCAGTGTCGCCGGTATCTACGTGAACAACCGGGTGCAGATCGCCTCGCTGTTCCGCGGTGTCGAGCCGGGCGATTTCGAAGCCCGCGTCAAGCCACTTTTCTTGAACCTGCGCGACGAGTGGCGGGTGCCGTTCGAGCTCGCCAACGACGGTGAGGTGACCGCCCTGGCCGGTTCCATGAGCATCGACGCCAACGGCGTGCTCGGTGTCGCCATGGGCTCGAGCGAGGCCGCCGGTTACGTCAACCCGCACGGCAACATCACTTCCTGGCTCAACGAGCTGGCCTTCGCGCCGGTCGACTACAATCCCGCCGGGCCGATCGACGAATGGTCGGGCGACCAGGGTGGCGGGGCACTTTATTTCTCGCAGCAGTGCACCGCGCGTCTGCACGACGTCGCCGGCATCGAGCTGGCAGACGACCTGCCGCAGCCGGAAAAACTCAAGGCGATCCAGGCATTGATGGCGGAAGGCGATGCACGCGCCGAGCGGATCTATCAGACCATCGGCACCTGCTTCGGATATACCCTGGCGCATTACGCCGACTACTACGATTTCGAGCACGTCCTGATTCTCGGACGTCTCACGTCGGGGCCCGGCGGCCAGGTTATTCTCGCCGAGGCCCGCAACGTCTTGAACACTGATTTCCCCGAGCTCGCCGAGTCGATCCGTTTTCACACGCCGGACGAAAAGTTCAAACGCCACGGACAGGCCATGGTCGCTGCCAGCCTGCCCTCACTGAAGTGACGCCTGAACCAAAACCCGCGATTCGCCGTTGGCCGTGCCACGGCAAGAAGTAACATGGCTAACCCGTACCATAAATTTGTCTCGCAACTCGCCGACTCGATCCGCGACGGCGCCGACTGGCAGAAAGGCGGGTTCACCACGGTGGCGCGACCGCAACCGGCAGCGGACGCGCCGGTGACAATGCTCTTTTCCCCGCACCCCGACGACGAATGCATCTTCGGCGGCGTCGCCCTGCGTTTGTGCCGGGAAGGCGGTCACCGCGTCGTCAATGTCGCGGTCACCCAGGGCAGCAACCGGGATCGCCAACAGGGGCGCCTCGAAGAGCTGCGCAACGCCTGTGACTACCTCGGGTTCGAGCTTGTGCAGACCGCCCCGAACGGCCTCGAGGGCGTCAACGCGAAGACCCGTGAAGGTGATCCGGCGAAGTGGCAGCACAACGTTGACTGCCTCGCCGGCATCCTGGCCGAGCACCGGCCGCAAATTGTCCTGTACCCGCACGAAACCGATGCCAATACGTCGCACGTCGGCACTTATTTCGCGGTCATCGAGGCGTTGTCCAAGCAGCCGGCGGATTTTGAGTGTTACACGGTCGAGACGGAGTTCTGGAGCCAGATGCCGGCACCGAACGTGATGATCGAGTCGTCGACCCACGACGTCGGCGAGCTGGTGACGGCGCTGACCTTTCACGTTGGTGAAGTCGAGCGCAATCCGTACCACATGACGCTGCCGGCCTGGATGATCGACAACGTTCGCCGGGCCGAAATCGTCGGCAACCAGGGCGGTGCCACGCCGTCCTTTGTTTACGCAACGCTGTATCGCATCGGCAAATGGTCCGGCGGCCGACAGCACGACGTCGTTGACGGCGGCAGGTTTGTCGCGGCCGACGATGATATCGGTACCTTGTTCGCGTGAGCGACAGCAACAAGCCTGTCCGGGAATCGTCCGCCGCGGCGCCGCGACCGGCGCTGTTCAAGGCGATGGCGGCCCTCACCCTGTTGACCCTTGTCGTGTACGCCCAGGTTGTCAGTTTCGATTTCGTCAATTTCGACGACGACGCGTACATCACGGACAACCGGATCGTCAAGGCCGGGGTCACGGTGGCCGGCGCCCGTTGGGCCTTCACCTCGACAGCCGCATCCAACTGGCATCCGCTGACCTGGTTCAGCCACATGCTGGACTGCCAGATCTACGGGCTGGCGGCGGGCGGGCACCATGCCACCAACGTCCTTCTGCACATCATCGCCGCCAACCTGCTGCTGTTGTTCCTGTTTCGTGCCACCGGCAATCTCTGGCCGGCGGCGTTTGTTGCTGCGGGCTTCGCACTGCATCCGCTGCACGTCGAATCGGTAGCCTGGGTTTCGGAGCGCAAGGACGTGCTTTCGGCACTGTTCTGGATGCTGACGATGCTGGCGTACCTCGCCTACACCCGTGAGCAGGGCAGCGGTTCGCGGCGGGCCATGCGCTATCTGTTCGTGCTGGCCCTGCTGGCGCTCGGGTTGATGGCGAAGCCGATGCTGGTGACGTTGCCCGGTGTTTTTCTCCTGCTCGACGCGTGGCCCCTGGCCCGACGGCAACGGCCGGACGCGACAACCCCTTCGATCCGGTTCCTGATCGCCGAGAAGATTCCGATGCTCCTCCTCGTCGCCGTGTCATGTTTGATCACCTACCGGGTCCAGCTCGAAGGTGGCGCCATCAAGTCGACAGCGGAGTTCCCGCTGGACATCCGTTTCGCCAACGCGGCGATTGCCTGCGTGACCTACCTTTGGCAGACGATTTACCCGGCGAACCTGGCGGTGTTCTATCCGCATCTGGGCGACACCGTGAATTTCACCGCGGCGTGGGCGGCAGCTGTGCTGTTGGCGGCCGGCACGGTTCTCGCGCTCATCGCCTACCGGCGCCGACCCTGGGCAGGCACCGGTTGGCTGTGGTATCTTGGCACGCTGGTGCCGGTGATCGGTCTCGTGCACATCGGCAGCGCCGCCCACGCAGACCGCTACACCTACATCCCGCAGATCGGCATCCTCATCATCGCGACGTGGTCGGTGCGGCGGTGGCTGGAGGGATGGCCGCGGATAGCGCGGGCGTTGGCGCTTGCCGTCGTGCTGCTGATGGCCGCCGGTACCTGGCTGCAACTGCAGCACTGGCGCAACAGCGCGACGCTGTTCCAGCATGCGGTCGACTGCACTACGGACAATGACCTGGCCCACAACAGTCTCGCAGTGGCCCTGAGCGGGGTCGACGACGAGGCGGCGGTGTTCCATTACAAAGAGGCCCTGCGGCTCAATCCGAATCATACGAAAGCGATGATCAGCCTGAGTGAGCTCTGCCTGCGGCATGACCAGGTGGCGGATGCAATATTGCTTTGCGAACGGGCCGTGGCGTTGGACCGGCACAACATGAAAGCCCAATACAATTACGGTGTCGCACTGGCCGCCAACGGTCAACTGGCAGAGGCGCGGGAACGCCTCGAGCTGGCCGTCGAGCTCGATCCGCACTCGGCGAACGCGCACAATTACCTGGGCATTGTCCAGGCGCGCCTGAAGGAGTACGAAGCGGCCGAGCGCGAGTTCCTGAAAGCGATCGAGCTTGAGCCCCGGTTCAACGACGCCATGCGCAATCTCGGCCTGACGTTTGAATCACAATCGCGCTACGAAAATGCGGTCAAATGGTTCGGCGAAGCCTTGCGGATCAATCCCGGCGACGACGCTTCGCGGCGCCTGTTGAAGGCGGCGCAAGCGAATCTGCAGCAGCAACAGGAAGAGTGACTGCGGGTCAATCGTGCCACCATGGCGCACCATCGCGGCGCGGCGCAACAGAAGGCCCCGAAATTACATCGTCTCGAGCAGTTGCATGAACCGGTCGGCGGCCGTTTGCAGGTTGCCGACGGCGCGATTGCCGGCGCCCAGCACTACGGGGCCGGCGAAACTGACACAGCGCAGGGTCGAGATCATTTCCTTGATCTCTGCATTGCCCGCGGCGAGCGCCGTTGCGGTCCCGTCCCAGGTGACGTCCTCGACGATCAACTGGTCGATGTACTGCCTGAGCTTCGCTTTGGAGCTCTTGAGAAACGGCTTTTCATCACAGCGCGCGAAGGCGGCGGCGTCAAAGACAAAGCCGGGCGTGTGTCCCTGTGCCTGCATCTCCTTCATGATCCCGGCCGCCACGCTGCTGCTCTGTTCCGTGTTATAGAACGACAGTTGACGACCGCCGGCCGCGGCCATTTCGGCGTACCTCGCCGCATCGGCGCAAAGCGGCATGGAGATGCGGCTGACCGGGTAGTCATCGGCTTCCCAGCACGGGGCATCCGGAGTGACGACGGGCAGCCGCAGGCCGGTCACGGCGATGCCGCCGCGCTGGAGCTCATCGACGGTTGCCGCCACCTGTTCCGGTGGCGTGTAGGCCAGCGTATGACCTTCCATGGCATCCAGCTCGACGTGTTGAATGCCGGCGCGGTGACAGTTCTCGATGACCTCCGGAACGTAGCGCCCGGCAAGTGAGGCGGCGGCGGTGAGCGTGAAGCTTTCCGCGGCCAGCCGGTGCGTCCGCAGCCCGGACCGCTGGGTGACGCAGTCATTGCAGTTCGGGTTGTCGCAGAGGAACAGGTCGGGTGCGGTGCGGCCCGCGTGCACCAGGTCGTCATAAAGCTCACGGGCCGGCATCAGGCGCACAACAGCGTTGCCGATGCGGGTCGTCTGGATGATGCCGGCATCGCGAAGCCGGTGCTCGATACCGATGAAATTGCGGTGCGGCCCGGGAAAGAATTTCCAGCTTTTGGTGAGTTCGCCCTCAGGCGAATCGAAAGTGAACTCGGCGGTGTTGGCAAGGTATGGCAGGCGCAGCATGGCCTCGACGCTGTGCAGGAACGTACTGCGGTCCTGGTCGACGCCGAGCAGGCAAATGAAGCCGTTCTTTTCGTACAGGCGCATGTACGGCGTGTCCGTACCGTGCGCCGTCTCCGCCTTCCAGTGGTCGCGGCACAGCGCTTCGGCATCGCCGCCGATCGCCGCCGCGGCGGCGCGCGGATGCACGCTGCAGACAGCGTTCGGCCGGTTGCGGACAACTTCCGTGATGATGCCGAGCGCCCCGAAGACGGGCACCAGCAGCGTGCCGCTCTCGCCAAGCACGTCGAGAAAAGCGTCGACCACCGCATCGGCGCCGCCATCGACATGCCCGAAGCTGGCCAGCGAACTGTGCAGCAGCACGATGTTGCCGGTGTCCAGCCCGACAGATCGGAGGCCGGCGGCGATTGTCTGGCGGTCGACGTTCATTGGTCGCTCCTTGCTTTATTGGCGGTCCGCCATGATGCGGCGGAATTCTTCGGCGTACTGTTTGAGGACGCCCTCGGCGTCGTGTTCGCTGCCGGGCTCATGAATGACTTCGACCGAGAAGTAGCCGTCGTATCCGGCATCGTGCAGCAGATGCAGCGGTTTGGCGTGGTCGAACTGGCCGGCGCCGAGTTCACAGACGACGATTGCGTCGCCGACAATCATACCGTCATGGCCGTGGGTGTGGCGGGTGTACTTTCCCAGGACTTCCATGGTTGTCGTGGGCTTCTCCATGCGGCGCATGGGGTGCAGGAGATCCCACAGCGCCTGCACGTTGGGGCTGTCCACGAGCTGCAGGACACCGGCGACCGGCGACGAGTCGCACCAGGAATCGTGCGTCTCGAAGAGAACCGTCACGTTCGCCGCCGCCGCCTGGTCGATGATCTGCCGGTAACCCTCGGCAGTGTACTCGACAACGAACGGAAAATCACAGTCGGTCGCGTAGGCGCCGCCGAAGGTGCGCACGTACGGCGCCCCCATGTCGGCTGCCAGGTCGATGTATTTGCGTAACGCCTCGATATCAGCGGCGCGTTCATCGGCATCGGGCGTTGCCAGGCGCACCCCGGTGGCGATGCAACAGCAGGAAAGCCCCTCGTCTTCGAGACGTTGGCGAACGTCGCGCCGCTGGGCACTGGTCAAATCCGCTTCGATACCGGACTTGTGGCCCCATTCGACGCGCGCCTCCAGCCCGGTGTAGCCGTGACGTTTCATTGCCGCGATGGTTTCCTCGAGCGTCCAGTCAGGACAGACACTGGTCATCGTTGCCAGCTTGATCATAGAACTTCTCCGAATAGTTGTTGAGACGTGGCACAAAGATAGCAGTCCTTGTAGATTCTGACAGGAATAAATAACCTCACGGGAGAATTATGAGCCAACAGCCGCCAGTCGAATTCGAACGCCTGCGACCTGATCAGATCCGGAGGTGCCGGGAAGTTGCGGACATCGCATTTCTGCCGCTGGGCGCGCTGGAATGGCACGGCCTGCAGGCACCCGTCGGTACGGACGGCCTCAAAGCTCACGACATTTGCTGCCGCGCCGCCCGCCGGCTGGGCGGCGGCGCGGTGTTTCCGCCCGTTTACCACGGCCTCCCGGGTGACAGTTTCTTCATGGGCGTCACGGACCCGGCGGACGGCGAAAAAATCGCCGCGGCCTACGGCACGGAGTCGGCGCGTTTTTTCGGCTTCGGCCGCCACGGCGGCATGGATGTGCAGGAGCAGTGGCTGGCGTATCAGCGGCTGCTCCGCATGTCGCTCGAAACGATTGCGCGTTTCGGTTTTCGCTCGATCTACATCTGTTCCGGCCACAACCCGCTGGTGCATTGGGCGAAGCCCGTGGCCGTGGCGTTTGCCCGGGCATCGTCGATGGCAGGGCAAGCGGTGACGATCGATGTCGGCGGCGAGTTCGACGCTGCCGGGCTCGACGGGGATCACGGCGGCAAGTGGGAGACCAGCCTGATGCAGGCGGCGGCGCCGGAAACCGTCGATCTTGCCGAGCTCGACCGGCACCCGAAACTTTGCGGGCGGGCGCACGGGGCCGATGCGGTGGACGCCACGGCCGAACAGGGCGAAGCCTGGGCCGAGGCCTGTGCCGAGGCGATTGCCGCCGAAGCGCGGTGGCTGGTCGAAAACCATCCCCAACTGCCAAAGCGTCATCAGCATGGGCGTTGAACCCGAACCAGACACCAGGATGATCACCCTCGACGACATCAAACAGGCACAGGCACGCATTGCCGGCGTGGCCGCCCGGACGCCCCTGGTGCAATGGCCGGCGGCGCCGGCGGGGGAGGCCTGGTATTTCAAGCCGGAAAGCCTGCAGCCGATAGGCGCCTTCAAGCTGCGCGGCGGTTACAACAAGATCGCCTCACTGACGGAGGCGGCGCGCCGCCGCGGGGTCATTGCTTTTTCCAGCGGCAATCATGCCCAGGGCGTCGCCTACGCGGCGCGCGCCCTCGGCATCCGCGCAGTGATCGTCATGCCGGCACGGGCGCCCGAGATCAAGCGGGCGAAGACGGCGGCGATGGGCGCCGAAGTGGTGCTCCTGCACGAGGGCGGCGAGGAGGAGTGGCGGGCCCGCGCCGAGGCGTTGGCGCAGGAGCAGGGGCTGGAGATGGTGACACCGTTCAATGACCACACGATCATTGCGGGCCAGGGCACCTGCGGCCGCGAGATTTTCGAGGAGTTGCCGGATGTCGACCTGGTGCTCGTACCGATCGGCGGCGGCGGCCTGGCGAGCGGCGTCAGCGCCGCGCTCAAGATGTCGCGGCCGGACGTCAGGGTCGTTGGCGTGCAATCGGAACTTTCGAACGCCGCGCAACTGAGCTTGCGCGCCGACGAGATCGTCGAGCTGTCAAACGAGCAGACCCGGCAGACGATTGCCGACGGCATGCGGGCGCCCCGGGTCGGCGATATTACGTTCAGCTATATGCGCCACTATGTCGATGACATCATCACCGTCGGCGAGGATGAAATACGCGCCGCCGTAAAGACGCTCGCACTGGACGCGCGCCTGGTGGCGGAACCAAGCGGCGCCGTGCCCGTGGCGGCGCTGCTCAATCGCCGGCACGAGCTGCCGCCGGCCGCGAACGTCGTTGCGGTGATCAGCGGCGGCAACATAGATCCCTCGACCCTGGCGGAATTGCTGGGAAAGCCGGAAGAATGATCACCAAACAGCCTTGTGTTGCGCGGCGGATTACCGGCGCCGCCACGCATTCGACGCCCCCAATGGAGAAACATCATGGAATCACACCGCGATAAGACCGGGCGCGTCATGCGCCTGCTGGACACCTGGCCGACAATCGACCGCAGCCGCAAGATTTCGACGGCCGAATTTCGTGACCGGCGCCGGCGCGTCTGGCAGGCGATCAGCGCGCCGCCGTACAGTGCCGACCTCGGATTTGTCTTTTGCGACGAGCACTATTCCGGCGACGTGCCGTACCTGTTCGGCAACACCAATGTTTCCGTCGAGCAGGTGGCCGGCGCGCTGGGGCCGGATGAGGAAACGTCCGGCATCATCGCCGGCTTCGAGGGGGTCTACATTGCCGGCCAGCTCGCTGGACACGGCGGCACCCGCGTTTACCCGACCGAATCCCTGCAGCTCGCCGACGAAAAGTATCCGGTCGAGGGGTTTGCGCTCGAAGACATCCTGGCCGGGGTCGCCGGCAAGGCGGTCAACCGCATCGCGCTGATGACGCCGCGCCAGGTGATCCCCGCCGGCGTGCTGGCGAATCTCGAGACGATCGTCGGCGGGCCCGAGAACATTATCGACGCGCAGGAGCCGTATCAGCGCATCAAGAACCTCAAGAGCGACGACGAAATGCAGCTTTTGCGCGACGCCTCGACCGGCACCACGCTGATGGTGCGCGCCATGCTGGCAGTGCTCGAGCCGGGCATGCTGGAGACTGAAGTGGCGGCGTATGGCGATTTCGTGGCCAAGCTGTGGGGGTTGGAGCGTTACGGTTTTCCCACGATGGCCGGCTCCGACGAAGCGAATGTCACGATGATCGGCCCTTGCCTGAACCGCCCGATCCAGGCCGGCGAGTTTGTCCACATCGGCGCCTCCGGAAAACGCGACGGCCTGACGGCCTGCTGCCGGCGCTCGATCGTGGCGACCACCGGCGACCACCCGGAAACGGCGTACCAGACGTCCTGGCGCGACCTGGTCGAGGAAGGGTTCCGTGTCGGCTTTGACAATTACAAGGACGTCGTCGAGAACCACCGGCCGGCAAAACTGCAGGAGCAGAGCCTCGTGGATTTTTACAACGACCGCACCGAAGCCGTACTCGCTCGCGTCTGTACGGAACACGGTGCCGATGCGGCCGCGGGCATGCGGGCGCGACTGGACGAGGAGATTCCGGATCTCCCGTCGGGTCTGTCGCGCATGAAGCCGTACACCGGGACACACAACGCCGGTTACACCGAGTGCCAGGAGTTCTACGGCGCCATTACGCTGGAAAGCGACGACCCACTGGACGAGCAGGTCGTGACCATGCTCGACGTGGCATTGCGCGGTCGTGGCCGGGACTTCAACGACCGGGTCATTCCGGGTTTCGACTACTTCGTGGTCGAGGACACGCTCGGCAAGTTCTCAGGGCGCGTCGAGAACCTGACAGGATACTACAACGTCGATGGTTGTGAAACGCCGGCGGCCGGCAAGCTGCCGATCAACGTGCAGTCATTGATCGGCAACGCGGACTGAGGGATGCTGGAACTGTTGGAGTTTACAGTTCAATCACCTGTCCGGTGCGCACGGATTCGTCTGCTGCCAACACGATCCTGAGGCTGTCGACGGCGTCCTGCATGTGATCTGTGAGGTCGAGGTCGTTGCGGATGGCGTCGAGCAGCCACGCCTGTTCACGGTGGCACAGGGCCAGGTGATCCGGTTCATCGGCGGTGTCAATGAGTTCGTCGGGGGCGGTGGGGTTGCCGTCGTCGTCGAGGCCGGCGAAGTGCCGCCGCAGGCAGTTGGCCTGGGTGTGCGAACCGATGTCGTCCGAGTCTCCGGTGGCGCCGGAAACAATGCTGACGCAGCCTTTCGGGCCGACGACATCTTTCACGAAGAAGGCGACCTCGCTCATCATCGGGCCCCAGCCGGCCTCGTACCAGCCGACCGAGCCGTCCTCGAAGGTCAACTGCAACTGCCCGTAGTTGTACATGTCCGGGGCCAGGACATCGGAGAGCCGGGCCCCGATGGCATGCACGCGCCGCGGCCGCGAGCGGGTCATCTGGCACATGACATCGACATAGTGGACGCCGCAGTCGACGATGGGCGACTGGCTCTCCATGATGTTCCGGTGGAGTTGCCAGGTCTCGCCGGCGCTCTGCTGGTTGAGGTTCATCCGCATGACCAGCGGTTTGCCAAGGGTCCGGGCGATCTCGACAAAGCGGGTCCACGACGGATGATGCCGCAGGATGTAGCCGACAACCAGCTTGCGGCGGCGTTCCGTGGCCAGTGCGACGATCGCTTCAGCCTGCTCGACGGTTTCCGCCAGCGGCTTCTCGACGAAGACATGGCAGTCGGCCTGCAGCGCCTGCGTGACGTAGTCGAAATGCGAGCCGGTATAGGTGTTGATCGACACCGCTTGTGGACGGGTCTC
This sequence comes from Lentisphaeria bacterium, assembly GCA_030754995.1. Taxonomy (GTDB): domain Bacteria; phylum Verrucomicrobiota; class Lentisphaeria; order JABSQK01; family CAJWLW01; genus CAJWLW01. The sequence goes on from JASLZG010000024.1 coordinate 12,102, forward strand.
GGCCAGCGCGGCGCTGTAGTCGGTGAAGTGTGGTACGCCGAGCTCGTCGGCAAATGGTTTGCCGCTGTCGGTCCGGGTCACGATGCCGGCGACCTTGAAACCGTCGAGCTCGCGGTAGGCCAACGTATGCGACCGGCCCATGTGGCCGACTCCGGCTACGAGTATGGCAAGATCCGCCATGGTGCACTCCTCCTCCTCAGTACTCGAGCTTGTCCCGGCGCTCGTCCATTGCCTTGGCCTTGTCGAGGTACCATTGCTTGTGTTTCTTCGGTAGACGGTCGTTGTCCAGCGCCTTGATTACCGCCTCGCATGAATCGAACGAGCCCTGCAGCGATTCAACGTGGCCGTCGAGGAAGAGGACCCGGGTGTTGCCGGGGACGCCGGGCTTGTCGAAGACTAGAGGTGAGACGGTCGGATATCTGTTGACATCGCGCAGGCCGCCGAAGTAGATGTACGAGCAGGTTTTCTCCGTCAGCGGTTCGTTCTCCTTGCCGGGCTTGTGGCGTTTTGACCTCGGGTTGACATAGGCGCCGTTCATCAGGTAGCTGTTGGCAATCAGTTCGTTGAGTCCCGCGGCATTGTCTTTTTCCGGCAGCTTGCCCTCCTCGATGTCGTCACCGGCATACATGATCAGGCCGAGCCCGATCTGCTTGAGTTGAGATTCAGAAATCGTTTCAAGGGAGTTCTGCCGCGCCTTGGTCAGCATCGGTGGGAGGATGGCGGAGGAAATGATTATCGCCGGCCCGAGAAAGTGCAGCACTGTAGCGGACACCGCCATGTGATTGGAATTGGCGCTCAGCACCATGCCCTCGCCCGTAACCTGCATGACGCCGTAGCCGTGGAGGAACTCTTCGAAGTGCATCAGGTCAACGAGCGTATCGAATCCCGGTTCGCCAGCTTCCTCGACGATGCGCCGGTAGAGGTCTTCGATGACCGGCGCCAGGCCGGGGCTGACATAGTGAAACTGGTTGCCGGTCTCGGGAATGTCGACGGCCAGCTTCTTGAAGTTGTCGGTGCTCTTGAGGCCGGGCGCCCCGCCCTTGACTGCCAGCGCCCTTTCAATGGCCTGGGGCGTACTCGCCAGAAACAGATAATCTCCGCTCCGGGCGAACGCCGGCTGCAGCGCAAACGGCACCGGTATTTTTTGACCCATGACGCGCATCCTGAGGCCGCCGTTATCGCGTGTTTCCAAGCCGACATCAGCCTCCGCGAAGGACTCCTCGAGCATGTTGAAGAGCGTATCGTCCTTCACCGTGAGGACGGCGAACATGGCAGGTTCCGGGATCATCAGATTGACGTCCTCGACCGGCACCAGAACTTTCTCGTCGTGATCCAGCGTAACCGCTATTCCGAAGCTGTTGTCGAGTGAGCCGAGCAAGGCGTTGATATCGACACCCCGATCATCCAGCCCCTCTTCCATCCTGCCCCACTGTTGCTGGATTTCCTGGACGCCAGTCGACATGACCGTGCTCCCGATCCACTTCCACGCCAACTCCACGTCGACGTCGGCATAGTAGGCGATCGCTGTATTGGCCGGCAACAGGTCGAGCATCTCCAACGGCTTCGGCTCCGACCCGAACATCTGCCACAGCTTGCCGCCGCCGTCGTCCTGGTAATGGTGCAGGACGACGCGGTTGCGGTACAGCACGTCGGAAATGGCAAAGGAGCTGGCACCGAGGCCGCTGATTTCGACCAGGCCGCTTTCGGCGACAATCGTATTCAGGGTTTTGAAAAAGATGCCCATCGGCTCGCCGGCCTTTTCCTCATACGGCGACAGCATCTTGTGCAGATCGTTGATTGCATCCGTCAGTTTGGCGAGGGCGTGTTCGGTGCTCAGGTAGAAATACAACTGCCCCCCGGCGTCGAGCTGCGAGGTAATTTCCGTGAAACTGTTCTTGACGGCCGGCTGCGAAACGGCCGTTGGGGCGGCCCGGTCGACGGCCGTGCCGGCGCCCGATGTGCGGGCACTGGATGCGTCGGACCCGGATGCGCCGGACCCGTTACGGCTGGGTGCCGGCTGGCTGCCGCTGCCATCGGACCCGTCCGTTGCCGGATCGCCGCAGCCCGTGGTGAACAGCGAGGCGAGCAGGACAAAGGCGGTGAGTCGGTGGAATTTTGACATGCTGCTCTTTCCCTCAATATTTTGGCATGATGGCACAGCGCTGCCGTTGAATACTGACCTGGCAGCAATATAGGCACCAGCGACGACCTTCCAAGCGGCTCGACAAAATGAGTTGTTCGCGGCCGGTCACGGCCGGGGCTCCGTCTTTAAGGTCTGCCCCGCAAGCCGCACGGTCTGCTGGCTGAGATACCCGCGCAGCACCAGGCTGCCCGCGTCGATGACGCCGTGCACGGCGCCGTCGGCGTCGGTGGTGAAGAATTCGATGTCGTCGTGGGCTGCGGCCAGCGTCTCCACATCGAAGTTCCGGGAACGGCGGCCGTCGGCGAAGATGACGACGCGCGGTGCCGTCATGGCGATGGCGGTGTCGACCAGCTCATCGTACTGTCGCCGGAACGAAAAGGCATTGTCGGGCAGCACCAGCACATCGCAACGCACCGGTGCATCCTGCAGCATGCGCTCGACGGCCCACGGGATACCGTCGGTGACGATCACCCAGGTAAACGGCCCGGTGTCCAGGCGCAGGAGCGGCGATCGTGCCGCCGCGGTAAAGCGGCGCGGAGGTTTCTCGAGCGTCGGCAGTGCCTCCAGCCGCAACCCCTGCCACTTGGCCAGCAGTCCCGGCGCGATCAGCCTCACCGGAAAGTTGTGTTCGCCGGCAGCGTCCCGCAGCGCCTCATAGGCCTGGTCGTATGCGGTTGCCCACGGCGCATCGTCCGCCGCCTTGCGAATCAGGTAATCGTCGCCGACGGCATCGAGATAGCTCTCATCGGCGGTTGTTTTGACGGGGACCATCAGGGTGGCGACCGGCAACCTGCTGCTGAGCGCGGCAACGCCCTGGTTACCGATCTGCGGCGCGACCCCGGCGATCACCACGTCGTCGAGGCGGGTGACGCCCTGGGCGCGCAGGCCTTCGAACACGATGTTGCGCCCGACAAAACTGCTGCCGCCATTGATCAGCAGCGCCCGGCCCTGCGTCGATACTGCCGCGATGACGGGGAAATCGCCGGCATGGAAAACGGTCACCCCTTTGAGGGTGTCTTTGCGGTTGTGCCAGGCGGCCAGCGCGCCGACGCAGATCACTACGAGCAGGGCATGGGCGAGAACCCGCACAAAGGGCATCGGGCCAAGGCGCCGCCAGAAGGCGTACAGGTACTTTTGCAGGGTGACCGCCCAGGCGTCTGCGAGCAGCATCGCGAGCAGCGCCAGGTAGTAGCCCAGCATCCAGCCGGGCGACGGTTTCGGTGTTGCCGGAAACGGGAAGAAGCAGACGGAAAAATGGGTCATCCAGAAAAACAGGTAGCCGACGATCGTCGCCGCCGCGCCCAGGGGTGTCGCCAGCCATGGACCGATGACCGGCACCAGGCCGGCGAGCCCCGTCAGCATGCCGAGCTGCACGAGCACGCCGACTGCCGGAATGGCGATCAGATTGACGATGATTCCGGCCACCGGGAACTGTCCGAAGAACCACGCGGAGAGCGGGATCATCATGCCAAGCTGAATCGCCAGTTGCGCCAGGATGAAGAGCCGCAGCAGCCGTGGCACGCGGTTGAGATCGATCCGCCAGAGCCAGGGAAATTTCTCGTTGAGCCGCGCTCCGGCGCGAAGGCCCAGCCACAACGCCGCGAGCAGGGCGGTAAAGACGCGGCTGTCGACGAGAATGTCGAGCCGCAGGCAACACAACATGAAAATGCCGATGAACCAGAGGATCGCGACGACCAGCGACACGCCGCGCAGCAGGCAGATCCAGCGCTCCAGCACCGGGGTGATCAGCACCAGCGACAGCACTGCCCCGAACGACAAGAGAAAGCTCGGCGCGAACAGAACGACCGGGTTGTCGATAAGGATCATGAACGACGACAGTGCCAGGCCGACATACGTCGCTTGCCGCAGATTCATGTGCAGATATGCAAAAGCGATCAGCACGACGGAGTTCATGATCACCGCGCGTACCGACGAGGGTCGGGCCCCGGTGAGCAGCGCGAACAGGATCAGAAACAGAATGAGCACCGGCACGAATGCCGTCGGCCGCAGCCCGGTGAGCCGCAGCAGCGAATACAGCAGCAGCGAGATGATGCTGACGTGCAGCCCGGAAACCGCCAGGACGTGCCCGACGCCGGCATGGCGAAAGGCATCGCGGACGTCGTTGCCGCGGAAGTCGACATTGTACATTGCCCGCCTGGCGCCCAGCGTGGTCACCGCCACCAGCCGGCTGCACGGTTCACGGACGGTGCGCTTGCAGGTGACCAGGAATGCCTCCTTGGTCCGCAGCGCCAGCTCGGTGAGCGGGTTGCCGGCCGTACGCTCATCGATGACAACGGCATTCGGCCGGCAACGCATCTGGGCCAGGACATCGCTCTGCAGCAGGAACGACTGAAAGTTGAACTCCCCGGGATTGCGCGGGGGGCGGGCGGCAACAAAGCGGGTTTCTGCGGTGATTGTGTAGCCGTAGCCCGCGGGGTCCATCAATGCCTCGAAATGTGCGCTCTCCGCATCGTCGGCATCCGGCCCGAGCGCGACGCGCAACTGGATGTTGCCGGGGGCCACGGGTGTCCATTCGCCATCGGCGACCTGAATTTCATCGACCCGCAGCCTCAGGTATCCCTGCGTTGCGGAGCGGAAGTCCGGTTCGGCGACGACGCGGCCGCGCACCGTCAAATCCGTCCAGTTGTCGAGTGCCTGCAGCGTCTGCGCCAGGCTGCCGTCGGCCGGCGGCCCGACGTTGATCATGGTGCGCCAGTAGCCCAATGGCAATGCGAACATCGCAACTGCCAGCATCGTCATGGATCGGCGCCCCGGCAGCCAGCGGCGGTCGCGCCAGATGTCGTAGACGGTGAAACCAAATCCGGCCAGGGCCGGCAGCAGCAGCACGACCGCGGGGATCTCCCGGCGCAGGCAGACCGCCGCAACAATGCCGGCGATGAACGCCAGGCCGAGCGTGATGAACCGTGTCGCCATCATCGGGCGTCGTCCTCGGCCTGGTCCAGCGTCTCTGCCCGGATATGCGGAAAGAAGTTCTCGTTGCTCTTGAGGATTGCCTGCGGACGATAGGCCGGGTTGAGCATGATCAGCAGCAGCCCCACAAGGATCGCTGCGGCGGTCAGGAGCAGGATTCGGCGACCGCCGCGATGGAGCGGTGACGGCCTGTTTCCCGACAAGTCCCGCAGGCGTCGCGTCCGGAAGCCGAGGGCGGTGAGCCGGGAGCCCAGGTAGGAGACGAACCGCTTGAATGTCGTTCCGTTGACTCGACCGAGAATGGCCTGCGGATAATGCTCGTTGTCTTCCGGTCGGCAAACGGCGGCGCCGGCGTGGCCGCCGTCGCCCGGGCCGCCGATCTGCGGCATGAGCGTCCCGAGATTCAGCGACAAGTCCGCCTGATTGAGCCGGCGCCCTACCATCAGGCTGGAGCCGAAGCAGTAGAGGATATAGTCGGCCTCGGGGTATGTGCGCGCGAAGAATTCCACCGCCTTGCCGACCGGGATCCGCGGTTGCCCGGGTTCTGTGCGGGCCGCCATGGCCATCAGGATTTTGAGGTTGCCGCCGGCCCCGACCCGCTCGCCGTCGGTCGGCGCCGGCACGTCGCTGCCGGGGCCCAGGGCCGGGCCCCCGGCCAGGGCGGTGCTGTTGTCCGGCCGCGCCGCCTCGATCAGGTAGACGTGCTGTTGCATGGTCGTCTCGTGAGCCTGATAATACGCTGTCAACTCGGCAATCAACTGGTTCCAGCCGGCATTCTGCAACCGTTCGGCCAAATCGTTTTCCGGCAGCGACTGCCACATCACCTGCGCCAGTTGTACCTTGCAGACACCGCCCTTGATCAGGTTGGTCAGCATCCGGCCGAGCTCGTTGCGGTCGGTGACGAAGTCCTCACTGTGCGCGGCGCGGCGGAGTTGGCGCACGCCTTCGGTGTCCCAGGGCTGCCCGGCGATGGTATTTTCGTAGACCATGTCGGTGCCGCATTTCAGGTCTCCTGATTCGAGCTCGTCGCCCTGTAGCGGGCCGCTCAGGTGGAGCTCGCCGAGCAGTCCCTCGTTGACCAGGGCCTGAAGCATCGTCAACTGCTCGCGGGTATA
>JASLZG010000024.1:18300-26623 GCA_030754995.1 Lentisphaeria bacterium
GCATGCAGATAGCGCACGTCGTGGTCGAACTCCGGCAGCGCCCCGACCGGCAGGTCGGCGAGCAGGACGTCCGACGGCCCGTACTTCGCCAGGTGCACGAGGCCTTCGTGGTAGTTGTTGAAGACGTACTGGTAGTCCAGGCCGTAGAGGAAGGACTCGTTATTGGCCTTGGCACGGCCACGCAGCCAGTGGGTGTACATCACGGCGCTGCCGACGGTGTCCAGGTCGCCGCCGGTCTCGTGCATGTCGCGGATTGTCTCGAGCAGCGGCAGCAGGCTGAAACCATCGGGCGACAGCTGGCGAATGATCTCGCCTGCCTCCTGTTCCGAGGGCCATTCACGGTTGCCCGGCATCAGCCGGTCGCGCAGGTCGTCGATGACCGCGAACAGCGGGCCCAGCGTTTCGCCGGCGTCGACCTCGAGCTGGGTTGCCCGGCGCCGCCGCGCGCGGGCGGCGAACGGAATGCCGAACCGCGAATAATCGTCGAAGGTCCGCGCCTCGCTGAAAGTTGCGGCGTCCTCGTCGTTGACCGGACGGTCCTCGAAGCAACTTGTCATGAAGCGGCTGATGATAAACATCTGCAGCGCCTCGATACAGGCATCGGGCTCGGCGTGCTGCAGGAGACGACGCAGGACCAGCCCTTCACGGCGTGGTACCCGGAAGAGGCCGTCACGCCATTCGACGGGGAATGACGTCAAGCTCGAAAACTGCTCGACCGCATCGACGAAAGTGCCGCCCCAGCCATGGATCACGATCAGTTTGCGTTGTGCGTAGGTCATCCGCGAATTGGCTGGAACGGATCTCTGTGTCCGCTTGTTGCGAATTGGCTGGAACGGATCCCCGTGTCCGTTCAGTGCGAATAGAGTCTGTGGACAGTACAGTCGGTCATCGCTGGTTGAACTGTCGGCAGCGGCGCGTACTATAACCCCGTCTTTTGCCGCAACATGACTGACTGCCAACCGGGAGGATGACCTATGCCAGTTGCACGAAATGTTGCCACCGACCAGGCACCGGCAGCTATCGGACCGTATTCCCAGGCTGTGACCGCCGGGGATTTTGTTTTTGTCTCCGGCCAGATCCCGCTCGATCCCGCCACCGGCGAGATCGTCGGCGACAGTATCCGCCCGCAGGCTGAGCGTGTGTTCGACAACCTGGCGGCGGTGCTCGCCGCCGCCGGCAGCAGCCTCGACCGTGCCGTCAAGGCGGAAGTATTCCTCAAGGACATGAACGACTTTGCCGTCCTCAACGAGGTTTGCGCCGAGCGCTTTGCCGGCGACCCCCTGCCGGCGCGCCAGGCGATCGAAGCGGTGCGCCTGCCCAAGGACGTCCTGGTCGAGATCTCCTGCATTGCCGTCTGCGGCTGATCAGCGGAAGCTCTTCTTCTCGCCTGCCGTCGCCCAGCCGCGGAAGATGCGCAGCAGGCGCGGCCGCACCTTCTCGTGGTAGATGGTCATGCCGTCGCAGTGGCGGCCGCCTTTGATCGTCCAGATCTGCTTTGGCTCCTTTGCCTTGTCGAAAAGCCGCTTGCCGTGCCTGTACGGCACGACGCGGTCGGCGGTGCCATGAATCACGATGAGCGGCACCCCGAGCTGGTCAACAACGGCAGCCGCGCTGTAGGCGTCGCTGCCAGCTGCCTTGCCGGGCGACCCGGATGCCGCGGCCAGGCGGTCCGTCACTATTTCCCCGGACGCCGCGAAGGGCGCCTCCGCAACAATGCCGAGAATCCCGTCGAAGTTCTCGCGGCCGACGACGGCGATGGCGTTGGCGCCGCCGAGGCCCTGGCCGATCACGATGATCTTTTCAGGATCGACATCGTCGCGTTGCTGGAGGTAGCGGACCGCTGCAACGCAGTCCTCGTAGACGCCCTTGCGACCCGGTGTGCCGGCCGACCGGCCGTAACCGCGATAGTCGAACACGAACACGTTGAACCCCTCGTCGGCGATCCACCCGACGTAGCGGTAGTGCGACGTCATGTTCCGGGCGTTGCCGTGAAAGTGGATGACCGTGCCGCGTGGTTCGTACGTCGCCGGGATGAACCAGCCGGTGAGCACGGTGCCGTCGGCACTGGCGAAAGCAACGTCCTCATAGTCGAGGTCATCCTTGTCCGGGGTCCGGTAAACTTTGCTGGTCGGCTGGTAGAAAGCCTTGTTGACTGTGGTGCTGCAGCCGGCAGCGAGGCCAACGAGCGACAAAATTATCAGAGAGCGCATGTGAGCTCCTCCAAGGCGGTTGATGTAATGGTAGTATGCCAACCTGGATTTTTCTCGTCATCAATGTGTGACCGGCGCCGGTGGAATGCCGGGCACTCGTGGCATCTTGCCGGTCCTGACTTTTCACATGCCCGGCCCTGTGCATCGTGCCCGGACACACTGTTTTCCAGCTGAATCAATTGCGAGTTGATCGAGCGCCGCCCGCCACTGGAAAAATCGAGGACAGTGACGGCAATCCATGCTATATTACACGGTTTGGTTTGTTGTGTCGTGTATTGCGTTGTTCAGTTGTTTAACCCCGCGCCCGGGAGGGTCGGAGATGACACTCGATGAATTGAAAATCTGTGTGCGCAAGGCCACCGATCGAATCGAGCATCTCAGGGGGTTTCTTTGAGGTCTCCTCGAAGAGCGAACGTGTTGCCGAGCTTGCAACGATCATGTCTGATCCAGGCTTCTGGAACAACAAGGAAGTTGCCCAGGCAACCGTTGCCGAACTGAGTGCCTGCAAGAGTGTCGTCGAGCCGTTCCACAAGATTGCCGACGATGTCGAAAATTTCGAAGTGCTGGCCGAGCTCGCGGAGGAAGAAGGCGTCGAGTCCGATATGATCGCCGAGGCCGAGAGCGAGTCGTTGCGCATCGAGGAGGTCCTGGACAAGCTCGAGCTCGTCAGTTTCCTCGGCAACGAATTCGACAAGAACAACGCGGTCATCAGCCTGCATGCCGGTTCCGGCGGCACCGAGTCCTGTGACTGGGCCAACATGCTGTACCGCATGTATACGCGCTGGAGCGAGCGACGCGGGTTCAACGTGGAAATCCTCGACCTGCAGAAGGACGACGTGGCCGGGATCAAGAGTGTAACCGTGGTGGTGAGCGGCGAGTATGCCTTCGGCCACCTGCAGGCCGAGCGTGGCGTCCATCGGCTCGTGCGCATTTCACCGTTCGACAGCAACAAGCGGCGCCACACCTCCTTCGCGGCCCTCGAGGTTGCACCGGAAATCGATGACGACGTCGACGTCGAGATCGACGAGAAGGACCTGCGCATCGACACCTACCGCAGCAGCGGCGCCGGCGGGCAGCATGTCAATGTCACCGACAGCGCCATTCGCATTACGCATCAGCCCACGGGCATTGTCGTGACCTGTCAGAACGAGCGTTCGCAGCACAAGAACCGCTCGACCGCCATGAAAGTGCTGCGCTCGAAACTTTATCAGCGCCAGCGCGCCGAGCTCGACCAGCAGCAGAAAGACGCTGCCGGCCCGAAAGAGGACAACGCCTGGGGCAGCCAGATCCGTTCGTACGTCCTGCATCCGTACCAGATGGTCAAGGACCTTCGCACCGAGGAGGAGACCAGCAACACTGCTGCGGTCCTTGATGGCGACATCGACAAATTCATCGAGGCATGGCTCCGGAGCAGTCGCGAAAATGGCCGGTAACCCGCCAATGCTAATACAGAGGATCGGGCGGGAAACCCGTTTTCTCCTTCGACAGAAGCTGCTGCGGCTGCTTGCTGCGGTGATGATCGTCTTCCTCGCACCGTCACTTGTGCTCGGCCTCGTCGACGCCACCTGGCCGCTGCGCGAGGCGACCGTGCTTCCGGTGCTGCTGATCCTGGCGGCGGCGGCCGTCATCTACCTGGTTGTCCGCCTCATCGGCTTCGGCACCCGCCTGCCGGACGCCCGCGACGTCGCGCTTACCGTCGAGGAGCAGCAGCCCGAGCTCATGGACTCTTTGATCTGCGCCGTCGAGCTGCTGCGCAACACCCCGGAAAAGGAGCGCACCGGCCTGCACCAGGCGCTCCTGTCCGACGTCGAGCAACAGATCGAAAAGACCGATCTGCGCCCACTCGTGGCCCGCGCCACGGTTCGCACCGGGACCTTGGTGGTGGCCTTTCTCGCCGGGCTCGGCCTCGCCTGGGTGCTTGCCGACCTGCCGCTCATAGACAAGGCCTCGGCCCGCCTCGGCGACCTCGTGCGAGGCGAGTTCACCGGCATGTCGATTACTCCGGGCTCCCTCGAAGTCGGCGTCGGCGATGACCTGGTAATCGACGTCGAGATCAACCGCGGCCCGAACGAGGCCCGGATAGTCTTCGAATTCGCCGACGGGCCGATGGCCTACGACATGTTCGAGAAGGAAGGCGATCACAAGTATTTCGAACTGTTTTCCATTGATGCCCCATTCACCTACCGCATCGTGACCCCGACCCTGGAGAGCCGGGTCTTCACGGTTTCGACATTCGCGAACCCGGCGATCATTGCCGCGGCCATTCGCGTCGAGCCGCCGGCCTACACCGGCATCGAGGCCCAGGAGCACCATGAATTGAAGGACCTGACGGTGCCCGAGGGCGCCGTTGTCACCATCGAGGTAACCGCCAACAAGCCGGTCGATGCCACCTTGGCCTGGACCGAACAGGCACACGCCGTGCTGAACGCCGGCGATGATGCGCACTACGTTGCGGAGATCACCGCAACTGCCAGTGACGCCTTCGCGATCATTCTCGAGGACAGCCACGGCCACGCCACCAAAAGCGAGCGCACCTACAACTTCGAGGTCATCGAGGACTTCGCGCCCCTGATCGAGCCCATCACGCCGGTGGACGACGCCAAGTTCACCTCCGAGGAAGACGTCACATTCTCCTGCAAGGTGACGGACGATTACGCGGTCGACGAGATCACCTTGTCATACGCCATCAGCGGCCGGCCTTGGGAGCACGTGCAGCTTTACAAGGGCGACCCGGAAACCTGGGAAACCATCCAGACCACGGTGTTCGGCCTGTCCATTCCCGAGCTCGACAACGTGTACGAAGGCGACGTCATCTCGTACTACTACGTGGCCAGCGACAACGCACCGGAACGGAACACCGCTGCCACCGAGGTCCGCTTCATCGAGATCCGCCCCGAACCGCAGGAGCCGGAAAAGGCGCCGCCGGGCGAGGGCCCGCCGCCGGTAAAGATTGATGTCAGGCATCTGATCACCGAGCAGAAACACTTGATCCGCCAGACCGTCGGGCTGCAGCGGCTCGACGACGACGTTGCCCGCGACGAGCTCCTGGACAACCTGGGGACTGGGGCGCAGGCTTTGCTGGCCGCCACCGACAAGGTTCTGAAGGACGCCAAGGAAGGTGCCGGCGGCATTCACCTCGGTGACCTGGAGAACCTCTTTATAGATGCCATGGACAGCATGAAGATCGCTCGTGATTCCCTGCAGCGCAAGAACCCGGACGCCTCATTGCAGGACCAGGCCCGGGCCTTGTCGAAATTGATCTCGATCGCCATCATGATCGAGGCGGCGCCGAAATCCAGCGAGCAGAGCGAGCCACAGGAAGGCGAACAGGCGAACGTTAACGAGCAGAACGAGCAGGACGAGCGCGCCAGGGAGCTCGATCGCCTCAAGGAGGCGATCGAGAAGCTCGAGGACCTCATCGGCCGCCAGGAGAATCTCAACGCCAAGTTCGAGATCCGCAAGGACAAGATCATGCCGTCGGCGGCCCGCGGTTTCATGGCCGGTACTGAAAAGAAGATCCGGGACCAGCTCGACGACCTCAAGGGCGAGCTCGCCGAGCTGCCGCGTGCCACCGAGGCGACCAATGAGATGTCGAAAGCCTCACGCGCCATGGGCCATTGGCTGGAGCAGATCGAAAACGCCAGGGACGAGCAGGTGACCAAGAGCGGCGAGCAGGCGGTCAATTTCATGGAGCGCTCGAAGCAGATGCTCGAGGAGATCCGCGACAATCTCGGCGGTGACGAGCTCGAAGCGTTGAATGAAGAGCTCCAGACGATTCGCAAAGAGCAGCAGCAACTGCGGCGCGCCACCGAGAAATTGCCGGATGCCGACAAGCCGAAGCGCCAGGAGATGGCGGGCCAGCAGAAACAGATTCGCGAGAAGTTCGACCAGTTCATGGATGAGTTGTCCGAGGCCGCAAAGAAAACAGAGGCGGGCAATCCCGAGGCGTCGGAGAGTTTGTCGCAATGCCGTAACGCCGGCAACGCCAAAGGTACCAGCGGCTCGATGAAGCGCGCCGAGAACGGCCTCAAATACGGGCGCACGGAGAAGGCCTCGAAGTTCCAGCGCGACGCTGAAGAGGCGATGCGTGAGATGGCGGCACACATGCGCAACGCCATGGACGCGCGCCCCGGCATGAGTAGCGAGCGGCTTACCCGCATGCTCGAGGAGACCCTCAAGAATGTCGAGAAAGCGCAGAAGGCCGCCAGGAACGAGCAGACGACCGGGCAGGAGCGCGAACAGTTGCTCGAGGAATTTTCCCAGGACCTCGACAAGATGGCGCAGCAGATGAACGACCAGCAGATGTCCGAGTTGTCGATGCAGATGCATGGCTGGAACATCGGCGCGTCCGATGGCGGCAAGCCGCTGAACGAAGCACTCGGCCTCCTGATCGAGACCGCGCAGTTGCTCGAGGCGAAGCTGTTCGCCAACGCCTTCCGCAAGCAGATCGAGCTGGCCCGGGTCAACGGCCGTGAGCCGCCGGACGAATACAAGAAACGCGTACAAGAGTACTTCAAGCGCCTCAGCAATGACGCGCAGTAGACGCGACGCCGCCGCGCCGACTTCATGACAATACGCCTCACTCCACTCATTCCCCTGCTGCCCCTGCTGATCGGGCTGCTCGTCTACCTCATCGCGGTAGCCCTCTGCTACCGGGGCTATCGCGGCATCGTGTCGCAGCGTTATTGGCGCCTGCTGATTGCGACCAAGATGCTGTCGGCCGCCGGGGTCGTCCTGTTGCTGCTCAATCCGCATTTCGTCCGCCCGGCGCCAGACACGACGACTTTCAACGTCGCCATGCTCGTTGACGCCACTGCCAGCATGGACACGCGCGATTGCGGCGACACCTCGCGGCTCGAAACGGTCAAGGCCAGGCTGCTGGCCGAGGACAGCGAGTTCCGCCACAACGTCCTCCGGGCGCACGAGAATCTCAACACCTACGTGTTCGCCGGCGAGAGCCTGCGCCGCTTCGACATGAACGCCGACTTCGACTCGCTGCCAGGCGACACCGACATCGACCTGGTACTGGGCAAGCTGATCAGCAACAACATCGACAGCAACACTCTCGGCGCCGTGCTCCTGGTCACGGACGGCCTGGACAACCGCGGCGTTGGGCTGCTGGACGGCAGCAAGCGCTATAAATCACTGGGCATCCCGATCCATTGTGTCGGGGTCGGCGACAACCGCCAGAAGAACGATCTCGGTGTCACCTGGACGTCGGTACCGGACAAGGCGGAGAAGAGCAAGCCCTTCACGATGAGCGCGGTCGTGTCCCGCAATTTCAAGGGCAACTACACGGCCCGCGTGGAAGTCCACGACGGCGTGCGGCTGGTGCACGAGCGCGACGTTGCCTTTGCCGACGAACAGAAGGAACTGTCGATCGAGATCGAACACACGTCCTATGTCGCCGGCTTCGAACCGTTGCGCATCCATGTCCTGCCGTTGCCGGAAGAGGTCAACACCCTGAACAACGCCGATTACTCCGGTACCGACGTCACCGATCCATTTGTCTTCGAGACCTTTTATTACAGCGCCAACCTCGACTGGGACTTCAAGTTCCTCAAGCTGTTCATGGAAGCCGAGGAGCGCATGCGCCTGTCGGCCGTCATCCGCATCGGTGAAGACAGCTATTACGCCCGCGGCGTCGCCGCCGGCAGGCCGCAATCCGGGGATGGCGACGAGGCGGCAACCACGGCCGGCGGCGGTGCGCCGCCGGCCGCGGATGAACTGGTGCCGGTGCGTGTCGACGGGTTCCCGGATTCATCCGTGGTCAACGAGCATAGTTGTATGGTGATCGACCTGAACAGCCTGTACATGTTCGACGATGCAGCCCTGCAGACGATCGTCAATTTCGTGGAGAACCGTGGCGGCGGTGTGATCTTCACCGGCGTCGCCGAGGAGATCCCGGAGCCGATCCGCAAGCTTTTGCCGATTCGCACGGTGCCGGCCGAGCTGATCGGCATGGACGACGCGGGCATTACTTTCCGCCATTCCAGCGTCCTGGCCCGGCGCAATCTCGACAACCTGCACGAGCTCGCCGACCACCTGCGCATGCCGCCCGAGGGATTTTTCTACAAGATCCTGCCCGAGGACATCAAGCCCGGCGCCTTGAG
>JASLZG010000250.1 GCA_030754995.1 Lentisphaeria bacterium
TTACAGCTCCAGAGCCAGGTAGCGAGTACCAGCAGAATCAGGTGTGATTTGGATGTCATAAGTGGAGCATATGTGAACTGGGTGACGTCATGCCGGTCACTGTTCGACGTCATTTCCGGGCCGACAGTTCCTCTGGTTGCTTCAATTGGTTAATTGCTGGTCAGCCGCGACCAATGGGCCGTCGCGGGCAACAACCACATGGCGGAGTTGCCCTGGCAATCGCCTTGCCGGCGGGCGCCGCCGGCCAGGCATCTCCCCGGGGAATCGTCCCGGCAGATATTGCGCAAGGTCGACGGCGCATCGGTGCAAACCGCCACGTTCACTGATGCCGACGAAAAGTGCACGGCCCCGGCGAGATTGCAACTTTCCATGGCGACATTGGAAGAGGCGGAATTGCGAGGCCGGATGATTCTGATGGTTCGACTCATTTCAACTCTCCTCGGCCTGCAGCAGCGCCTCGGCACGGGCGACGTCTTCGGGGGTGTCGACACCGAGGCAGCGGCCGCGGCCGACCAGCACCTGGATACGCACGCCGTTTTCCATGGCACGCAACTGTTCGAGTCTCTCGCAGCGCTCGAGTTGCCCCTGCGGCCATTTGACAAAGCGCTGCAGCAAATCGGCGGTGTACATGTAGATGCCCCAGTGCGCCAGCGCCTGCACGTCGGCGCCGCCGTCACGATCGCAGGGAATGCCGCTACGGCTGAAGTACATGGCGTTGCCGGCGGCATCCACGACGACCTTGACGATATTCGGGTCGGTGAATTCCGGGTCGTCGTGCTGTATCGGCACAGCGACGGTACCCATCTCCGACTGTCCCTGCCCGCGCATGCGTGCGATGAGCTGGTCGAGGACGTCGGAGGGGATCAGTGGCTCGTCGCCCTGGACATTGAGGATCCAATGCGTGTCGAGGTTACGGGCGACCTCGGCAATGCGGTCGGTACCGGTCGGGTGATCGGGGCTGGTCATGACGCAGCGGCCGCCGAAACGTTCGACACAATCGGCGATGCGTTCGTCGTCGGTGGCGACCAGAACCTCATCGACAGCGGTAGCGGCGGTGCGCTCGTAGACCCACTCAATCATCGGTTTCCGCAGAATCGGGACAAGCGGTTTGCCGGGAAAGCGGGTGCTGGCGTAGCGAGCAGGGATGACAGCGACGACGCGTTGCGACGAATCGTTCACGGTCAGAAATAATAGGTGGCGCAACCGACCTGAATGCCGGTGCCGACACTGATGACCAGGCCGACATCGCCGGTCTTGACTCGGGCGCTTTCACGCGCGTCGCCGAAGGCGTAAGCCATCGACGATGTAAACAGATCCTTGCCGTCCGCAACGATATCGACGAACTTGTCGTGGATGACATTGAGCCGTCGGCTCAGGCAGCCAATGAAGTCTCTGGAGATCTGCGGCGGGAAGATGGCTTTGATCTGGGACAAATTGAGGTTCTCGCGCTTGAGCAGCTCGGCAACGACCCGGGGGATGATCTGCAGGTAGTAGTTCTCGATCTCCGGGTCCTTGTCGAAACTCAGATAGTTGCTGCCGGAATTCTGCCCGACGTGCGACGAGTAGGCATCGATGTAGTGGGTGTGGTAATCGAAATGGAAGGCACCGAAGCCGGTGGCCCCTTCGACATCCTCGTCGATGATCATGGCCGAGCCGGTTTCGCAGATGCCGAGCAGGCGGTCGGGCATTGTATCGGCGTTGTTTTCGATCTCCGAGGCGACAACCATGGCGGTATGGAACTTGCCGGACTTGATCATCGACACAGCGGTATGGCAGGCATTGAGCGAACCGATGGCACCATTGAAAACATCAAATGCAAAGGTGTGTCGGCTGTCCTCGCCTTTGGTGCCATTGATGCCCAGGCGGCCGGCGATCATGGCGGCAATGGCGGGTTCGACGACGAAGTCGTTGCGATGGACCCCCGAGTGGATGAGCAGATCGATCTGGTCGCGGGAGTACGCCGACTTGCCGAGGCAGTCCTCGCCGGCGATGCGCACCATCTCGACCGCATCCCGCGTGGTTTTGACACCCTCGGGAATCGCGCCGATGCTCTCGATGCGGACACGCGGCCCGCCAGCTTCACGGGCGGCGATGGCCTTGCCGACAATGGCCGGAGCACCGGCCGCCGCTTCCGGCTTGCCGGTATCCCCGCGCATGCGGTCGGGCAAATCATCGAGGCTGTAGGCGGCGGTGCCGATCGTGATGCCGGAAGCCTGCACGGCGAACAGTACTTTGTCGCCACTGTTGATCTTCTTACTCTGGATCTGATCCCACAGTGCAACAAAGTGTGTTGTCGTGGATGTGTTGCCGCGTTCTTCGAGGTTGTTCACCATCTTGCTGCGGCACAGCACTTCCTGCTTGAAGAAGTCGTTGATCTGCCTGCATGTCTCGGCGATCGCGGTACGCGCCGTCTGGTGCATGATCAGGTGGCGGATGTCCTGCCACTTCCAGCGCGAGCCCTTGAGCACGCGGACCATATGCAGAACCGACTCCTTGATGGCGACGGCGTGAAGTTTGATTGATTCGGTGACCATGATAGCGCCGCCGTACTCACTGGAGGTCGGGCCGGCAATGCAGTAGTCGCTGTAATCACCGAGCGTGAACATGTCGATGTTGTGGAAGCCGGCCTGGTCGTTCTCGCTCTGCTCGAGGATGACGGCGACACCGGAGTCGCCGAGGGTAAGGCAGGGGAAGCGGGCATCTGCCTTGGTGTCGATCTCCTGCTGTGCGGTTTTCGTCAGGTGCGTGATGTACTCGCCGCTGACGATCATGGCGCGGCGCACCAAGCCTGACTTGAGAAAGCCATCGACGACGTTGACCGCGGTGAACATGCCGGCGCAGGCGTTGGAGATGTCGAAGACCAGGGCATTGTCGAAACCCATCTGTCGCTTCAGCCGCACCGAGGTGCTCGGCTCGAAGGACAGGTGAAAGTTCGGCCCGTCGACCCGTGAGATGTTACAGCAGATCAGCAGGTCGATGTCTTCAGCGTTGTACTGCGAGTTGGCCAGGCACTTTTCGATAGCCTGGCGACCCAGGTCAATGGAAAACTCGGTGTCGCCGGCCATGTGGCGAATACGGATACCGGTGAGCCGTTCCAGCGGGAAAAGAACGGTATTGCGACAGGAACGCAGAATTTCCTTGCTCGTGACTCGCTTCGGAGGCAAGTAAACACCGAGGCTTTCAATGACGGTATTGCGCTTATCCATTCGTTGTTTCTTCTCCATCATGACTGGCTGGGGCAATCAATCTGTGGGGATTTCACCGACATTTAGTATAACTGGGTCGCCAGAACGTTACAAATCCGGCACGCACCGCCACGGGCGTTACTCGGCCGGCGCCTCGGGAGCGGTCTCGACCTCTTCCACCGGTGCCGGCGCCTCGGGAGCGGTCTCGACCTCTTCCACCGGTGCCGGCGCCTCGTCGGCGTCGGTGCCGGGTTCCGGCGGGGTGACCGGGATATTCAGGGTGCTGCCAGGGCCGAACGTGAGGTCGTCCGGCAGCGCCGGCGGTGGCGGTTTTGGCGGGTTGTTCAATGCCTCGATGCCTTCCTTCAGCGGCGGCAGGATTTCCAGGCGACGGATGACCGACTGTAACTGCGCCGTGCTGTTCTCGTTCTGGCCGGCAGCTTCGAGCATTTGCTCGAGCATGAGGCGGGCATTGTCGACGTCGCCGAGCATGGCGGCGCAATTAGCGGCCTGGCGGCGGGCGTCCGTACGGGCGCGCGGGCTGCCGGCATCGAGTGACGCATCGTCGGCCACGGTTTTGAACTTGGCAAAGGCGGCCTCGTAATCTTTCTTGGCGAAAAGGCAATTGGCCTCGTTGATTCTGGCCTCGGCCGCGAACTGGTGGTCCGGGTGTGCCGTCGCGAAGGCCACAAAACCGCCCAGCGCCTTGTCGAAATCTCCGAGCCGGAAGTCGGCCATGGCGAGATGAAACTCGGCGTCGACGGCGGCGGCGGTGCCGGCGTAGCTACTGATTACATCCTGGTAGATGGCCTGCTGTTCGGCGACTTTCGTCTTGAGCCTGTCTCCGGTGACGTAATCGATCGGACGGACCATGCGGGTCGCATCGGCGAGCCGCGCGTGGGCGGCGGCTTCCGCTTTGCCGCGATTGCTGCGAACCACAGCCATGACCACGAAAACAACGGCGACAGCGATGATGACGACAAACATGAACTTGTAGTATGGCAGGATGCGCTGGAAGGTTTTCTGCGTGATCTCATCGGGGTCGAAGTTGATCCCGGCTGCCTTCGGCTGCTCTTCGGTCTCAGGTGCCTGCCGGACCGGATGCCCTTTCGGGGCCGGACGGCGTTTGGTATTGCCCTGTGCCATGGATGTAATCTCCAGAGAGTTCGTTGAGAATGAGAAGCTGATTAATGTAATGACTGCTTTGGAAAATGGCAACCTGTCGAGAACCGGCAGGCAGTGGCAAACGATCACGGCTGGAACATCATTCGCGACATGAAGTCGAATTGAACAGCATTTGTGAGTCATTTGGGTTAATTTATTTGTTCGTGTAATGCGAACGGCATACTCGAATTTCAACAATTATTACACTGCAACCGAACTCCGGAAAAAGGGGGCTGGACCATGGACCGCAACAAAGATTGTTACGCTGCAACCGAACTCCGAAAAAAAGGGATGGACCGCAACAAAGTACGTATCATCTGCCGCTGGCTGGTGGCACTGGTGTTCATCCTTTCGGCGTTGACCAAGTTGTTCCCGATCCAGTTTTTCGAAAGCATGCTGGTGAATATCAATATCGCCGCGGACCGGCCGTCGGCAGGACACATGGCTCGTCTACTCGTGGCGCTCGAACTGATTCTGGGCGTCGGCCTGCTGCAGCGGCAGTTGCTGCGACGCTGTTTCCTGCCTGTAACGATGTTGCTTCTCGTGGCTTTCTCGTTACATCTTGTACACTTCGGCTACAACGAAGGCTGGAACGAATCGTGTGGCTGCTTCGGCAAGTGGCTGTCAATGACGCCGATCTCGGCGATCATTAAAAACGTCGTCATGCTGGCGATGCTTGGCTTCGGCTTCTGGGGCGGCGAAAAGGATCCGAAGTTTTCGTGGATATTCCCGGGCACCCTCATCGTTGTTGCGCTGGCAGGCGTCTACGCGGTGTCCGGCATGCCCCGCGATGTCGTGCCGATCATGCCCCAGCAGACTGTCGAAGGCAATGATGACAATGGCGATGGCGGCGCCACAACGAACGGCGATGCTGAGAACAACGGCACCGATGCCACGCCGGTCGCGCCGTCACCGCCGAGTCCCTTTGCGGTGTTCGATGACGTACCGAAAATGCCGCACGACTTCGACATGAAACAGGGCCGGTGCCTGGTTTCTTTTTTCAACCCGGACTGCGAACACTGCAAGGAGATGGCCTACGAGCTCGGTGAGATCTATCGCGAAACCGGAACACGTATGGCGATCTATTTCGTGTTCTTCGGCGAGGCGGAGCTGGTCGAGGATTTCTTCCTCGAAACCGAGACTGAATACCCGTATCTGATTGCTGACTTTGATACCTTCTTCAACTTCATAAACACCAGTCCGCCGGAGCTGTATCTACTGCAGGACGGGCAGGCCCGGGAGCGCTGGAATTCGGACAGTTTCGATGCGGCAAAAGTGGCGGAAATTCTGGGCGCCGCGAAATAACCCGGCGACCGCCGGCGCGGAGATTCCACTAACTCTTTGAATGATGGACAATTGCGCCGCGGCAGTGCGGCAATTGCCGCGGCAAAAACGGCGGCACCTCGCGGTTTTTCCGCCGTTTGTTCGTCACGCAGGGGCTCGGAAAGTCTCGTTGCCAAAACTCGAAAAAAATATTTATAAGCCACCAGTATCGCCACTTACGTTACGCGCAGCGGTTCGATTCGAAAACTCCACTTGATAGGTTTCGTTGCATTACTTAGATTGGGCTTTGTTGGTTGTGTGATTGAACCTCTTGGATTTTGTTGAATACCTCGGGTCGCACCGAAAAACCCATTTCCTGTCCACCGTCTGGTGTCTTGTGAATTGAATCGACATGAGACGATTTCGACAAGCAGTGATTTTGGGGAAGGCAGATAGCATTCCAAGTTCAAGGACTCACACTCTGTCGCGAACACATTGCTAAACCATTAACTTTTTTCTGATCGAGCGGACGCTGTGACGACACAGCCACACGTGGTAGCCTCTGCTGACTAAATCGCTTTCCAATTTCAGCCAGCCAATCGACCTGCCACAAATCTGTCGCACAGCACCTTGCACTCGACCAGGGCTTATTTTAGCCGAGGCGGGACGCCGGTGAATTGTACGGAGATTTGGGGAGTGGCCAGCGAAAAGCTGCAGGCATTACTTGATCGCGACAGCTTCGAACGTTATCTGACAGGCCTCGTTCCGGTGAACTTCAACGGCGATTCGAACACGCTGACACTGGGGGTACTCAACGACTTTGCCGCTCTATGGCTGGAATCCAACTACCGGGACATCATCAGTGAGGTGCTGCAGGATGTCGTCGGCGGCAAGGTCAACATCGCCTTCGAAGGCGGCCACGGACCGACTGATCCCGGCCAGGCCCCAACGGATGCCGACCAGGCACAAGCAGCCGAAACGCTCGCCAAGGCCATGGCTTCCGACCGCGTCCGGCGCCAACAGGAACGGTGCCGGCCGGATTTCACCTTCGACACATTCGTCGTCGGCAACAGCAACCGGGTCGCTTATGCCGCCGCCAAGGCGGTATCCGAAAACCCCGGCCACGCTTACAACCCGCTGTTCATCTACGGCCGCTCCGGCCTCGGCAAGACGCATCTGCTGCAAGCCATCGCCAACGAACTGACGAACGCCAACCCGCGCACCCGCATCGAGTTCCTCACCAGTGAGGAGTTCGTCAACGGCTATGTCGAGGCACTGCAGTCACAGACCGTGCGTGAATTCCGACGCCACTTCCGCAGCCTCGACATCCTGCTCATCGATGACGTCCAGTTCTTCAAGGGCAAGGTCGGATCCTCGGAAGAGTTCTTCCACACGTTCAATACGCTACACAACGCCCATAAGCAGATCGTCCTCGCCTCCGACCGTACGCCCAAGGACATCAGCGGCCTCGAGCAACGGCTGGTCTCACGCTTTGACTGCGGGCTGTCGTCTGAAATTCTCCTGCCCGACGTCGAAACCCGTCTGGCGATTCTCAAGAAAAAACAGGAAAGCCAAGCCGTCAAGCTCTCCAACGATGTGCTCAACCTCATCGCCAATCGTATCCCGTCGAATATCCGCAGCCTCGAGGGGGCGCTCACCAAGCTGATCATGAACATT
>JASLZG010000251.1 GCA_030754995.1 Lentisphaeria bacterium
GCATGGCCGTGTGGACCGCGGAAAAAGGGCCGTTTGATCCCGGCAAGAACTGGCTGCACAACGCCTTGCTGACGAATATTCACCAAAGCTCGAAGATCGTTCGGGATTTCTACTTCGAAGGCCCGCTGGTCGATGTGGCCGAACAGGTCATTGGCCCCAACATCAAGGCGGCAACCAGCCAGTTGACCTTCAAAATGCGCCGCAACACCATGACTTTCGCGTGGCACCAGGACAACGGCTATGGCGAGCTCGACCCATACAATTCCATCAGTTGCCTGACGGCGCTGGACGACGCCGACGAAGAAACCGGCTGCCTGCGTCTTGTTCCCGGCAGTGTCAAGCAGGGACAGATCGCCATTCCCGATGGGATCAATACGCTCGCTGCGAAGAAGGCAAAGACGGAAATCAGCCTCGACGTCGACGAAGCCGATGCCGTTCCCATGCCGATGAAGGCCGGGGACTGCCTTTTCTTCTCGTGCTGGACGCTCCACAAATCGGCTGGCAACATGTCGAAAACACGAGATCGCCGCCTGCTTTTTACACGGTTTGCCGATGCGGATGCCGTCGAAGTCTACAACGATCGCCGGCCGCGTCTCGGCCGGCTGGTACGCGGTACAACGAAATTTCCCGAGGTCGCCGCCTACGAAGCCGAGCTGTGAGGGCATGCCATCCGTTGGCGAGATTGCGACAGCCGTTGCCTTTCGCCATGGCGGCTATGCGGCTATCGTACCGACCGCCGTGGCCATCATTGTGGAAGAAAACCAGTTTCGGATACATGAAATGATCGCGGTAAACGTGGAACGAATCGGCAAGATCACCGGCCGATAAACTCGCAGGCTTCACCGATGCTCACGCCCGACAGCAGGCTCGAGGATTTTCCGTCACTGGCGGCGCGGACCTATCTCAACACCGCTGCCGAGGGCATTCCGCCCCTGCCGGTGATCGACGCACTGCACCAGTACGCCCGGGACAAGATCCTCGGCATGGATGGTCGTGAGCTGCACGAAATACAATGGGCTGAAGCAAAAAGTGAAATTGCCCAGGCTTATAACCTGACAGCCGATGAAATCGGCATCTGCTCCTGTACCTCCGAAGCCTACAACATGGCGGCTGTCGCGCTGCAGTTGCAGGAGGGCGACGAGGTCGTCATCAACGATCTTGATTTCCCCGCCGGCGCGACACCGTGGCTGCAGCCTGCCTGCCCGGCTGCGGTCCATGTCTGGAGATCGCGCGACGGCGCCCTGCGGGTTGACGACCTGGTGCCGCTGCTCAATGAAAAGACTCGTCTTCTGACGGTGTCGCTGGTCAGTTTCTTCAACGGTTTCAAAATCCCGCTGGACGACGTTCGCGCCGCCGTGCGCCGGCACTCATCGGCGCTATTGGCGCTCGACGTCACCCAGGCGCTGGGCCGCGTGCCGCTGGACCTGGACGACGTTGACTTCGTCGTCAGCTCGACGCACAAATGGATTCTCGCCAGCCACGGCGGCGGCCTTGTCGGGGTGCCGCAGGCACGCGCTGCGGAGTGGACCGCGCCCGCCGGCGGCTGGTTCAATATCGAAAACGCCTTCGACGCCGACCGCTTCGACCAACCGGCAGTCAGCAAGCCGGGCGCTGCGAGCTTCACCGCGGGCATGCCGAACTATGCCGCGGTGTACGCCATCAACGCCGGCCTCCGATACATTCGCACTGTCGGGGTCGAGAACATTGCCGAGCATGCCGACCCGCTGGTACGCGCCTGTATCGAGGGACTCAAGGCGCTGTCCGTCGACCTGCTGACGCCGGACGAACCCGGGGCGCTCGCCGGTATCGTGTCGTTTCGCCATGAAAAACCGGCGGCGATTCAGGCGATCCTGCGGGCCGCGGACATTCATCTCATGAGTACCGACGGTCGGATGCGTGTTGCCATTCACGGTTACAACAGTGCGGCGGACGTCGAGACGTTCCTCGCCGTGCTGCGCCAGGCACTGAAGGACGTCTGATGTTGGGCTTGCCGCCCGTTCATACCTGCAACCTGATCCGTCAGCTGACGGGCTGAAATCCGGAGTTTCCCATGCAATACCGCACCCTCGGCCGTACCGGCGTAAAGGTCTCACAGCTGTGCTTCGGAACGATGTCATTCGGTGGTGACGCCGACGCGGCAACTTCGGCGCAGATGTTCAATCGCACGCGCGAGGCCGGCATCAATTTCTACGACACCGCCGACATGTATTCCAAGGGCGGTTCCGAGGAGATTCTCGGCCGACTCATTGCCGACTGTCGTGACGACATCGTGCTGACGAGCAAAGTCTTCAACCCGATGCGCGACGAGATCAACTCTGGCGGCCTGTCGCGGCGTTACATCATGCAGGCCGTCGAGGCGTCGCTGAAGCGCCTGAATACCGATCGCATCGACCTGTACTTCTGTCACATGTTCGACGATGATACCCCGGTCGACGAAACCCTGCGCGCCCTCGACGACCTGGTGCATCAGGGCAAAATCCTGCATGTCGGCGTCAGCAACTGGGCGGCATGGCAGGTTGCCAAGGCACAGGGCATCGCGGCTCGCGACGGGTTGGCGCGTATCGAGTGCCTGCAGCCGATGTACAGCCTGACCAAGCGCGCCGCCGAAATCGAGATCCTGCCATGTGCCGAGTCCGAGGAGATTGGCGTCATCAGTTACAGTCCGTTGGGCGGCGGTCTGCTGACCGGCAAGTACGGCCGGGACAAACGCCCCGAGAGTGGCAGGCTCATCGACAACGACATGTATGCCAGGCGCTACGCCGAAGACTCCTACTACGACGTCGCTGACCGTTTCGTGGCGCATGCCGCCGCCGAAGGCGTGCACCCGGCCACGCTGGCAGTCGCCTGGGTGATGAAGAATCCGGCAATCACCGCGCCGATCATCGGGGCGCGGAATCTCGAGCAGCTCGAGTCATCACTGATGGTGCTTGACTATGAGTTTACGGATGCGCACTATGAAAGGATCACGGCGCTGTCCATCGATCCGCCGATTACGACGGATCGGGCCGAGGAGAAGTAGGTACGCCAAAACGACAACCGTTGGATGGTGGCGGGATGGGGGTTGAAAAGAGGCCGGAGCAGGAGGGGCTATAACGAATCTTTTTTGCTGCCCGGGGACGGCCACTCCGTGGAACTGCCCTTGCGCACCCTGCTGATCAGCCAGCCTTTGTTGGTTGTTGCCTCGAGCATTTTCGTTATGTTTTGTTTCGACAGGTACGTCGTCTTCAGATTCAGGTATCCCATTCGCATGACGTCGTTCTCGTCATCGCCCTCATGACCCAGCCTGAGCGTATGCCCGATTTCATGGGCCAGGCCACCGGCCCAGCGGGTGTCCCACTGCTTTGATGTCACCCCATCGACATCCTCTTGAGGCAGGCCCACGAACCGCGGCACCCCGTTTGCGCCGCCGGGCCCGTCCGCACTTATGTAAACGACATAGCGATATTCATGCTGCTTGTCGCCCCAAAACGTTCCATTCTTGCGGAACACCTCCTTGATGGCGTTGTGAATCGTATTCCATTTTCCATCTTTTCCCGTATTCGTGTACCAGTCCCGGTTTTCATCACCCATGACCACTTCAACCGGATTGATCCGGAACGTTTCACCCGTTTGCTTCAGGAACCATCGCTGGACGATTTCAACTGACCGATTTATCTGTTTAACAGTGTGCTCCTCGGCGGTGACATCTTTGGGAACGAGCCAGATGAAACGATAGCTTTTCGCCGGTGGCTCCAGGGCCTGAACCGGTACCAGGAAGATGAGAAAAAACAGTGCACAACAGAAAATCCGGGATTCCCCGCTGGCGGTCACACCGTTGCCCGCGCCCGGGCCGACACGGGCCCGGACCCCGGTGACGTCCGTGGTGTCCGGAAGGAGTCTCATGTCAGTACTGGTACTGGACGAGGCCCGCAATTCAAGGATTGGGGCACGGTGATGGCGGCCTTTTGCCCGCCGCCGACCTCACAGATGAACGAAAAAGAGCCGCTGGAGACATGTTGCACAGGCTGTTGACAAGACGCCGGTGCTGTAGAACGCCGGCTTTGTCGATCACCTGCCAAACCTTGCCAACTCGCAGCGGGTGAAATACTATACCGGCAGCGACCACATGCCGCCGGTTGGGCCGCTTGCCAGGCAAATGAAGCTGGATGCAAAGCCGGCCGGATGCCCAGGCAACCCGGTGGAACCGGGTTGGAATGGCAACGCCCGGGGGTGAAGGCAACCTGCCGCATCCCAGCGTTGCACATTCACGGTGCCGTGGTGGTCACGCCGTGAGATTCGGGCCGGGGAAACTGAATGGACGGAAGAGAGAGAATCAAGCGGGCGCTGGCGCACGAGGTGGCGGACCACGTGGCCATCACGGACACTTGCTGGCGGTCGACCATCGCCCGCTGGCGCCGCGAGGGGCTGCCGCCCGACGTGGCGCCTGAGGATTATTTCGGCTACGACATGGCCAAGGTCGGGTTCGATCAGTCGCCGCGTTTCCCGGTCAAGATATTGGACGACGACGGTGTGCACGTGATTCAGACCACACCGTATGGCAGGGTCGTGCGCAACGTCAGGGATTTCAGCAGCGTGCCGGAAACGTTGGATTTCCCATGCAAGAAGAGAGAGGACTGGGAAAAAAAGGTGAAGCCAAGGCTGGTTGCGGACCCGGACCGGATCGACTGGGACCGCGAACCGCCGGGCGGGAGCCTCGGCGACCGGCGCGAACGCGACGCCGTTTCGGACGTGGCGAGGCGGGGCTTCGGCTCCGCCGCCTACCGGAAGGCCCGGGAGAAGGGCAACGCGGTGGCCTTCTTCGCCGCCATCGGCAATGGGCACATCCACCAGACCTACCTCGATGTCGAAACATTGCTCATGGCCGTGGCCATGGATCCCGAGTGGCTGATCGACATGTACGAGACGGTAGCCGACCTGGTGGTGTCCATGTACGACATAATGGTTGACCACGGGTTCGAGTTCGATGCGGCGTTCCTCTCATGCGACCTGGGTTTCAACTACGGCACATTCTTCTCGCCGCGCCATTTCGAGCAACAGTTGCATCCCGTCTTCTCCCGTGTGTTTTCATTCTTTCACGACCGCGGCATCCCGGTGATCCTGCACAGCGACGGACGAATCGCCAGCCTGATCCCCTATTTTATCGAGGAAGGCGTGGACTGCCTCAACCCGCTGGAAGCCAAGGCCGGCATGGACCTGGTCGAGCTCAAGAAACAATACGGCGACAAGCTGAGTTTCATGGGTGGCATCGACGTGCGTGCAATGGCCGATCCCGACCCGGCGGTGATCGAACAGGAGATCCGGACGAAGGTTCCCGTCGCGATGGAGGGCGGCGGCTTCATCTACCACAGCGACCATTCCGTCCCCGACAGCGTCAGCTTCGACCAGTATCGACGCGTCATCGACCTGGTCCTGGAATACGGTACGTACTGAACACGGGCGATGGCTTCATCCCGGGTCACGAACGATTCACTGTACACCAACGTCCAGGGACCACAGAAACGCTTGGTATATACGCCAAGCCGACAGGCAGGGTCATTGTGCTGGCTGAGACGTCGATCGAGATCGTCCGTTTGTCCGATCTGGATCCGCTTGCCGGGATTGGCCAGTAGGTAACTGTGGAATGCCATATCAACTCCCGGGAAAAGAAAAAGCACGCCCCAAAGAGCGTGCTTGATTGGCTCCGGCAGTTGGATTCGAACCAACGACCAAGTGGTTAACAGCCACCTACTCTACCGCTGAGCTATGCCGGAAAAAACACAGTTATTCTTCAAATAAACGCATCAATATCATAGCGCCCATTAAGGCCAGGTTCAAGGGTGGTTTGGGTGACGCATTCACGAAAAATCGGCATCGTCAATCGCCAGGTCCAGTTCATCTGTCATGCCCATCTCTTCCAGCGGCAGCCAGTCGTACTCCTTGTCGTCGGGGAACGTTTTCAGGGCGTCCTGCCATTTCCGGCGGAACTTCATCGAATTGCGGGCGATTGTCTGCAGGTAGGTGTCGCGTCCGCGCGCCGCCGTCGTCGTGCCTTCGAAATGATACATTTCCACCTCTGGGGTGTAGGCGCAGATGTGCCCTGCCTGCGTGGCACGCATGCACAGGTCGAGGTCCTCATACTGCACCGGGTGGAACAGCGGATCGAGGCCGCCGATCTCCTGCAGCAGCGCGTTGCGCTTGATCCAGCAGGCACTGATCAAAAGCGGCACTTCTGCGAACGCCGCAAAAGCGGGGTCGTCGCGGCGGGCGCCACGGCCGCGGAAGCGGATG
Organism: Lentisphaeria bacterium; assembly: GCA_030754995.1. GTDB lineage: Bacteria > Verrucomicrobiota > Lentisphaeria > JABSQK01 > CAJWLW01 > CAJWLW01. The sequence continues at coordinate 6,268 of JASLZG010000251.1, forward strand.
CGGCCGGTGCGATTGACGTCGACGCCGGCGCACTGGATCGGGTGCGGCTTGTACGGGTAGATGAGCTTGACGCCGAGGATTGCCAGGCGCTCATTGGCCTCCATGGCGGCGGCGAGAATCGCCAGCCAGTTGCTGGTGCAGACCGCTGTGTCGTTGTCCATGAATACGACGTACCGGCCCCGGGCCTTTTCCCAGCCCATGTTCCGGGCCTCTGAGCAGCCGAGGTTTTCCGGGTTGCGCCAGGTGACGGTTTCGATGCCGGCCGCCTCGAGTTGCGGGACCAGGCGCGCCAGGCGCTGCGGCGTGTCGTCGGTCGAGCCGTTGTCGACAAGGATCAGTTCGCGCGGCCGCGACGCCGCAGCGATTAGGCTTTGCAGGCAGTACTCGGTATATTGCCCACCGTTGTGACACAGGATTACGATTGAACAGTCTACCCGCGTTGACATGCGTAACCTCCGACTGGCCATACTCTACGTTTTGATTCTCACAGTGCCACTGGCAGCAGCGGCCCGTGACGCGCTGGAAGTGTCGCCGCAGGAAAAGAAAATCCTCGGGCAGGCGAAGGATCTGGCACAAACCCGGGAGGCCGAAACGGCCGCCGCTTTTCTGCAGGCACAGGCCGCCACCAGCCGGAGTGCACCCCTGTTGTTCCAGCTCGCCTTGTGGCAGGCGGAGTCCGAGGCGACGCGGCCGCAGGCGATTGAACGGCTGCAGCAGGCCCTCGAGCTGGCGCCGGCCTTTCCGGGGGCTTACCGGAATCTCGGCATCCTGCAGTCGCAGACCGGTGACTATGAGGCGGCCGCCGCCAGCCTGCAAAAGGCGGCACAGGACGGGCTGGACGCCGATGTCCTGCTGGCGCTGGGCAACGAAGCGGTCGGCCTTTCGGAAGAGCTACTGGAGGCGGCTGATTTTCGCTTGCGAATTCCCACTATCCGGGAAAAAGCGGAATCGCTGAATGTGGCAGCTTGTGGCGCAATTTGTATGTATTTGAGCTCACAA
>JASLZG010000252.1 GCA_030754995.1 Lentisphaeria bacterium
CTATTCCCCAACCGCCTTTGGCGCAATGATGGCAAGGGAACCTTTGCCGAGGTTGCCGCCGCAACGAAAACTTCGGGCGACGGCGGGTTGGGCGCTTGGGGCCACACCATTGGCTCTTCCTGGGGTGATCTCGACAACGATGGCCACCTTGATCTTTTTGTCGGCAACTTCAGCCACCCGCCCGCCTATCAGGACCGGTGCAAGTTCTATCGCAACGTGGCAACGGTCGATGGCCGGAATTTCCAGGCGCATCCTGGTGAGGTGTTGCGCTGGCAGGAATCTTATGGCACACCGGCGTTCGGTGACTTTGACAACAACGGTTTCCTCGACCTCTATCTGACAACCCTCTATGCCGGCGATCGCAGCACCTTGTTCCAGAACACCTCCGCCGCCTTGAATATCCACCCGGGCGAGGACGTAATCGGACTGCCGGCCGACACCTGGACGATGGCAGACGTCACGGACGCCACGGGCACCGGCCATTCCGGCTCATACCAGGCGGGCTGGGCGGATTTCGACAACGACGGCGATCTCGACCTGGCGACCGGCGGCCTGATTTTTCGCAATCGCATGAATGAGGACACCCCGGAAGCCGAGCGCCATCACTGGCTCAAGGTCCGCTTGAAAGGGGAGGGGATCAACGCCTATGCGATCGGTGCCGAGGTTCGCATACGCCCGAATCACAGTCGCTGGATCCTGACGCGCCAGGTCGAGGGCGGCACCGGCGAAGGAAATCAGAACGACCTGACGCTGCATTTCGGGCTGCGCAACCACACCGCTGCCGTCGAGCTCCAGGTGATCTGGCCGGACGGCACGGAGCAACTGCAGACATCCGAAGTGGACCGGACAGTCGAGATCGTCAAGGACACACCCAATGCTTATAACCGTCCTGAAATCAGCCGCCGCCGCATGGGCTATGTCGTCTTCGAACACAGCCCCCTGGTGACCCTGCAGCCGCGCCATGTGCCGGAGCATGAGCGCATTGTCGAGACCATTTCATGCGTCCTGGCCCGGGAGGAGTACGAATCAATCCAGCTTGGTGTGCACGCCCTGGCGGCCGGCATCAAGGATATTGAGGTGACGGTCGAGTCCGACCTGGCGGTGACCACCTACCATCGTATCAGTGCGGCGAACAAGGCGAAATTGGCGAAAATGTCTGTGCCGCCCGATTACGACGAGGTCGTGCGCTGGGTCGGGAGCCCCGTGCATCTGCAGCGTGGCAACGTTTATGAGGCGCTGGACAGTGGCGGCAGCGTCAACTTCTGGTTGACATTCCACGCCGATAAAGAGACGGAACCAGGCCTGCACCAGGGGAAGATCCGGATAAAGCCGGCCGGCCGGCCAGAGACGGTGCTGGATCTCAACGTGACCGTCCGTCCCTTCGAATTGCAGCCGCCCAGGGCTGCCTTCGGCATCTGGTTTCGGGAAGACATGCTGCCCAAGCGCCTGGGCGGCCTGGCAACGCCGCGGGATACCGTGTTGGCGATCTATCGGGACATCGCGGCGCACGGCCACAACTCCGCCATATTCTATCCTGGGGGGGATTTCGGGGTTTTGCCACCCGAGAACAACCATTCGATTGACAAGCTGATCCCCCTGGCCCACCAGGCCGGCCTCCTCGATCCAAACATCCCGAACCTGCTCATCGGCGGTGTGCCCGGAGACCTCAAAGGTGAAAAACTGACCGCGGCAATCGACTGGCTGCGCCAGGCGTGCCGGGACCGGGGCTGGCCGGAGATGTTGACCTTCGTCTTCGACGAACCCAGGTATCCGCAACAGGATAATCTGGTCAAGGCACTGTTGACCAATGTACGCGATATTTCGACCCGATCGACGATCGATGTGGGCGCCTCTGCGGCATACGGGTATGGATATCTCACCGATGTCATGACCGTTCATGATGGATTGATCTCGCCGGAGTTGATGGCGGAGTCGCAGCGCCGCGGAACGGAGATCTGGACCTACACCTACCGCATGTGGCGCAAGAAAATGGATCCTTTGCCCCAGCGCTACTATGCCGGATTCTACACCTGGGCGTTTGGGCTTCGGGGCAACTGGGTCTGGGCCTATCACCACAACCACCATCGCCATGCCTGGTTTCCACCAGACAGCCACGAACCGATGCCCTTGACGGCGCTCGAAGCGCGCCGCGAAGGCATTGACGACTACCGCTACCTGCAGATGCTCGAGGACTCGGTGGCGGCACATCCCGACAACCCGGCAGCCGGTGAGGCCGCCAAGTGGCTGGAAACGCTGCGGCCCCGCATCATTGGCACGGCGCCCTACGTTTCAGAGGCCGGCAAGCCACTGGCGCTGGCAGAATACGACCAGATTCGCGATCGGGCGGCGGCGTTTATAGAGCAATTGGGTCCTGTCGCAAACGAAGACCTGATGCGTTCGCCGATCACCGGCGCCAGGGACGAGGCGGCGGCTTACCGGGGCAAGTCAGTGGCGGCGTGTATCATCGGACTGAAAAAAAACAACGTCTCACGGCGTCGCGCTGCGGCCTGGGCGCTCTTTGAGATGGGGACAGCGGCGGCGGCGGCGGCGGAATCACTGGCCCCGTTGCTTGACGATCCCGAGGTGCGGGTGCCGGCGCTGCGTGCCCTGGAGGCCATTGGCCCGGAAGCGGTGCCTGCCGTGCCGGCGCTCACGAGGTTGCTGACGCACCCGGATTTCTACATCCGTTTCGGCGCCATGCTGACCCTGGCAGAGATCGGCTGCCCGCTGGATAAACGGGAGTCGGGCGGCAAGCGATCGCCTTCTGCCCATGCCGCCGTGGTCAGTAAATCGCTGGTCATTCCTTTCTTGGATGCGTTCCCGACGCTGGCCTATGAGACGGCGGAGGTCATGGCTGCTTTAGGTTCCTTCGCCAAGCTGGCGCTGCAGCCGGCGATTGGGATGCTCGACCATGCCGATCCGAGCCGGCAGGTGGGGGCGCTGGGCGTCATCACGGCATTGGGTCCGGAAGCCGCGCCGGCGGTGCCGAAGCTCATCGAAATGCTTGCCGGACAGTCGCAGAAAACCCGGTGTAGCGAGGCATTGGCCGCGATCGGGCCGGATGCCGCCGCCGCCATTGCGGCGCTGGAAGAACAGGCGGCGAAGCAGGCCGGGACGGATCAATCCGCTTTGTATGCCCTGTGCTGTATCCGGGGTGATATTTCCGACTTCCGCAAACTGGTCGGGTTGCTCGAAGACGCGAACGTGGATGCTGCGACGAAAAAGCAGGTCGTCACGCGGCTCGATCAATTGGGTGCCAAGGCACAACCTGTTGCGGATGAAATCCGTCGACTGCTCACGGCGGAGTCGCCGGGCGATTGGCAGGAGGGCCTAAAGTCATTCCTCGAAAACGTCGACAAAGGCATCGTGCCGGAAGCTGTATTTAATTGGTGACCAAGCGGCACAGCGCCGAGCCGCAAAGCTGCTGTGGGAACCGTCAAGTCTCGTCAAGGTGCGGTCGTAATTGATCCGGATGAAACAAAAAAAGCGCCGAGCCGCAGCTCGGCGCTTTTTTGTCAGGCTCAATCTGCGTGGCCCTTACGGGAAGTTGGCGTCAAAGATTCCCTGGACCTGAGATTCGATGTACCCTTCACAGCTGCTGGCGTCATCCGGGTACGGTGTGCAGATGTTGTTGGCAGAACCAACGATCGAGACAGCGGCAATAGCATCGACGCAGTCGCGGAACTCCTGGAGGCTGGTCGGCTGATTCATCGTCAACAACTTGCAAGCCAGATCGAACGCGGCGTTTGCGATATCTGCGCAGCTGGCGCACGGCGCATTCGCACCTGACGGGCCTACCTTGCCCTGCGCCCCCTGACTGCCGTCCGTACCGTCCGTGCCGGCCGCACCGGACGCACCGGCTGCACCGGCCGGGCCCTGCGGGCCGGCGGGTAGATTGTCGAGCTTGGCCTCGATCGCTGCCTGTCCGTTCAGAACCGGGGTCAGGTCGACGCTGCCGCCGCCGCCGCCGCCGGCTTCGTCGGCCGTGCGTTCAGCTATAATCGTTGCGTTGAGGCTGAAATTACCGTTCTTTCCGCTGCCGCCGACAATCCCGTTGTAGGTGCCATCGCCACTGTATGTGATTGGATCCGCGTTGACGACGTCGTGCCAGCCCGACATGTTGCCGTCCCAGCTGAGCCAGTACCGCACATGCGTCGAACCTTCCCCGTGTTCGCCGGCAGGGTATACCCGGAAATAAGCGACGATCTCGCGGGCTCTGAATGTACCGCCCCAAAAAGTTTCAATTTGATGGATGACGATCGCATTCGCGAAACCAGTCCCACCGATCTCGCACTGGACCAGCATCGTGGATACGCCGCTGCTGGACCTGTGCGCCGGGGCATCAATCCAGCCCATGAGCTCATTGTACACGCCAATAGGCCTGGCGCCGACATCATGGGTGTCGCCCCTGCCGGATAGATCACCATCCCCCAACGGGTCAGCACTTGGGCTCCACTGTGCACTGCCCGTAAATTGCATCTCCAGCTTCACCGTGGCCGATGCCTTGCTGTCGGCAGCCAGTACCTCGGCCCCAAAGGCGCACAGTAACATCGCCGCGATCCCCAGAATCGTGAGTTTCGTGTTCATTCGCATTGTTCCGTCTCCTGTTGTGAGTGAGTGTTTTCGGGTCGGATTTGGCAGCCCGCCGGTTGTTGCCGTGCAGGGTTGCTGCAAGCAGATCCGCATTCGCGATCCTTTCCGTTAATTCAATGTCGCTGTAGTCTAAAAAAAAAAGACGAAAATTCCAAGCTTTTTCTGAAGAATTCCCCTATCCTTGGGAGCGCTATTTGCGGCTCGAACATCGAAACCTTATACGCAGTAAGGAGTACAGCATTTTCTGACCCTGCAGATATTCTTCCCCCCTCCCGGGAGGGGGGGGGAGGCGTGTGATTTATGGAAAAAATGGCGGTAAAAAGGCGTTTTTTTTTCACCTTTCCCCGCTGAATTTGGTGATTCTGAACACCTTGCCGCATTTATTAATTTGCAGAGTTATAGTAGCCTGACAAGCCCATCTTTAGCAGATAAATGGTACCGTGGATGGCAGGACCGATCATTGCAGTACGGCGGGAAATCCTGTGGCGGCGCGTGGGAATCGCTGCGTAATTCGGGCAAACTTGCGAATTGAACCCGTATAAAAGCCATCGTGACCGGAAGAGGGAGAGGAAGATGTTGCGGGCAAAACGAATGTGGATAGTCGCAACGATCGCTTTGGCTGCGGCGGGTGGAATTCTCGAATCCGCAGCACAGGACGAAGAGCCAGCTCCTGTCAGGACCAGTACGGTGGGTGAGCTCGGGGACGTGCTGGCACGGGTCAACGGCAAGCCGATTCGTAAAGAGGCTGTCTTTCCCAGGGTCGCGGCAGATCGAAACTTTGCGTTGACGACGGTTGCGACGATGCTGGAGCGCATGATCGACCACCAGTTGATCACTGAGAAGGCCGTGGCTGCAGGTCTTGACAAGGACCCCGAGTACCTGGAACAAATTGCGGATCTCGAGTTCCGGTTGGCCCGGCGGAACAGGCGCATGCTTGTCCAACGCTACATCGAGACGGTCGCGGACCTGGCAACGGAGAGAATTCCCCAGGAATCGACCGCGCAGGAGCCCGATGCGGATATCGCGCAGCGCCCGCAGCAGCTGCCCGAAGCGTTGCTCGAGGTGCTCACCGAGCGACAACTGGCCAACGAGTCAGGCAACGCCCGTGCCGAATGGCTGAAGCAACGCCTGTCGGGCGTCCGGTTCACCCTGCAGACCGACGCCGGGTCGTCGACGGTTGAGCCGATTCCACCGGCGGTCATCGAGCAGGCCGCGACCGGCCAGGCCAACCTGCTGTCGAAGGTCAGGGAAATGGTCGTCGACCGCGAGGCGAAACGGCGCCGCGTCGAACCCGGTGTGATCGAGACGGATCCGGATCTGTTGGTTTCACTGCTCGCAAAGGTGGTGATCGAGGCTGCCGGTGAGGAACTTGTCCTGGGGGATATTGCCGAACTGGAACAGGGCATCGCCGGGCTTGACCGCAACGAGTTTGTGCGGCCGATTGTATTTGGTGTGCTGACGGATCTGATTGTTGCCCCGGACGCACGTGAGCATGGGATCGACCAGGATCCGGCGTTTAAGCAGCAGCAGCAGCAGGCGGAAGCAGATGCATCGGTGAGGCGTCTCACCATCCTCTCCGAGCTGTACTACACGCGCCACGGCATGAGCCCCGACACTGTCAAGGTGAGCGACAAGGAGGTCGCGGCGGAACACTTTTGGTACGTCAGGATGCTGAAAGCAAAGATGCCGCAGGGCGACCACGAGCGGGCGATGAATGCGATTCGCCAGCGTCTGCAGCAGGCCGCGCTGCGCCGGACGCGAAATGGCTATCTGAAGGCGCTGCGCGAAACGGCAGAGATCGAATACCTGATCGAGATGCCGGAATGAACCGGATTCCGGGTGGTAGTTCGAGTCGGATGCACCACAGCTGAGAAAGTGCCGATTCCGCATTGTCCGATTTTTATTTACCGACTCACCTGCTGGGTGATCTCTTCAACGATGCCGATGACTACGCAAGATCTCGGCCGCGCCACGGAAACAACCTCGGGATCGAAGGCAGTACAGCCGCCGGGTGACATCTGAATGCAAAACGCCGCCGAAAAACAGAGAATCCTCTCATTCCTGGACGCCCGCCATGACGAGTTGATCGACTTCGCCTGCGAGCTGGTGGCGACGCCCAGCATGAACCCGCCCGGCGATGAACGGGCGGTTGCCGGCGTCATCATCAACAAGCTGCACGCACTCGGGTTGCCGGATGCCCAGATCGTTGCAAAAGAAGAGGCGCGTCCCAACGTGCTCTGCCGCCTTCGCGGCAGCACCGGTTCACCCGTGCTCCTTTACACCGGCCATATCGACACCAAACCGGTCGGAGACGAGGCGCACTCCGACTGGGAGACCGATCCGCTGACCCCCACGATTGCCGACGGCAAACTCTATGGCCTGGGATCGACCGACATGAAAGGGGGCGTTGCCGCCATCATCTATGCCGCCGCCGCCCTGCGGGCTGTCGCACCATCGCTGTGCGGCGACCTGCTGCTGGCCCTGACCGCCGACGAAGAAGCGGGAGGTGTCTATGGGGCAATCCACCTGGTGCAGGAACATGGGGTGCAGGCCGACATGGCGATGATCGCCGAACCATGTGGACTGACCGAAGAACTCGAACACCTGTGCATCGCCTCGCGTGGTTCACTGTGCTTCCGCATCCGTGTGCGCGGTACACAAATGCAC
>JASLZG010000253.1 GCA_030754995.1 Lentisphaeria bacterium
TTTACCGCCTTTTCGCCTTTTTCAAACGACAGGATCTCCCCATGCCCGCCGAGGGATATGCGCAGCGCGCCGCCGGTCGCTGCCGCGGTGGCCGCCACGTACACCCAGCGCCGCTTGGGGCTCTTGAAGACATGGGTCCTGGTTCCGGTGATGCTCTCGCGGTCAACCTTCAAGAGTTCCCAGACGACATTGTTCAGTATCTTGACCCCTTTGAACTCTTCGGCCTGGCCGGGCCAGGAGACGGACATTTCGACCGGTTCACCGACCGGCTCGCCGTCGCGCGCGAGCACGGTGGCACGAGTGGGATAGTCGCCCGGCGGCAGAGCGGCGGCGTCCAGGACAACGTCGACCGTCGACTCATCGTGTCGCAGTGTTTCGACCTTCCTTGCCAGCACCCCGGCCCCCTGGGCGTCCAGGGCCCGGACCTCGATCGCGGCACCGTCCGGCAGCGACCGCAGTGGCCCGTAATTGACGCGGAACACGATCCATCCCGGCTCCGGCAGGATCTCGATATCGACTGCCGGGCCGCCAAACACCGGGGTTGCGGAATGAATTGCCAGGCTCAGGAACAATGGAACGCAAAGTTTTTTCATGATCAGCCATCCTCCCCTGAATCGTTCCGCCTTGACCATCGCCGCCTTAATCCTTACCGTCCCCAATCTTCGGAGTACGGTTGGGGGGATTAAGTCCAGGGCATCAAGGCTGAAAGCTCAAGGTGGTTGGTGGTTGAGATTTGGATATTGCGGCCGGAACATTCCGGCCGGGTAGAAACGACTGGTCCTGGGCAACAACGCCGGGCGTCCGTCACCGCTTCGCCGGGGTTCGTCGGAAGGTGCTCAACCATCGACACGGTACAATGGTTCGAGCCCTTGGGCGACACGATCAACATTCTCGGACACGGCGCCCGCGCGGGCCCGCGCGGTGCTGTCGGTGCCACCCGAAATGTGCGGCGTCACGACCATGTTCGGCAGCTGGTACACCGGCAGCGTTAAATCGGGCGGCTCGGTGCTGAACACGTCGATCCCGGCACCGCCGATCCGGCCGTTCAACAGGGCCTCATGCATTGCCGCCTCATCGATCAACGCACCACGCGCCACATTGATCAGGCAGGCAGCCGGCTTCATCATTCCGATCCGGCGGGCGTCGATGATATGTCGGGTCACGTCGGTCAAATGCAAATGCAGCGACAGGTAATCGGCCGCCGCCACGACCTGGTCCAGCTCATCCGGGCCGCCGAGGAACTCCGGCTGGATCTCATCCAGTATCCCGGGCTCAATCGGCCGGACGTCAATCGCCTGGATGCGCATTCCGAATGGCTTGGCGCGCCGGGCTAGCTCCAGGCCGCTTGCCCCGAAACCGATGATCCCCAGCGTCGTCCCGTCGAGGCCGTAACCGAACGGCTTATACATCGTGCCGGCATCAAAATTCGCACGCGCCTCGCAATAACCGCGCGCCAGCATCAGGATGAACATCAGCGCGCACTCGCCAAGGGCGACACTGCTGAACTGGCCGGGGGTGTTGGTCACTATGAACCCCTTCGATTTCAGGTAGTCGATGTCCACATGATCAAGGCCCGTGCCCATGATCTGCCATAGCTGCGTATCGGTGGCGGCGTCCTTCATTTCATCGGTCGCGGACACGCCGCCGGCTTCGATCACAACGGTGCGCCCCGCGAACTGCTCCAGGGCCGGCCGCTGGTGATCGTAAATCGCCAGGTCATGGCGATCGCCGATCGCCGCCACGACCGCATCCTGCCAATGGCGTGTGACTGTCAGCAGTGGAATAAACAGGACCTTGAGTCGCTGCATTGAACGTGACCTCCTCTGGGAATTACTGAAAACTTCTCGTGACCAGACAACCAACCCGCCGCCGCTCTGCGAGCCGCGTCAAGACGGGCAGGATGGACCGGATCGGGCGAATCCCGCCCATCCCGGTGCCGGCTATGCCATGGCCTTGTGAGACGGCCGGCATGTCCTGTCTGGATTGGAATATGACGCGCTGGCGAAACGATTCAAACCACAATCGCCGACACCTCCGCAAGAGACATCTGCCGCGATCCCTCGTGGCTGAAATCGAAACAGATCGACTCGCCGTCGCAGCTCCAGTGTGGGTGCAGGCCACAGCGCCTTTCGCGAATCGGCGCCCGGCAGCCATTGCAGCATGCATCCCTGTTGCCAGCACCGGGCCGGGGCCTTTTTCTGAGCTCATCGTGAAACGGCGGGCGGCGGAAATCGGGGCTCACCCGAGGCCGCCCGCGGCGCGGCCAACCGTCGGCCGGCCTGGCCGCCCCCCGGCTTACCGGCCTACTCCCCGTCGATGGCCATCAACGCCGCCTTGATCCAACCCAGGGCGTGCGCCTTGCCGGCATGCCAGCCGCCGCAGCTCATCTGCGGTGTGTGGTCGGGTGTGATGGTTCCCTCGAAACCGTTTTCCTTCAAAATGCGCAGCACGCGAATCATGTCGACATCGCCTTCATCGATAAACACTTCATCGTAGTTCGGCATCCGGCCCCGGACATTGCGCATGTGGACGTAGGCAATGTGCCCCGTCTTGCTGTAACGGTCGACGATTTCGTAGATATCGCCCTCGGCCATCTCGGACAAGGTGCCGATGCAAAACAGCATGGTGTTGTTCCTGCTGGCGTTCAAGTCGAGCATCTTTTGGTAATGGTCCGGTCCGTAAATCAGCCGCGGCGAGCCGCGCAGTGTGGCCTTCGGCGGATCATCCGGGTGCAGTGCCAGCCTGACGCCGGCTTCTTCGCATACCGGCAGCATCTCATCGAGAAACTCTCCGAGCCGCCGCCAAAGTTCGTCGTGACTGATCTGGCCGACGGCGCCCTTCGGGTTTTCCGGGTCGTAAAGGTCCGTATCGTATACCCGGTCCTGGATCATGCCCTCAGGAATCGGCGGCTCGACGGGCTCGTGGAAACCGGGACCCCTGGCGCCGCCCCTGGCAGCCGGCACCCCTTGACGCCCCCATACCGCGGCCAGGCTGAAGTTGTAGCCCATGGTCGGAATGCCGACTCGCCCCATGTCGCGAATGATCGTTTTCAGCTTGTCCATCTGTTCGCCCTTGCGGGGGCCATCCAGCAGCACATCATACCAGTGAAGGACATCGAAACTCTGGATGGCCTCCCATTCCAGGCCGGCATCGTTGATCATGTCCCGCATCTCGCACATCCCCTCATAGGTCCATGCCGCTTCGTTGGGCTGGGAATAGGCCACCCGCCGCTCCATGGCGCCCGGGATCTCCGGGGGATACGTTTCAACGGTGATCTTCCCGAATCCCACAAAAACCTGCGTGCAGCCCGCCTGCCTGGCGAACCGGAAGTTGTCCGGGGTCAGTAACTCCTGTGGAATTGCGAGTCCGAGTTTCATGATCGACTTCCTGTATGGTTAACGGGTGTTCAACGAGTGCTGGTGGAGCCAGGCGTTCAACATACAGTTATGGGAACATCTGTCCACCCAGCCACCCATACGCCAGGTGAACAATTCCCATGGAATTTCGACCTTGCCATCGACCCTCCCGGCAACCTCCTTTACAGCGGTCGTCGCGAGGCGATCCCCGCGAAATCAGAAACTGACCGGCAATGTTTCCACCCAGCGAACCGCGACACGACAGTCCTGGCGTTGCAGCGGGCTTTCATGGCGCCGGATCTCAAGGTGGAATTGGTGCCAACGATCCGGATTTCTGCAGGATGCGTGAATGACTGTGGACGCAGCGTTTGGTTCACGGTGCAATCAGCATATATTCGGGATTTCATGCTTTGAGTTTCAACTTTCCGTCTGCCGTCCACATTGCGGGTTGGCACAATTTAATCAATTCGGTGCCCTTTTGTCCTGACCGCCGCGGCCGAGACGACCAAAGCAACGGGTGAGCGATGCCTTTTCACGTCAACGGCAGGGTCTTGATCAATGGCAGAGGCCGCGCCGGCATGGCGGTATCGAACGGTGAGGCCGTGGTTCGGACCGGTGGCGGCGGCCGCTACCGGCTTGACGTCGATCCAGCTCGTCACCGTTTTGTATTTGTCGTCGCGCCAGACGGGGCGGCTCCCGTAGGATCGTTCTACCGGCCGGTTGCCAGCCTCCCCGAGCCTGCTGTCGGTGTCGACTTTGAGCTCGACAGGGCTGACCAGCGCAAGCGTCGCAACTTCATGTTTGCGCAGTTCACCGACATTCATGCCGTGGCGGAAGGCGGCTGGCCGTCGAGTACAGGCATCCTCGGCAATGATGTGCGGAAAACACTTTCGGAGTGGGACCCGGCCTTCGTGGTCGCTACCGGCGACCTGACTAAAAACGGCGATCTCGCGTCGCTTAAAGCCTATCGGCGGTTAATGCGTGCCGCCCCCTGCCCCGTGTTCAACATGTTCGCCGCCCATGACGGCGCGGAAGAACAACGGGCACAGAAACCGATCGCCGAAGGATGGACCCGAAACTATGAATCGATCCTGGGGCCGACCTATTACAGTTTCGACTGGGGCGGGCGGCATTTCGTGGTGTTTGCCGACGAGGACCAGTTGTTTGCCCCGCCGGAAGCGGAAGCCAAGGCGCGCTGGCTTCGGAATGATCTGAAAGCCCACCAGGGACGGCCAACGGTATTGTTTATTCATGTTCCGCCGTCGGCGGATTTTCTCGACACCGTCGCCGACACTGATGTGATCGCCGTTTTCTTCGGCCACTGGCATGCGTCCAAGGTCTACAGCTATCGGGGTATCGAGATTTTTGCCACACCGCCATTCTCTTTTGGCGGCATCGACAAAAGCCCCCGGAGTTACCGCCGCGTCAGCATTCGACAGGGTCTCCTGACGACGGAACTAGTGGCGATCCGAAGTCGCCGGTCCAACCCGGCGCTGCCGGCCCCAAGACGCCGCTCCGGGGCGGTCAAAAAACCTCCGCTTCGACTGCTCTGGTCCCGGCACCTCGAGACGAAACTCCACCGTGCCGCCCCGGTTGTCTGCAACGAAAAAATTCTGCTTGCCTTGAGCGACGAAGACGGGAAGGGCAGACAAGGCGTTCTCTGCCTCAGCCTCGAGACCGGACAACTCTGCTGGCGGCGCCGCACCGACACCTCGGTCAAGAATGCCGTGGCGGTCTCCTCCAGTTCTCAAGCCTCGACTGAAAATTACGGCGACCTGGCGGTAGCCGTTTCCGTGACCGGCCGGCTAAGTGCCTTCGACACACGAAGCGGGCAGACTTTGTGGGAAACCGACCTCCATGGACACCCCAACCGCTGGATATATACATCTCCGGTAGTGGCGGACAACGTTGTCTACGCCGGTGGGAAAGCGGGATACGGTGCCTACAACCTTGCGGATGGCAAATCGCTTTGGTACTATGAGCCCTCATCGCTCCGGACACTACAAAGACGGGTGCGTATGGTGGGTGACGAGCCGCTTTGGTACTATGAGGCCATTGACCGTCGTTCCGATCACTTGCCCTGTTCTGCCAGCCCGGTAGTCATCCAGGACACCATCGTTCTTTTCGTTCAGCGAACAGGAATGATTGGCCTGGAACGCGCTTCAGGACAAGAGCGATGGCGCCGTCAAATGGATGTCGAGTACAAGTACCCCCAGCCGGTGGCCGTCGATGGCGGAATCCTCTCTGGTGGCGACCCCGGCAAGCTGGCCAAACTCGACCCGAAAACCGGGCAGCTCTTATGGCAGCGGCACATCACCGAGGACGAATTTATTTCAGGGCTTGGCGCCAGCCGAAACGATGTCTTTGTGATCACGCCTTCGGGGGATTGTCGTGCCTACTCACCAACCTGTAGACGGTTAAAGTGGTGTTTCGAATTGGGCCGGGAACTGCTCGATACAACGCCTTACCGCCAGGGCTTCCGCAGCGGCATTGTCGGCCCGGTTGTGCTCGATGAGTTTCTCGTCATCAGCGCCGAAGACGGACATCTCTACGTTGTGGATCGGCGCACGGGGATGCTGAAAGATCGTTGGTGGTTCGGTTCACCTATTTCAGCGGCGCCTTGTGCCGAAGGTGGGCGGCTTATTGTTACAAGTTTCGACGGCCTCCTGGCTTGTTTCGAGGTCGTCGGCTGATGCGAATTTTCCGCATCCCTCAAGAAAAGTTCATGGGAAGCTGGTAATTGTTGATCAGGCCTGCAGCCGCAACAGGGCTCAAACGTAAACGACGCCAAAGGGCTATCTCCGCTGCGGCCTGGTATGCAGGCGTGCGGATGGTTGCGTAAAATTCGCCTACCAAACTCCGAAAGATCGTCGGCGAACGAGACCTCGCTGTCACCGCATTGTTTATTATTAACTCTTGATGTAAAGCAGGTTATGGCACCCCCTCCCCTCCCCCCAAAAAAGGCTTGGAAATGCAGGGGGGAAAATATATAATGGATAGAGATGTAACTGGAGAAAGTTAACCAATCACTGACAATGCACGGCATCACCGTGCCGAACCAGATGGGAGAGTCACCACGATGAAAACACTCACAACCACAATCATAGGACTGGTCGCGCTGCTGCTGGTGGCAACCCAGGCATCGGCGTTCCGAGTGGCGGTCAAGATTACGAACATGGAAATCAATGGCTCTTATGGCGGCGTTGACGCTTATCGAGAAGCTGCCTATATACACACCCTAACCCACCCCACTCCCGGTTACTGCATGAAGGTCTACGTGACCGGCCCCGACGGTTACCAGCAACTTTACCCTCATGAGAGTGTAGAAGCGCAACAGCACGTAATAGAGCGAGGTCCGGGTTCTTACAGAGTGGGCAGCGGGTGCGCAGACTCACTGGCAACCCTGGTCGTCGACGAGAACGGGTGCGTCTCCCCGAATGAAGTCGTAGTCGTCAGCGACGGCGGCGAAGGAATGACCGCCTGGATGTTGTTGAGATTTTCGAGCATGGACGGAAACTGCGCTGGCGGTGGCGCGGGTGCGGATGGCGCCCAGGGTGAGCAGGGGCCGGCCGGTTCGGACGGCACTAATGGTACCAACGGTTCGGACGGCGCCCAGGGCCCGCAGGGTAAGCAAGGCGATACTGGTGCCGCTGGTGCCGCTGGTGCCGCTGGTGCCGCTGGTGCCGCTGGTGCCGCTGGTGCCGCTGGTGCCGCTGGCGCCGCTGGTGCCGCTGCGCCGTGCACGCCGTGCGACGACGTCGCCAATGCCGCAGTCAATCTGGCCTGCACAATTCTGGCCGCGTCCATGCCGACCACTGTCCAGGAACTTACGGATGCTGCCACGACCATTGTCAATTCGCTGATGATCAGCACCAATGTCTGCGAGGAGACTTGC
>JASLZG010000254.1 GCA_030754995.1 Lentisphaeria bacterium
GGGGCAGGGTGAATCGTCCGTGCCAAGGTCGGCGGTGTGGCAGGACGCAATCCACTGGTGTAGACGTTGTAACCGGCCAGGCATGGAATGGCGATGACAATCACCGTGAGCGGCAGTTTGCATTTCGCGTCGGTCAGGAACGTCACCAGGCTTAACTTTACCGAACCGAAGTTTTTTGTGTCGGCAGTCGCATAAACTGCCAGCGCGATGGTAATGATAGCCATGAACATACTGACGATCGAAGACGGCAGCGGGGGGGCCACGGCGAACTTGAGCAGCGCCAGAAGAGCCAGCCACAATGTGCACAGCCAGAGCAGCAGGTTCGGCTTGAAGAAACGGGTGCCGGCCAGCGCGGCAAGAACCAGAATGAGAACGGGATAGTTCATTCCTTCCTTTCCTTGGGAATTGGCAGCGTCGAGATGTATTCCGCGATTTCCTTCATCGTCTTTTCGTCGAGGGTCATGGCCATGGGCCGCATCGTTGCCCCGATCGTGTCCTTCGGGTCAGCGCCCCGTACTCCGTCCTTGAACGCCTTGAGTTGTTTCATGATGTACCAGGTGTGCTGGCCGTGCAGCGCCGGCGCATTGAGCAACTCATTGCCCGCTCCGGTCGTGCCGTGACAGGCCTGGCAGGTGGCGAACAGGACCTTCCCCTGGCTGGTTTCGGATGCCGCGGCGATGCTGGAATCAGTGGGTGGCAGCGATTCATCCTTGAGGGTGGCGATGTAAGCCGCAACGTCCTGCACCGCCTGGTCGTCCGCCAGGGCCAAGGCCATGGGCCGCATCATCGCGCCGCTGGCGTCCCTGGGATCGGTACCACGCACGCCGTCGCGAAATTTTCGTAACTGTTGTACGATATACCACGGCTGCTGATATCGCATCGACGGGGCGCCCAGTGCGGCGATGCCCTGTCCGAATTTGCCATGGCAGGCAGCGCACAGGATGAAGAGCTCCCGGCCTTTGGCGACATTACCGATGGCATCCGCCGTGCCATCCGCCACATCGGTGCCCGTCGCGGCTGGCGTCGCGGCTGGCGGTGTTGCGGATTGGCCAGCATGAGGAGCCAAGGGTGGGGCGGTACCCTCGTGGAGATCCGTGTCCATGGTCACCGACGGCGTCCCGCCGAGGCTCTGCAGAAACGCCACGACGGTGAGGATTTCGTCGTCGCCAAGGCTGATCGGCGGCTTGTTCACCGGCAGCATGCCGGGGAGGAACCCCTCGACGATGTATTCGCTGGGGCGGTAGAGGGACTCAGCCAGATAATGAACGTCGCTGTATCCTTCACGGCGTTGCCCGGCGTTCCCACCGATGTCGGCAAGATCGGGAAAGCGACCCGGTTTGTCAGCGCCAATAGTATGGCAGCTCGTGCAGGTGCCTTTGCCGTGGACGATCATCTCGCCCACTTCGATCATTTCGTCTGTCGTCATGTCCGCACGGACCTCAACCAGGGGCGGTGGATGGCTCTCTTTCTGCGGCACCATCTGTCCGACGTACATGTAGAAACTGGTCACACAGATGGTGAACAGGGCGATTTTGAGCAGTTCTTTCATGGAACCGGCTTCGCGGACTGGTCGTTGGTGGTTTCTGTGGCGGCGCCGTAGTTCTTCCTGCCCGTCAGTCCGGTCAAGAAAAAGATCACCGCGATCATGGCGAAGAAAATCAGGACGATGATTGACACTACCTGAGTGGCAAAACCGAGGGTCGGCGTGAAGGCGCCCACGGAAGTATCCCTCAAGACGCCGTAGACATGCCAGTGCTGGCGCAGCCCGGAGCGGACATACCCCATCAACCCCATCAGCCAAGTGAACGAGATGGCAATGAAAAAGAGCGTGTACTGGGCGCGCATCGGCATCTTTCCCCAATTGATGCCGCCCGTGATGCGGGCGTTCTTGTACATGAAAATGTCTATGATCGTCACCGTTATCATGGCGAACAGCACGGACAGCACCTGCGGCACGGAAAGGCCGATGCGGATCTTGGCTTCGACGAAATAACCGTAGACGCCCAGGAAAATGACAAAGAAAATAACCGCCACGAAGATGAGGAACTGCATTGTATTGCCGGCCTTCGCCCACGAGACCGTAGGCTGTTTGTTGCCACGGCGATAGAGAAGGAAACTGATGTAGGTGACCAGGATAAGGATGTTCACCGCCGTATTCTTCGCTGACATGACCCCGAGCACCCCCAGAATGGGATGGTGGGCGCCGCCCATCTGGCGTGCTTCCTCCATCGTGGCGACCAGGGAATGCGGCGTTGCCCAGACGATAAAGCAGAGGGCGATCGAGGCCAGCAGGTACTTGATGAATTTACGGAACCGCTCCGCCCCCTCGATGCGCTCCATGCCCAGCCACAGGTAATAGTTGGCGGCGAGGAACAGCATCCCGATAAGGACGGCCTGGATGATGAACAGCCACGAAAAAGCGCCGCCCATCAGCGTCATGCCGAGGTTCTGCGAGTATCCGTAGATCTCCTTTCCCAGCCAGTAGCCGGCGAATGGCAGCGGCAGAAACGCACTGATGGCGATGAAGTTGCCGACATACCCCATCCAGTCGTAATGCGCCCGTTCCGCATCGGTCTTGGCCCTGATGAATTTGAAGGCGGCGTAAGCGCCGGCGACCGAGCCGCCGAAGGCGACATTGGCAATGAGCCGGTGCACGTTGATCGGCATCCAGGTAAAGTTGTTTACCGCGGCGACGACGCTGACAAGTTCTCCAGACTCGGAGATGCCGTTCGGCGAGGTCATAAACGTCACCCAGGCGTCGGCGATGAAGATGATGGCAGTGCCGACGATGTTGAGTCCGATGCCAAGTGCGATATGCACCACCGGCGGGAACTTGCCCCAGCCGTAATAGTAGGAATACAAGAAGGCGGCTTCGGCGAAAAACAGCAGCGCATACGGCAGGAAGGTCCAGCCGAAGATCGACATCAGATAGCCCATGAACTTGGGATACAGGAACACGAGCAAGAAGGTGAGCAGGGCGCCGAGAGCGGCTGTCGTGGAGAATGAAACGGACAGCAATTTGGTGAACTCATGTGCCAGGTCATCATATCGGCGGTCGCCCGTTTTATAGCCGATGATCTCGATGATCAGCGCGAATATCGGCACCGCCAGTACGAATGCCGCGAACATCAGGTGGAGCTGCGCGACAATCCAGACCGCCACCCGGCTGCCGATGACTGGAAAGTTCCGGTATTCGACCTCGGCCCACGGCACCTTGGCGGTTGCCGCGGCGGAAGAAGAGGCTGCCGCAGCAGTCGACCCCATCTCATCCAGGGAAAGGATCCACATGACCATTTTTTCAATGTCGGTGTCGGCCAGGTCGGGATGGGGCGTCATGGCCAGTTCGCCCCAGTTGCCGGCGCCGCCGTTTTTTACCTTGTCCGCCAATGGCGCCAGTTGATATTGGTTGTACTTGGCGGCAATGTCGGCAAAGGCCGGGCCAATGAATTTCTGATCCTGCTTGTGGCAGGTGAAACAGTCGCTTTCCTGCATCAGCGGCAACCCTGAATCTGCCATGGCCTGCTGCTCCGCAGTAAGCGCCGGTGGCGGCGCATTCAGCGTTGCCACATGTTCGCGGACCTGCAGGGTGAGATCGGTGAGGCCGATGATGATGCCGATGGCCATGACCACCGCGAAGGAGGGAACAATCCACAAGGGCACTACGGTAGTTGGCTTGTTCTTCACCTCATTCATTTACCGATCCTTGAGGTTGTCAGTTCGTCGCAAACGTTGAGCGATCACGATCTGCAAGACAAGCATCGCCGCCGCGCCGAGCAGTCCGTAGCAGTAAGCTGCCTTCGGTGTAGTAGTCTTGAGCATGACAAAATACGAGGCGGAGATCGCCGACTGCCGTCCTGCTTCCCCCGCCGAACCGTCCCAGACGCGGGTGGTGAACGGAATGAGCTGCCCGGGCACGAACGGGGTGTCGACGCGATCGTCGCCGGTGAGCTTGCGGCGCAGCACCAGTTGCCATTGCCCGTCGTTGAATGCTGACGACGCGACCGGCGTGATGCCGTCGCCGTCCTGCAGCTTGTAGGAGGATGCCGGTCCCTTGGCGTTGCTGTCCAGGACGCGGTCCGAACCGGCGATCCACTGCCAGGCATTCACCTGGTGCTTCGGGTCGCCCTTGAAAATGTACGGTTTCTCCGACTTGCCGGGCAACGGCAGCTTGACGGGAAAGTGAATGGCGAGCTGGTCGGGAAGGTTGCCGATCGTGGCGCGGATTCGGGCGGCGTCGACCGGGAGGTAGGTGTCCTTGCCCTGCCACAGATCACCCAGCGCTTCGATCTCGTCCCATTCGTAGGCGCGGTCATTCGACGTGACGACTTCATCTTCGATCGTCTCGGCGCTGGCGGCCGGGCTGTTCGGATCGAAAGCGGTCTCCTCTTTCTCGAGATTCTCGAAGCGGTCGTCCCAGACAAAGCGGAATGCCACTTCCTCATTGTTGTAGAGCGCCTGCGCGGCAACGACGTCGACACTGTTGTTCTGCCAGCGCGGACCGAGCACGACCTGGCCACCGGTGACGATGTCTATCGCCGCCGCCGCCGCCCACGCCGGGTCGTCCGGGGTCTGGGGCAGCGCCCCGTCGATCTTGACAGCTTCGATAACACTGTTGTCGGGGGAATAGGGTTTCTGCAGGGAGTGGACAAACAACGCCACGTCCCAGCGGTCCTGGTCGTTGGGCATGGCGTCGATGAAAGAGGGCATCGGTGTACCGTTCAACCCCAGCGTCAGCGTCCGGAAGATATCGCGCACGCGCGAACCGTTCTTGAAGCGCCACGGCTTGGTCAGGTTCTGCGGCAGAATGAAATCGCCCCAGTCATCCGTGTGATTGCCGGCGGCGCCGCCGTTGCCGCGGCCGTTCTTGCCGTGACATTCGAAGCATCCGGCCTCACCGCTTTTCATGAACAGGTCGCGCCCGTGGGCAAGCCGCTCCGGGGTCGGCGGCGGCGGCGTCCCGATCGGCACCTGTCGGCCTTCCACGTACGGATCGAGATCTTCGTTCTGGAAATCAATCACCATGCTCTTGACGAAATAGATTACCTGCCAGCGTTCGATCTCGCTCAAGGTGAAGTCGCCTTCACCCCAGGCCGGCATGGCAGTGCCCGGTATACCGCGTGAAACTGTCCGGAAAAGATCGGCGTCGGTCGGCATGCCGCCGGAGCCGGTCGAGCGAAATTTGAACATCCCCAGCGTGAAATCCCGGGGCCGCGGGTCCAGGTACCTGGCCGCCACACCGTCACCCATACCGAAACGACCGTGACAGAACAAACAGCGTTTGATGTAGACCTGGCGCCCCGCCTCGTGGAATGCGGTCGCCTCTTCGACAGGCATGGTCATCTCTCCTGGTTTCTGCACCTCGATCTCCTGTAGATCATATTGCACTTCGGCTGCCCTGCCGACGGCGGTCAGGCAGAGCGCCACCGTCAAAATAAGATAATAGGATCCTAATATCAGAATTTCCAGTCGTTTCTTCACTAATTCACCTTCATTTCGAGGACGCGGGGTTCCATGCCGATGTCGCTGTAGATCGCCATAATGATCTTCCACCGGTCCTCTTCCGTCAGTTCGTCTTTCCACTTCGGCATCGGCGAGTCCCAGGGCGTGGCAATGTCCGGCAGCCCGATTCCACCTTCGCTGACCCGCCAGAAGACCGCTTCCTCGACCAGTGTGGCGATGGTGCCGGGGTCGGTGAACGCCACCGGCCGCAGTTTGAACGTCTTGGCCACCGGGCCGGCACCGTCGTGCCCCGTACCGTGGCAGGCGCGACAGTTCTTCTGATAGAGTTGACGGCCTTCGACAATCGTTTCGTTGACGAACAGTTCTTTCAAGGCGCTGGGGTCGAGCGAATCCGTGTCCAGCCGCGGCGGCATCGCGTCGATGTCCATTTCGCCCTCGCGCGGATCTTCCTCGTTATACTTTTCAACGAAGGCGGCGAGCATCTCGGGGGTCGGGTCGCGAAAGGGGTTCTTCAGTCCCACATACGGCACCGCATTGGGATTCGACATGCCCGGATGCTGCTGGCGGGTTGATGACGGCACGACGACCTTTGGCACGAAGCAGTCGTAAATCTCGTACCCGACAAGCAGCGGCAGGCAGACAAAGGCGATCTTGAAGATGACGCCGTGAATCCCGCCCTTGCCCCGGATTGCCTCGACGACGGGAGCGAGAAAGTCGGCGAGGTCCTTTTCGTTCGAGGAGAGGTAGACGAAGAAGCAGGCGGTGATGAGGATCATGTACCAGAGGAACAGCGTGCCGGGAATCGGCAGGTTCACCGACGTGCCGGCAATGGCCTTGGCAATCGGGGGAAAGGCGAATTTCAGGAACAGAAAGGCCACCACATACAGCACCAGGCTGTTGACGAATATCCGGCTGCGTTTGCTGTGCGTCGTGGTCATGATCACGTCGGGTTTGGGGGATCGTTGTTGTCGGCGAACGGGTCGGGTTCGCCGAGGGAGCGCAACCAGAAGACGAAAGCAACCAGTCCCAGGAAGACGATGGTGATGAATCCGACCGTGATGGTCATCTCCTGGATCACCGGTGACATCGCCTGCGGCGAAGTATCCTTGAGCACCCCGAAGACATGCCAGTTCTGCCGCAGCCCCGACCGCACGTATCCCATCAACCCCATCAGCATGACGACGGAGATGCACAGCGAGATCAGGGCGTACTGCGGGCGTATGCCAACCTTGCCCCAGCGGATCTGCCCCACGATCTTAGCCCCTTTGAAAATGAAGATGTCGATCGTCTGGGTGAGGATCATGCAGCACAGCACCAGCAGGACCTGGCAGACGGCGAGGTTGCGCAGAAACGCGTTCGCCTTCTCAAGCACAAAAAACCCGGACACACCGAAAATGCCGGTGGCGATGATGGCGGTCGCACCGATAAGTATGGCCTGGCCGGCTTTACCCTTGTTTGTAAAGGTCAGCACGACCGTGAGTATTTGCAGTACCATGTGGACTGCCAGCATCCCGGCATGAAACCTGAAGTAGACCCGGCGATCCGGCGCCAGGGACAGGTCGGCCGGGTCCAGCTGCCAGATGCTCCAGGCGTAGGCGCCGGTGAGGAACAGGGTTACGCAGAGTGCCACCGGCACGACAATCTTGCCGATGCCGGCGCTGATCTGGACATACTCACCGACAACGGGCGCACGCTCCTAATGATTGCGGCCTCGTTCGGCTTCCGCGATATCAGCCAGCTGCTGTTGGAGAGGTGCGCTGCGGTCCACGCGCAGGGCTCCGACGG
>JASLZG010000255.1 GCA_030754995.1 Lentisphaeria bacterium
GTCTCCCGTCCGTCGCTTTTCATCAGTCGGTTGCCCGCAGTCTCCACTATTGCCCTGTTCACCCATGTCGGGGTCCGGGTCACGGTTCGGCCGGCCCCGCCGCCAGCCTCTTTTCCAGAAACCACTCTTCGAGCTGCCGCGGCTTGAGGTTGAGCCCGATTATTTTGTGGTTGGCGTCCATGACATAGAGCTCGGGCGTGATGTCGACATTGTACTTCAGGTGGTGCCGGCTTTCGTAGCGCGGGTCGATGACATTGTGCCAGGTCAGTCCCTCCGTCTCGATATAGTCGAACCAGGGATCGACGTCGATATTGAGGCATAAGGCGTAGACGTCCAGCCCCCGGTCTTTCCAGTCCAGGTAGATGTCGTGCAGTTCCGGCGTTGCTTCCTGGCAATGTTCACAGTCGACGTTGTACATGTACAGCGCGACGAGCGGCGCCTCCAGGTCGTACAGTGCCAGGTCGTTGCCGTCGGGATCGATGCACCGGATGTCCTGCGCCGTCTTGCCCAGCAAACTCGGCCGCAGCTTGTTGGCGCGCTGCCGCAATTTCAGCAATTCCTCACGGGGAACCGATGCGGCGAGCTCGTTCGTCATGTATTTGTCGATGACGTGTACGTAAACGGATTCGCCACCCATCATCGTCGATTTGCTGTAACCGAGACACAGATAACTCGTCACGTAGCTGTACAGGTCCTCGTTGTCCATCACGTTCAACATGAGCTTGTCGACCGACTCGATGACAGCCTCGACGTTGCGCGGCGTCAACTTGTTGATGTAGCGGTCAAACTTGTTGTGGAACACCGGTGTCCGCAAAAGGCGCGCATCCGTGAAATCGAACCCATCCCAGTAAACCTCACGGTAGCGCCGCGTCTGTTCTTCAACGTCGATGTCGCCGTTCGCCAGTTTCGGGTACTCCAGCGGCGGATTCTGACCACTGAGTTTGTATGCCGAAAAGAAGGATTCAGGATGCTGGGCACAGAACTGTTGAATGTGGACGCGTCGTTTGGCGACCAGTTCATCGCGTTTTGCCTCGAGCGCACTCACGTCGGCCATTGCGTCTGTCTTTTTCAGTTCGTTGATTTCATCGATCAACGGGTCGACGGACTTTTGGTAGGATATCTCGTAGATCAGGTTTTCGTAGAACAGCTTGTTGTCGAGTGACCCGGTGATTTTCGCTGCGCCTGTGAGGTCGTCGAGAGTCGTGTGGATACTGAACTGCTGATCCGTGTCGAGCAGGATTTGCAACCCCTGTCCCCCGGGCAGCACCAGCGAATACAGGCCGCCGGGGAAGGCTTCGTCCTTCGTGACGACGATCCCCGGCCCGGCGACAGTGAATGCCGGCAGGGCCATAAAGCTCTGGTCGCCGTATATCCCGATGAACTTGCACTGGCCGCCCTCGAACCCGTCGATCGTAACCTCGATGCGGTACGGCGGTGGCGTTTCCGTCTGCGCCAGGGCCAGGCCGGCAATAAGAAAACTCAACAGGATGGATTGCTTGATCATGCGACGCTCGCTCGGGTTGATCCCGTCACGTATTTTAGCGTTTGGACGGCCGATCGACCAGTGGTTTCGGGTCGCTGCATGCAACAAACGTTTGATCGCTTGCCGCATGTTGCTATGTTTGACGCGCGACAGCCGAATCTGTTCACTCACTTTCATTGGTTTGCCCGGACCGGAGACGAATTCATGAAAATCACCGGCGTGACGGCCATTGTCCTGGCCCTGCCCGAAGTTACTGCTGCCTGTGACGGGACGCAGGATACCTGCCTGATCCGTATCGACACCGATGCCGGCATCACCGGCTGGGGTGAAGTCGACTCCTGCCCGACAGTGGTCAAGGCGATTGTTGACGCACCGTTGTCCCACCAGATCTGCAACGGCATCCGCAATACCCTGGTGGGCGCCGATCCGCTGGCCATCGATGTCTGCATGCAGCGCATGGACGAGACGATGAATTATTACGGACGCACCGCCGCCGGCGCCCATGCCCAGGCGGGTGTCAATATCGCCCTTTGGGACATCCTGGGAAAGGCCTGTGACCGCCCGGTGCACCAGTTGCTCGGCGGGCCGTTCAAGAAGAAGTTCAGGGCCTACTGCTCCATCCTTTTCGGTGACACCCCGGCCGAGACCGGCGAGCTCGCCCGCAGGTTCTCCGACAGGGGCTTCACCGCCATCAAGTTCGGCTGGGGACCGATGGGCCAGAGCGAGGAGAAGGACATCGCCCTGGTTCGCGAAGCGCGTAAAGGCGCCGGGGACGACGTCGATATTCTCGTTGATGCCGGCCAGGTGTGGGATTGGAAGACCGCTTTGGTGCGGGCTCGGCAATTCCAGGAGTTCGGCATTTTCTGGCTCGAGGAACCGCTGCACCCGCAGGACGTCGACGGCTATCGCCGTCTGTCCGAGGAGAGCCCGGTGCCGATCGCGGCCGCCGAGGCCGAGGCGAACTTCGAGGAGTTCGAGCGCATGGTTGTCGACGGCGGGCTCGACTGGATCCAGCCGGACCCGGGGCGCTGCGGTATCTCCACCTTTGTCGAGGCCGGCAAAATGGCGGTACGCAATCGACGCAAGGTCGTCAACCACAGTTTCAAGAGCGGCGTTACGCTCTCCGCATCGTTGCAGGCGCTGTCGGCTGTTCCGGGAACCACGGTCTGCGAGTTCTGCATGGCCGACTCACCGTTGCGCCACGAACTGACCAACGAGGTTTTCGATATCGACGACGACGGCTTCGCAACATTGCCGGAAGGGCCCGGCCTCGGTGTGACGATCAACGAGGCGATCATCGAGAAGTACCGCGTTGGGTGAAAAAAGTTGCTGGTGTAGCGGTTCACTCGCACGTTGCCGCGGGCGCCTTTTTCGCAACCCTGGCGCCTGAACCCTGGCCCCTTCATTCCTATCCCACTACTGCGTCCAGCTGCGAGAACACCTTCTCAAAGGCGCGCACCGCGTACTGCACCTCGTCGGCGGTGTGCGGCCACTGGTACATGTCGACCAGCCAGGTCGTCCGGTCGGCAACTGACAGGCCGACCGGATAATCTTCGACGTTGTAGGTGACGCAGCCTTTGTAATGGCCGTCCGACCAGGGAGAGCCTTTGCCGTAGCCGACCTTGTCGTGGATGATGCGTTGGGCCGGCAGAATCTTTCGCTGCCAGGAACAGATATTCAGGCCCTCGGCACCAAGCGCATCGGTGACGGCATCGCGAAACGCTGCTTCCGGCATGTCGTACCCGGCCGCCGCCGCCGACAGCATCAGCGGGAAGAACCAGAAGACACAGGTGCGGTCGTCCCGGTACTGCGGCAACGTCACGAACTCATATTGGCCCAGTGCATCCCGGATAATTTGCGCATTGGCCATGCGGCAGGCATTCATTTCGTCGAGTCGCTGCAGCTGGCTGCGCACGAAGGCGGCGACGAACTCGGTGGTGCGATACATCCAGCCCATGGCGTGGCTTTCATACTGTCGTTTCTCGCCCTGGTATACGCGCTCGCCAAACTCGCGCAACATCAGGGCGCGTTCCTTCAGTTCGTCGTCGTCGGTGACGAACAAGCCGCCGTCGCCGCCGCACAGGTTCTTGTACTTGTTGAGGCTGAAGGCGCCGACCGCTGCCAGCGAGCCGGTCTTCCTGCCGCGGTACTCGGCGCCGTGCGACTGGCAGGCGTCTTCGATCACTGCCAGGTCGTGTTTTGCCGCGATCGCATTGATCGCGTCCATGTCGGCCGGGTAACCGTTCAGGTGTACCGGCAGGATCGCCTTTGTGTGCGGCGTGATCGCGGCCTCGAGTTTCGTCGCGTCGAGATTCCAGGTTTCCGGCTCGACATCGACGAATACCGGGATGGCGTTGTGGTGCAGCACTGCCGTCGCCGTGGCAATGAAGCTGTAAGACGGCACGATCACCTCGTCCCCGGGGCCGGCACCCACCGCTGCCACGGACATATGCAGGGCCGCAGTGCCGCTGTTCGTCGCCAGGCAGTGCTTCACGCCGACGTATGCCGCCCACTCCTCCTGCAAGGCGTTTATTTCCGGGGTGTCGTCGCTGTAGATGCCATAGTCCATGGCCCGCATGACGGCCTGCTTGTCGGCATCGGTGATGCACGGCCACGGCCGGCGAATGTCCGCCGGCACCGCCTTTGGCCCGCCGTTGCTTGCCAGTGCTTCACCCATGCCTAAAACTCCATGATAAGGTTGGCGATTGCTTCCCGTGCGGCGGCCAATTCGGCCGGGTCACGCGTGTAATTTTCCCAGTCCGCGGCGACGCCGTGGACGACCGTGTCCATTTTCTGCTGCACCCTGTCCGCGACATTGTCATCGGCCCTGTCGATGGCATCCTGCAGCACGCTCAGCAGGCCGAAATCCTCGATGCCTTCGCGCAGTTGCTCCCAGCGGATCGAGCCGACAACGTCGTCGATGACGGGCAAGCGGCCGGCCAGGGGCGCCTCGTCTTCCTTGACGCTGGGACGGCCCTCCTGGATGGCGATGAAATTCTCGACCAGCCGCGGCGCCAAAATGTGCGGGTCCTGCGATTGCGGGTCGCGTGGCGGATAGACGTAGCCCCATGAGCCCGGCGGACACCGCCAGGAGGCATGCTGTGCCGGGTCGAGCCACGGGTTGTAGACATCTATATGGTCGCGGGCTTCACCGGTGTACGGATCGAAGGCATGGCGCTCGATCGTATGCTGCCGTTCCCAGTAGCCCATCGCGTAGTAAAGGTAGCCGGTAACGCCGTAGCGCCAGCAGATCCACGGCAGGATACGCACCTTGATCAACGGGACGTCGAGGAAGGTCGCCGGATAGCCGCCGCGCGGGTGGTTGCAGTTGTAGCACCAGAAACGTTTGCCGGCCGCGGTGTAGTCACGGACGCGATCGAAGGCCGCGGCGTTGCGGATCAATGGGACCGGGACATCGAGCGTTTCCAGCAGCACCGGGCTGTCGTCCGAGGCCTCGATCAACCTGACGTCCGGCCAGATGTCGCGGACGAATCGGGCGAGCTCCAGGTAGTTGTCGACCAGCTCGTTCATCGGCTCGTCGTAGATGTGCTGGAAGTAGCGGTCGGCCCAGCCGCGCCCGGCCAGATGATCACGGAGTGCCGGCAGCAGCTGCGCCAGCAATTCCATGTATTTGTCGCCGGCGTCGAAATCGGTCGGCTTGCCGCTCTTCGGCAGGCGGATTGTCGTGCCTGTCGCCTCGTCGTGAATTTCGAAGAAGCGGTAGCCGTTGTCGTAGAGATGCCCGCCTTCGATATGTTCGAAGCCCGCGTCGAGGAACATATTGACCCAGCGGTCGAAGTTGGTGAAGTCGAAGCGGTAGCGGCCCGGCGCTTCCTGGATCGCCTCGATCAGCGTGTCGGGCCCGACAATCTGCGTCAGGATCGTGTCCTGCCGATGTGCTGCCATGGCGGCGGCATAACGTGCAAGCACATCCCAGAACGGCTCGGAATAGAGTTGGACCGCATGATACTTTGCCAGGACAAACGGCCACACCCACAGCGTCGATGAAAACGGGATATGTTCGGGCAGGCGAATCGGCCAGACCGTCAACTGCAGGGGGACATGTGCCTCGCCGGCGTCTGTCGATACGACTATCCGGCCACTGTAGGCGCCCGGCGCGGCGTCTTGCGGAATCCGCAACTGTACCCAGATCGAGCGGCACTGGCCGCGCGGCACCTGCATGCGATCCTCGAGGCACAGCGGGTCCGGGAAATACCCCGGCGCGCAGCGCTCCAGCTCTTCCTGCGGCAGGCCCTGGGTCGGAAACCGCACCGGCACCAGGTCGACGAACCGGCAGCGGATGTTGGTCACGCCGATGGCGGCATCCCCGGATCGCAGGCTGTCGATCACAGGCGCCTGCAGCATGACCGTTGCCTCATCCGCCTGGACAATGATCTGTCCGACCTCGCATTCGCCGGCGGCCCCGGACAAAACAATTGCGGCCGCCGCATTTTCCGGCATTGCGGCGTCTGCAAATACTTTTTCGAGGCCGTGGGTCGTCCAAATTTTCATGGCAGTTCCTTCATCGCGTTCTTCGGTGTTCGAGTAAGGGTAATTTTCTTGAGTCGCTTTACCAATTTCATTGTCGCGAGAAGGAAGTTGGCGTTATCGATCGGGCCGCTTTCGTTGGGGCTCGCGGCGCGGACGTGTTCGCTGCCGTGCCAGCCGGGAGCCCCGGTAAAAAAGCCCCGCGCCTGGTGGTCGCCAGGGCACTGAAGAAGAACAAGCTCCGTACCCGGTTCGCTGATGCATTCGACCCGGCCTGGAAGTTGCCTGGCCAGGGCTGTCCGGCCAGTTTGTGGCAGGTGCTTCCGGCTGGCTTTACTCATGCCGGGTAGACCGCCCTGGCAACCCGCAGCGCGTTGCCGCCGATTACTTTGCCGATGTCCGCATCCGAGTATCCGCGCTGCACCAGGCCGACGGTGAACAGCGGCCAGTTGGTCCAGGCCAGTGACTGGTCGTTGGTTTCCGTATCGAACTCGGTACCGCTGTGCGGCACGTGCGGCGGCCACAACGTCTCAAAGTGCCTGGCCGGCGGCAGGATGGCGGCCACCGCGGATGCCTGCGCTCGTTGCTGCCGCGATTGATACGGCCGGTCGGTGCCGATCGCGACGTGGTCGATGCCGATGGTCCTGGCGACGTGCTCGATATGATCGAGAAAACGTTCGATGCCGCCACCGAGAAACGCCGGCACGCAGCAGATCCCCATATACCCGCCGGTGTCGGCGATGGCGCGAATCACCTCGTCCGGCTTGCCGCGCGGATGTTCGTGCACGGCGTTGCAGGCGGAATGACTGGCGACCATCGGGCCGGTGGATGCCTGCGCGGTTTCGAGACTGGTCTGCCAACCGCTGTGGGCGACATCGACAATGACGCCGACCCGGTTCAACTCCGCCACGGCGGCGCGGCCGAAATCGCTGAGCCCGCCATTGCTCAATTCGGCGCAGCCGTCACCGATCAGGTTGCGCCGGTTGTAAGTCAGGTGCATCTCGCGGATGCCGAGCTGGAAAAAGATGCGGACGAAACTCAACTCCGCCTCCGCCGATCCCCACTCTTCGGCCAGCGGCACGCCGTTGGCCGAAAAGTATAAGCAGTGCCGCCCGGTACGGTGTGCGGTGGCAATGTCGTCGGGTTCCACGGCCTTCGGGCAGAAGTCGGGCATCACGTCGGCCAGGCGCGTGTAATGCGCCAGGCGGCGCAACAGGCGCTTGACGCTGCTCGCCTCGGCGCC
>JASLZG010000256.1 GCA_030754995.1 Lentisphaeria bacterium
ACACCGATGCGGACATCAGCGGCCTCGGCGAAGGGTCGTTGCTGGGCAAGGCGCAGACGATGGCCGCCGGCCTCGACGATGCCGGCCGATACCTCATCGGCCGCAGTCCGCTGGCCCCCGAATGGATCTGGAACCTGATCTACGAATCCGATCGCTACCGGGGCGGGCCCATCCTTACCAGTGTCATCAGCGCCATCGACATGGCGTGCTGGGACATCCTCGGCAAGTACCACGACAAGCCCGTTTGGCAACTGCTGGGCGACCAGGCCCGGGATGAGGTGCCGCTCTACGGGCGCCTCTGCAAGGCGGGCACACCGCCAGAGGAGTTCGCCGCCAATCTGGCGCTGTTGAACGAAAAAGGTTACCGCGCCATCAAGGTCGGCTTCAAGCTGCCGAAAGACCATGTCGTGGATGAAAAAGCAGTCATTGAAGATTGCGTCGACAACCTGTCCCGGCTCCGCGAAGCCGGCGGCCCGGATTTCGGCCTCTGCCTCGACACCCACGCAATGCTCCCCGCGGCGGGCGTAATAAGCTTGGCCCGTGAACTCGAGCCGCTGAATTTGCAGTTCCTCGAGGAACCCGTTGCCCCGGAAGATATTGACGGGCTGCAGCTGGTCCGGGACAACACGTCAATCCCGCTGGCGACCGGCGAGCGCCTGATGCCGCGGTTCGCGTTCAAGCCGATCATCGACCGGCACCTGGTGGATTTCGTGCAGCCCGACATCTGCCATTGCGGCGGCATCACGGAGATCATGAAAATTGCCGCCATGGCGGCGGCAAGGCAGATCATGATCGCGCCGCACAACCCCAGTTCCCACAGTGAGCTGGCGACGATGGCCTCGGTTCATGCCGCCGCCGCCATACCCAATTTCGCCTGCCTCGAGCATCCCCCGGACCAGCCGTCGTGGCGCCATGAAACCTTTAACGAGGCGGTCGAGCTTCGCAACGGTGCGGCCCGGTTGCCGGACCGGCCGGGGCTCGGCCTGACGCTGCGCGACGACATTGTCGAGGCGCATCCTTACAAGCCGTTTACCCGGCACTCGCTGTTCGCTGGTGACGGTTCACCCACGCCGTCATAGCGGCCCGGGTACAAAACAAAGTCAACAGGACGGTCTTTATGTCAAACAACAGATCCGCATTGCTCATCGACACCCACGCCCACGTTGCCGTCAAGACGCTGCTTTCCCGCACCGTCCTGGCGATCGACCGGAAGATGCCGATCCTGCCGGTCGAGGACCTCAATGCGCAAATGGACGGGCACGGCGTGTCGCACGCAGTCCTGGTCCAGTGGGGGTGCAGCTGGGACCATCATTACCTGGCCGGTTGCCTGGCCGACTACCCCGGGCGCTTCGCGGTGATCGCCCATATCGATGTGGCCCGGGAGGACGCCTGCCAGGTGCTGGACGACATGGTCCGGGTCCATGAGTTCGCCGGGCTGCGCATCACGGCGACCGAACGATCACCCGGCAACGACCCGTTGGCGATCTGGAAGAAGGCATATGAGCTGGACGCTGTCGTCTCGGCCAGTGCCCGCGATGTGAAGGATTTTGCCGATGGCCTCGAGCCCGTCCTGCAGCAGTTGCCGAACCTGCGGATGCGCATTGAGCATCTCGGCCGCGTGCGCTACCGCGAGGCGCCGCCGCATCCCGATTTCGAACGGCTGCTGGCACTCGCGTCATATCCCGGCGTCTACTTCAACATCGACGGCTTCCTGTCACACCAGTACCCGGATCATTTCGAGTACAGCACCTTTCCATTTGCCGAATACCAGCCGTTCGTCCGCCAGGCCGTGTCGGCGTTCGGTGCCGAGCGTTGCATGTGGGGGTCCGAGTTCCCATTCGTCAACAACGGCTATGACGCCGGTGTCCGGTTTGTTCGTGAAGCTTGCGATTTCCTCGATGACTCGCAGCGTGAGTGGATTATCGGCCGCAGCGCAAAGCAGTTTTGGCGATTCTAACCCAGCGGAACGGATGAATTCACGATGCCGCGAACTATCTTGTGAACCATGTCCCGTGTCGCCATAACAATCAGTCCTGACGCCGGTGTGCTGGCCCGTGATGCGGCCACCCTCCTGCAATCGTACCTGCAGGAAATCTTCGCCGTCGAGGCGCTGCTCGACGGCTCCGCCGACTGGCAGATTATTGTCGGACAGGTCGACGACCCGCTGGTTCAGCAAGCATCGCCGGCACTGCCGGCGCTCCCCGGCCAGGGGTATCTTCTGCGACGTGTCGATGAAACGGCGATGCTCCTCGCCGGCGGCAGCGACGCCGCGACCGCCTGGGCTGTTTACGACTTTCTCGAGCGCCTGGGGGTGCGTTTCCTCCTGTCCGGCGATGTGCTGCCGAAGCCGGCCGACGAATTCCGTCTGCCGGAGGTCGACGCGACATTCGAGCCCGTCCAGCGCCTTCGCTCCTGGCGGATGATCTGCGAACTGCCGTACGGCCCCATCATGTGGAGCCTCGATGAGCAGCGCCGGGTGATCGGGCAATTGCACAAGCTGAAGTTCAACGGCCTGCACTTTTCCCTTTGGCCGCCGCAGCCGTTCATCCACTTCGAGGTCGACGGCATCAAGCGGCAGACCGTCGACGTATTGCAGAAACACCGGATCCCGATCGATCCGGATACCCCCGGGCATGAATCCCTCGGCATCTGCGGTTCGCCGATGCTGCCGCCCTGGCTGGCTGGTGCGGAGTCGTACGAGGAATGGCTCGTTGCCGGCCAGCGGTTCCTGAACAGCCTGATCGATGAGGCCGAGAAGTACGGCATGCACACGTCATTGGGGTTCCAGCCCTTCGAGTTCACCAAGGAGTTCGCCCCGCTGCTGGAAAATCCCACTACCCACCAGATCCAGTCGGGCAACCTGACCTGCGCCGAACAGGCGGACCTGATGAATCCGCAACACCTCAAGATGTTCAATGCCGTGACCGCCGCGCACCTGGAGACCTGGGCGCGATGTGATGAGTTCATGATCAGCTTTCCCGAGCACCCGCATGCCGAGCGCAAGTTTGCCGAAAGCTGGCAGGCGATGGCGAAACGGTTCGCACTGGAACCGCGTTTCAACATTGACCAGATGCTGGCGGCGGCCGAAGCCGATGAGCTCACCATCGGCGGTACGGCCCGCGCCGTGCGCGAATTCAAATCCAACATTTCCATGATCTGGTTGCTGCGCCAGGTCCTCGGGGACAGCGGCTTCCTGGAACGGGCCGCGGCGAACAGTGTGGATGTCGGCGTTTCCATGGGCGGCGGCGTGCGCTTTGCCTTTCCGGTGCTCGGTGAGGTGCTTTGGCCCAACGCGACCGCTGGAATCCTTCTCGACTACACACCGTCGGCGTCGCTGCGCCGGCTGCACCACCTGGCGGCGGTCGACACCGGCAAAATCAAGGCTCGACTGACCCTCACATTCCAGGACGACAACGTCGGCTGGGTCCCGACCGTTGAGTCCGAATCGAATCATATCCTGCTGCGCACCGCGGCTGAAGCACAGTGGCAGGGGTACACGACACGGTACTGGCCGATCGGCGACCTCGATCCGGCCGTCAACCACCTGGCGCGAACCTCATGGAACAGCGACTATGCACCCCGACAGGCATTCGCGGATCATGCCGAACATGTCCTGGGCGGGAAAACGGTCGATCGATTCTGCGATGTGATGCGCCTCTTTGACGATGCCACGATCATCCTCGACCTGAGCTTCACCAGCCTGCTCTTCCCCGTGCGCATGATCATGAAGCGCTACTACGAAGCGACCGAACCGATGCGCAATGAACTGTTCCACATCCGCGCCAGTTTCGTCGGGGCAATGCGGCTGTTCGGGGACATGGAAGAAGTGGCCGACGTGCCGGGAGCGGCGGAGCGGATTGCCTATTGGATCGGGCGACTTCGTTTTTCCATCGCCGCCATCGATGAGATCAGGCATCTCTGTGACGGCGGCGTCGCCGTTGCCAAGGCAGAA
The DNA here is from genome assembly GCA_030754995.1 of Lentisphaeria bacterium. Taxonomy (GTDB): domain Bacteria; phylum Verrucomicrobiota; class Lentisphaeria; order JABSQK01; family CAJWLW01; genus CAJWLW01. The sequence continues at coordinate 3,953 of JASLZG010000256.1, forward strand.
ACTGCCAGGGAAGCCGGCGACGTGGAGGCGATGGATCAGCTTCTCGCGGAAGCACGCAACTGTTTCGACCGGGGCATGGCTGCCGGCAGGAGCGGCCTGGAAGCGGTGGCGCCGGTCGTCCAGGACAGCACCGACCGGGCAGCGCTCGCGGCGTATTACGATTTCATGGTGCGGTTCGTGAAACTAAAGACAGCGGAAATCCTGGCCGCCGCAGATTCGGATTGAAGGGATCCGGTCATTGTCGCTTTTGCCGTTTTCGTCAACTTCCATCTTCCACCTGACCCTCCCCCCACAAAATGCCGATCATCGATGCACATGTACATCTCTCCGGTGATGAGCCGGAATCGCTGACGCTCCTGCAGGAGCTGGATATCAAGCTGTTGAACGTCTGCGTGGTGCTTGATCCCGGCGACGGGTGGCGCCAACAAGCCGGCATTTGGCGCTCGTTGGCTGCTGAATATCCCGGGCACTATGCCTGGTGCACCAGTTTCAACCTGCCGCAAACCAATGATCCCGGTTATGTCGACAACGTCATCGCGGCGTTGGCAGGGGACTTTGCCAATGGCGCTGTTGCCTGCAAGGTGTGGAAGAATTTCGGCATGGACATCAGGGACGCGTCAGGCGCGTTCATGATGGTCGATGACCCGCTGCTCGAGCCGATATTCTCGGCGCTCGAGGGGCACGGCAAACCGCTGCTGATGCATATCGGCGAACCGTTGGCGTGTTGGCAGTCGCTCGAGGAGCTGGGCCAGGATCATCCGCACTACCCCTATTACAGCACCCACCCGGAGTGGCACATGTACGGCAAGCCCGGCGTTCCGTCCCATGCCGACCAGGTCGCCGCGCGGGACCGCGTTGTTGAGCGCCACCCGAAGCTGTCGATCATCGGCGCGCACCTGGGCAGTCTCGAGTACGATGTTGGAGAAATCGCCCGGCGTTTCGAGCGCTTTCCGAATTTCGCCGTCGACACCTCCGCAAGACTGGAGGACCTGGTGCGCCAGGACGCGGGGCGGGTGCGCGACTTCTTCATGACCTACGCCGACCGCATCCTCTTCGGCACCGACCTGGTTTGTTTTTCGCGCACCTCGCAGACGCCGGCAGCGGAGCGCACCGCGGTCTGCGGGGAATTGCGACGCCAGTTGTCGTACAACCTCGCGTACTTTTCGACGTCGGGAAAGTTCGTGATGGGTGATCGCGAGTTCGACGGCCTGGCATTGCCGGCGGCGATCATCGACAAGGTAATGGGCGGGAATGCGCGCCGGTGGTACCCGGGATTGTGAATGGCCCGGGTCGATGCGCTGATCTACCCGAAGGCCGGGGACAATTGCCGCCCGCTACCGCTCGAAGGTCACGGCGGCGAGACGGTCAGCGGGATCGACCGTGCCGCGGATGATGTCGCCGTCGGGCGACCGCACCACGACCTCGGGGTCGCCGACTCCCGTCTGGCCGGACACCCGGTACGGTGCCGGGCACCAGAGCCAGGCCTGAAAAGGTTGCCGGACATGGTCGGAGAGGCCCAGCTCCAGGCGCATCTCGCCCGCCTGCCACTGCACCGATGCGAACTCCGCCGCGCCCTGGCTGTAGTGGCGGTCGGTGCCCACCAGCTGCGGTGTGCGTGAGACGGCGCGAATCGCGTACAAGCGCACGCTCGTTGCCGCCATGTCGCGGGACAGCAACCGGCCGTCGGTCACGCACTGGTACCGGCTGCTCCAAAACTCGAAGGCGTGGCAGGCCGCCCCGGGGTCGAGGCCGAGATCCTCGAGCCGCACCAGTGCGTCGCGAACCGCCTTGCTCCAGTTGTAAACTGCCAGCAGGTGCCACGACTCGCCGTTGGCGGCGACCGGCTGCGCGATTGTGGTGGGGATCGATGCGGTCAGGTCGACAGGCTTTCCTCCGGGCCCCTCGATTGGCGGCACAATCTTTTCGAACACCGCCCACCGATCCTCGGGAAGTTTCGTGAGCAGGTCACTGGAGACCACCGGGCCGCCGCTCATGGCGACATGCGTGGCGGCGACGCGCGCCTGCACCAATGTGCGGGCCGGCGAGTCGGCCAGGCTGGCGCCGGCGACAAAACCCGGGACGCCGAAATAGGCTTCGGCGAAGTGCAGATGCTCCGTGTCCGGCTCCGGCTGCAGCAGCAGCATGTCCGGATGTGTCGCCCAGGTGTGGCCGCTCAGGAAGGCGTTGGTGTTGGCGGAGCGGATGGACCGGAGCGCCTCCGGCCATTTGTAGCCGGTGTCATACGAAATCCGCTGCGCATCGGACCAGCTCTGGTAGGTCGGCAGGCTGTCGATGCACCCGAAGGTGTACGTCTCTTCCCCCATCGCGGCCCGCAACTCCTCGAGCAATGACAAATAAAGGGCGAGCACCGGCTGCGACGAATCGTGAAAGGTGGCCTCGACTTTGGTCGGGTCGCCGGCGAAATCAGTGCCGAAAGCCGAGTAATTGAAGTCGGATTTGATAACGCGGTAGCCCCATTCGACGGTCAGCCTGGTTACCAGGTCGACAAGGTGCCGCCTGGCCCCGGGATGGCTGATGTCGAGGCAGAAGCGGTCCCAGAGCCCCTTCTGGTCGAACCATTTGCCGACCCGAACGGGCTCACCGTCGGCGTTCTTCAGCAGCCACTCCGGGTGGGTCGCCGCGAGCTGGCTGTTTTGGGTCAACTGAAAGAGGTTCAACCAGATCCCGGCCACCAGCCCGCGGTCGTTGAGCTGGGCCGCAAGCCATTGCATGCCTTCTGGAAACTGGTCGTTCGCCTCCCAGTCACCGAGCGCTTGCTGCCAACCGTGGTCGATCAGTACGAATGCCCGGCCGGCATTTTCCGGCAGGAACCTTGCCGCGATGATGTCGGCGTGTTCGATGACATCCTGCTGCGTAAGCTCGATGTTCAGGTTGTAGTACGTGTTCCATCCCACCCAGCGAACAGTGCGAAGCGGCCGCTTGCGATCCCGGCCGAGACGTTCCGCGCAGGCACCGAGCACGGCCTGTTCCGCCGCGCCCGAGGCGATAAAGAGTGGCTCCGCCCGGAAGCGGCCGCCCGGCTCGATGGTGATCGGCCCGGTCGCCCCGGGATGAAGCAGGGCGCTCAACGAGTCGACTTTCTTGTCGGCGCACAGCGGCACGTCGAAAGCGAATTTTGCCAGGCAGTTTCGGTAGTCGGCAAATCCCATGACCAGCGTATTCGGCTGGCCCCGGTCGA
>JASLZG010000257.1 GCA_030754995.1 Lentisphaeria bacterium
CCCAAAAATCCCGTCGCGAAACAGAGATTTTTTCGACGGCGGCCTCCGTGCCGTAAACCTTTGACAGAACGTCCCTAAACGCAAAACACATCATTGCTATTCGCAAGCCATGGGAAAAATGAAAGTAGGTAATACTTCTATGAAAGTTTCGTTAAATATTGTCAACTATTAACCACTATTACCTATGTACTGGAAATTCTCATGTTAAAGACCGTAACTCGAAGTGGAAACCATCAAAAGAAGTCTCGCGCCAAGGCGCAAAGGCGCAAAGGAATAGCTATGGTATCGCGATATCGATACGCACTGGCGACGCCGCTGACGGCCTCTTCTGCCCAGGCCCAGTGGCAGCCGCATACGATCAAGGTGGGCGATGGCCATGTGGACCAGGTGCAGGTGCCGGCCCAGATCCAGGCAGTAAAATTTCCGGGCTGTGATGTCACCCTACCGTTTGGCATTGTAGCCATGGACAACGGAGAACTTGCGATGTTAGTAGTCAACAACCAACGACTGGATCCACAATGAGCGACATTGACTGGACAACCGCCGGCGAGTACAGCGATATCCTCTACGAAAAGGCCGGAGGCATCGCCAAAATCACGATCAACCGGCCGGAAGTGCGTAACGCCTTCCGCCCGCAGACGGTGCATCAGATGCGCGAGGCCCTGCAGGAAGCCCGCGATGACGCTGGTATCGGCGTCGTCATCCTCACCGGGCAGGGCGAAAAAGCCTTCTGCTCCGGCGGCGACCAGAAGATCCGCGGCGACGCGGGTTACAAGGACAACGACGGCCACGAGCGCCTGAACGTCCTCGATTTCCAACGCGAAATCCGCACCTGCCCGATCCCGGTGATTGCCATGGTAGCGGGATACGCCATCGGCGGCGGTCACGTGCTGCATCTGATGTGCGACCTGACGATCGCCGCCGACAATGCCCGCTTCGGCCAGACCGGCCCGAAGGTCGGCTCGTTCGACGGCGGCTACGGCGCCAGTTACATGGCGCGGATAGTCGGCCAGAAAAAGGCCAGGGAGATCTGGTACCTGTGCCGCCAGTACGACGCGCAACAGGCACTGGACATGGGGCTGGTCAATACGGTCGTGCCCTATGACCAGCTCGAACAGGAAACGGTGCAGTGGTGCCGTGAAATCCTGGCCAACTCGCCGATCGCGATTCGCTGCCTCAAGGCAGCACTCAACGCCGACTGCGACGGTCAGGCCGGCCTGCAGGAACTCGCCGGTAATGCCACCATGCTGTTTTATATGACCGAGGAAGGCCAGGAAGGGCGCAACGCTTTCGTCGAAAAGCGCCCGCCCGACTTCTCCAAGTACCCGAAGCGCCCGTGACAACTGTCGCACAACCGCCGGCCGCTCGCAGCAAGCTCGGCGTCTGGCTCATGGCAACCCGGCCGAAGACACTCTGGGCCGGAATCGTGCCCGTGATGATGGGTACGGCGATGGCTTACGAGCTCGGCCAACTGCACATTGCCTCGGCAGTGTGCTGCCTGTTCGTCGCGATGACGATGCAGATCGGTGCGAACTTCGCAAACGACTACTTCGACTTCATCAACGCCGTTGACGACCCTGATCGCCTCGGACCGCTGCGCGCCACTCAGGCGGGATTGATCGCGCCGCAAACCATGCGGCGGGCGTTTATTCTGACCTTCGCCCTGGCCGGCGGCCTGAGCCTCTACCTGTGCTATCGCGGTGGCCCGTGGCTGGCGGTGGTCGCGGCGCTGGCGATCGCCGCCGGCATCCTGTACACTGCCGGGCCGCTGCCTTTGGGCTATATCGGCCTGGGCGACCTGTTTGCTTTCATCTTCTTCGGCCCGGTCGCGACCGCCGGCACGTTCTACATGCAGACACTGCAACTGCCGGTAGCGGCAATCATCGCCGGCATCGGTCCCGGCCTGTTCTCGGTGGCAATGATCACTGTCAACAATCTGCGTGACGTCGACGGCGACCGCGAGAAAGGCAAGCGCACGATGGCGGTGCTGCTGGGCCCGGGCTTTGCGAAGTGGGAATACGTCACGGCGCTGACGGGTGCCTGCCTGATCCCGGTCGCCCTGTGCATGATGACCGGCGCGAACCACGCCGCGATGATCTCTGCTGTCGTGCTCCTGGCGGCACTGCCAAGCATCGGCAAAGTGTTCCACCAACGCGGCACGCCGCTCAATCAGGTCCTGGCGACGACCGGCAAACTGCAGTTGCTCTACGCCGTGCTTTTCGTGATCGGCTGGAACTGGTAGGCGCCGTCGTTCAGCGTTGCCGCTTCTTCCTGAGCTCGATCGCCTTGCGTAGCAAGGCGGCGCGGCGCGGATTTATCGCAGCCACCAGCGCGATCGATTTGCGGGCTTCGCCGTACCTTTTAAGTTCAGTATAGCAATCCGCCAGCAACGCTTCCGATTCAACGTCGAGGGTACCGTATTCCTTCGCCTTCAGGAACTTCTCGACTGCCCTGCCATAACCCGGATCCGTGTTGGTTCCGGCTGAGTACATCGCGATTGCCAGATGGCAGTATGCCTGGCTGACTTTATCGCGTCCGGCGGTTTTCGCATCGGGGTACTTCGCCCAGAACGCCTCATAGGCATCGATGCTCTCCTGCCATTTCTCGCCGTTGTACAGCTTGTGGATCCTGTTGAGTTCTTCGGCGCGGGCCTTGTCGGCCTGCGTACCCTGATAGTACGTCCAGCCGACATAGCAGACAGCGATGAGAATCGCCAGCTTGATCAGTGTCCAAACAGCTTTCATAACAGGTTGGTCCATGGTTGAGGTTGCAACAAGCCTCTACAACATACCTTCATCGCGCATCCAGTCCACCGCCCGTGCCATGGTCTGTTCCGGCGTATAGCGCGGCTCATAACCGAGCTTCGAGCGCAGTTTCGATATGTCCGGGCACATGTTCGCACTGAAGTGAAAATTCGAACCAACCCCCGGCACGCTCTCAGTCGAGTACTGTTCCCAACTCTGCCAGTCGATGGGGATTTCGACCCCGTAGATGTCGCCGTACGTAGCGATGAACTGCGGCGCAGTCAAAGCGTACGCAGCACCGACGTTGAAAATTTCCCCGTCCGCGGCATCGCGATTGGCTGCTGCCAGGGCGAACGCCTGTGCGATGTCTTCGGCATCGCATGGCCCGACCAGGTTGCTGCCGGGCGCCGGCAACGGCACCGGCTCACCACGCTGATGCGACTTGTGTACGTCGAGGCTGCGACCGCCCCGGCCCTCCAGGGGAATTTTGCGAGGCCCGCAAATGTTCGGCGGCATGATGGCGGTGAAAGGGATGCCATCTTCGGCGGCCTGCGCCTGCACCTGCTGCATCTCCTCATAGCGCCGCGCATAGCCTTCGAACGGGCAAGGCCCCTGGGTCTCGTCCGGGGTCGGCACGAGGCGCGCTTCACCGAACATCCACACAGAGCCGCACAGGATGAAGTGGCCGCAGGCGGGTTTGACCGTGGCGTAGACGTCGGGAGCAGCGCTGCCGAGAATATCGATGAAGACCTCGGCACGATGTTCCTCCAGGCACTCCGCCCAGCCGTCGCCGCCGTAGGAGCAGGTTACCGCCGTAACCCGGTCCCAACCGTCGTCTTGCGGCAACGGTTTCCGACCGGAGGTGATTACCGTGATGTCGTGTCCCCCTGCCAACAGCATGTTGACCAGGTTTCGGCCGATATGACCGGTGCCGCCGATGATACAGATTTTCATGTCGCTTCCTGTGGTTTGCGGGACGTGCCCGCCGTTGCGGTCTGCTGCATGGGTAATCGAATCGTGACCGTCATACCCCGACCTACAATACACCCGGGCAGCATCCCGACCAGCGTCACGCTGCCAGGAATCGGCGAATCAAACGGGATGCAGCGACCAGCTCTTTGCCGGCACACTGCCTTCCCGACTCCGCCACGCCGGTCGGATCTCTGTGAACCTGGTTCAAATCAACTCGCCCGCACAACCGAGACAACGGGCCAGCAGCAAGATCGCCACGATGACGCCGTTGAACACGGCATGGGTCATGATTGGCAGCCACAGGCTGCCGCTGTCGCGCAACTGCCGCTGCAATATCAACCCCAGCACAAACAGTGCCGGCACATTCTCCACGATACCGTGGACCGTGGCAAAGATCAGCGCCGTCATCACGGTCGCCGGGGCCCACGACAGGCGCGCTGAAAGAGCGCCGTGCAGGACGGCGCGAAACAGCAGTTCTTCGCAGACCGGGGCGATGACGACCGCGCCGAGAATCAACACTGCAGCCGTGCCCGGACCACCGTCAATGAGCATCTCCAACAGCGGATTGGGCGTAGGTTCCCAGCCCGACAGCCCCAGCACGAACAGCATCACGACATTGATTGCCAGCACCAGCGGCGTGACCACAAACACGACCCGCAGACCGCTGCCGCCCAAGCCGGACGGGCGCTGATCGAGATGCACGGCGGCACAGCGCCCGCCAGCCCCTACCTGGCTGCGCATCACCAGCACGGCAGCAACAGCGGGACCGATCTGCATACTTAAAAAGCCGAGGACCAGCACGGCTACGGATGGCGCGCCGGGTGGCATCTGCTGCGACACCAGCATCAGCACCAACCCGCTGAGTACCGCAACGAACAGCGCCGGAAAGTGCCAGCGGACCGGCGCCCCCCGGCCGGGTGCCGGCGACGTCGCATATACGTTGTCCGGTTCAGTCGCCATATGAAATGGATTCCTGCCGAAGGATCATGAACTGCCGCGTACCGCTGCCGGCCGGCAACTGGAACACCGGACTGACGGTGGACGTCAGCTTATGCTTGACGGCCTCGCGCGCGGTTGTCTGCGATTCCGCCGCGATGGCATCGGGCGTCCGGTAATTTACCAGGACCCCGCCCGGGGCCAACAGTCGCCGGCACTCGCCGATCAGGGCCGCGCTGTCGCTGACGGCCCGGGCCAGCACACAGCCGTACGCCGCGGCGTGCGCCGGTTGCCGTCCCAGTTCACGGGCACGGCCGCAAACAACCCGGCAATTGTCGAGGCCGATGGCGGCAATAGTGTCATTCACAAACGTCGTTTTCCTGGCGGTCGAATCAATTGCAACAAAGGCACATTCGGGAAAGGCCAGGGCGAGTGCCAGCACCGGGAATCCGGCGCCGCAGCCGACATCGGCGACGGTCGTTTGCGGCGTCCGCAAATCGGGGATGGCAGCGGCGACGAGCAGGCTGTCGGCGACGTGCTTGACCAGGAACTCGTCGTAGCCGGTGATCCGGGTCAGGTTGTACTCGCGGTTGGTTGCTGTCATCCGCTCGAAGATCTCGTCGAGCTGCGACCACGCGGTTGCAGACAGGTCGATACCGGCACCGCGCAGGAACTCGTCGACAGCCGCTTTCATCCGTTGCCGCCGGCCTGGACGACGTGGACGACGGTGACCACCACGAGGATGGTGCCGCCGAGGGCCAGCGCCGTGGCCGATGCCAGGCGCCATTGTCGATTGACCGTGACCTTTTCCAGCCAGTCACGAAATCGATACGGCGAGCCGATCATGAACATGCCGGCGACCGCCACCACGTAGCAGACCAGTGCATAGATCCAGCGGGCCGGGGCGAAGGCGCCGAATGCCTGGTGCAGCAGCAGGCTGCTGATCAGCAGCAGCAGGCCGCCGAGGGCGCGGGTGAACAGGTAGTCCAGCAGAAAGTACGAGAGCAGCGTCGTGACGATGACGATCGGCACGAGCAGCGGCCGCAGCCTGGCCAGGGAGCCTTCGAGCATCAGGTTCACTTCGAACGCGGACCACGCCATTGCGAGCAGTGCCAGCAGAATGCCGGCCTTGCGCTCACGCGGCAGCCGCCGCCAAATGTCCTGGTGCGCCGGCATGACCCGCACGGTGAAAACGGCGGCCACCACAAGGAACAGGCCGAACAAGAGACTGGGAATGATAAAGGTCATAAATTCCCCTCGCAGGAAGCCATTACTTTCCCAAGCCCTGTTGCTTTTGCAAGAAGACAATCTAAAATTAATCCAGCGCCGACAAGCAGTGCAAGCGTGTGTCTTCGCAAGTTCCGTGTCAATGAATGAGGCAACATATTTCAAGGCGGGAGGGCTTGATGGATATTGACTGGGAATCGCTGGGGTTCACGTACATGGACACCAGTTCTCACATCCGTTACACCTGCTGCAACGGCACTTGGGACGATGGCGGACTGCACGACGAACCCTATCTCAACCTGCATATCGGTGCCACCGCGCTGCACTACGGCCAGTCCGCCTTTGAAGGGCTCAAGGCGTTTTCCTGCCAGGACGGTACGGTCCGTATCTTCCGGCCGCAAGAGAACGCGCGGCGAATGATAGACACCGCCAACCGGATCATGATAGAGCCGGTTCCCGAGGCAATGTTCCTCGACGCCATCGAACGCGTCGTCCGCGCCAATATCGAATACGTCCCGCCCTACGGTACCGGCGGCTCGCTATACATCCGCCCGTTGCTCTTCGGTTCGAGCCCGCGGATCGGTGTACGACCGGCGGCCGAATACACCTTCGTCGTTTTTGTCATGCCCGTGGGGGATTACTACAAAGGCGGCCTGACACCGGTCAGCGCCATGGTGATGGACGAGTTCGACCGCTCGGCGCCGCTCGGCGTCGGTCACGTCAAGGTCGCCGGCAACTATTCGCCCGGGCTCCGGCCCAGTGTAATCGCCGGTGACCAGGGGTTTCCGATCGTCCTTTACCTCGATGCTGCCGAACACAAGTACGTCGACGAGTTCGGCACCTCGAATTTCATCGCGATCACCCGGGACGGCACCTATGTAACGCCGTTGTCGCGATCGATCCTTCCAAGCGTCACCAACAAGACGTTGATGGAACTGGCCGAGGGCGAGGGTATATCGGTTGAACGCCGGCCCGTGGCTTTCGAGGAGATTGCGGAATTCGCAGAAGTCGCCGCCTGCGGCACGGCCGTGGTGATCACGCCTGTCAACCGCATTGTCCGCGGTGACGCCACGATCGAGGTTGGTCCGCGCGAAGGTTGCGGCCCGGTGCTCGAGCGGCTGTACAACAAGGTGCGCGGCATCCAGGTGATGATCACCGGGCAAGTGGCCCAGCCCGACGGGTACACCTTCGACCAGCCTCTCGTGTTGCTCATGGATGCCCTGACCCGGGCCGGGGG
>JASLZG010000258.1 GCA_030754995.1 Lentisphaeria bacterium
AGAAGTTCGTGTTGTTCGGGTCCTCGCGCTCCGGGGAATAGGCAACAAAGAAATCCCGGCCGGCGACGAGCTCGGAGTTTGCCTGCAGGACCGGGATCAGCTCGTCCTCCGTGGTCCCGGGGAAAGTCGTGGACTCCAGGATGATGCACTGGCCCCGCTTCAGGTGCGGTGCCAGGCGTTCTCCAGTACCGATGATGTAGCTCAAGTCCGGGTCACGATGCTCCGAAAGCGGTGTGGGTACACAGATAAGCACCGCATCACATTCTGCCGTGCAAGCGAAATCATCGGTGACCAGGGCCCGGTCGTTGGCCGCTATGAACTGGTCGATGTCCGCCGGCAAAATGTGCCGGATATAGCTGTGGCCAGACTCGAGTTGAACGATCTTGTCGCAGTCAAGGTCGAAACCGCGCACCGCAAAACCTTCGCGGGCAAAGGTGATCAGCAGCGGCAGGCCGACATAGCCGAGGCCGATGATGCCAACGACAGCATCGCGAGCATCGATGCGATTGATCAGTTGCTGGTGCATGACGGTGGCACTGGTGGTAATGGCGCAGGCGCACGGGTTGTTCGGTGCCAGCAGGGCATGGCGCCGAAGTCGATTGACAACTGCTAAGAGTAGCGCAGGTTTCAAACAATTCCATTGATGAAATATCCGTACACGCCACACAGAATTCGGCTGAGATTGTCCTGAGAAGGGGAAAGAATAGGCGAAATGAACCGTTCCCCGGGTTTTGAAGAAGAGGGTAACAAGGGCCAGCCATGGCCTTGTCCACAATCAGGCCTTCTTCCAATTGCGCCGCATGGCCCGCGGAAAAAGTTCGCTCTCGCCCTGCGGCGGCCAATTCATGAAGCAGGAGTGGCCCCGGTGTGACCCATTCCATGCCAGCACGTCGGCCGCATCGATTACTGTTGCAACCGGGCAATTCCATGGGATAGTTCATGGTCGACGCAATACAGGCGTGCGGCACCTCTTTTGGCGTCTGCCCCCCCCACGTGCCCGAAAATCAAAGATCCTGTCAGGCAATTTGACGACATTCAAGAGAGAAAAACCCATGTCTCTAATCTCCGAACAGCAAATCCAGCAGTTTCACGAAGAAGGATACTTCGTTACGCCCCCGATGTGGACGAAGGCCGAACTCCAGGCCGTGTCGGATGAGTTCGACCGACTCCATGACGAGTACATCGGTTCCGTTGCGGCGATGGATCAAATCGACGAGAAAACACGAGACCTTGCGAAGAACCGCCCGTTCATCGGGGCGGTGCACACATCCAGCGATTTGCTGTGCGAATTCGTCAAATCGCCGATTTACCTCGAAGCCTGCCTCAAACTGATCGGACCGGACGCGGATTTATATTACAATCAGGCGGTTATCAAGCCCCCGCTGCATGGGCAGGCATTCGGCTGGCATCAGGATTCGGGCTATCAGCCCACGACGCCACTGGAGTACATCACATGCTGGACCGCGATCAGCAGAGCCTTCGTCGACAACGGCTGCATCTGGGTGATCCCCGGCTCACAGAAAGGCGGCCTGCGCACACACCGCTTTAACGAACAGGGCCAGTCGAAAGACGCCGTGCCTGACAACGAGAACGAGGCGATTCCGGTCGAGATGGAACCCGGACAAGTTGCCGTGTTCAGCTCGTTGATACTGCACAAGAGTGGGCCGAACACATCCCGTGAGATCCGTAAGGGCTACGTTCCGCAGTATCACGTTCCTGGCGTGGTGATCGCCGAGTCGAAAAAAATCTTCGGGGACGTTTATCCGGTTCTGCGCGACGGCCGCCGCGCAGATGTGCCCGTGCCGGAACCGATCCGACGGCAGCAGGGGCTGAACCGCTAAGGGACTCCAAGGGACAAGGCCAGTGACCGGCATCTGTTTCCCCCTGTTTTCGAGAAGGACAGGTGCCGGGTTTTGGGGGTTGTCGGCGCGGCGTGCAGCAGGAAAGTTCAAGACCGACCGCTTGCGGCTCGAAAAGAAAAGCCTGTACCTTGGTTGCCGCCGTGAATTTACGCTTGTTTACAGGCCCTTTGGGTCCAATTCCATGCGGTGACAGCGGTGCTGTAAAATAGCGGAAATAAGTTGCACGGGCGGAATTTTAGCCTATGTTAAGTACTTTCTCTGGATATGGCAAGGTGTATTTTCGTCGCGATTCCGCGAAGTTTCGTGCCTGTCTGCACGCCATGACATTTCATCTTTTCAGTGGAGTTCAATGATGGCCGACAGCCTGACTCTGGCCGTACAGGTTCGTACCGACAAAGGTAAGCAGGCAGCCAAGCGCCTGCGCAGTGACGGACGCATTCCGTGTATCGTTTACGGCAACGCAAAGGAACCTGTCAAACTCAGCGGTGACGGCCACGAGGTTACCAGCGTCGTCAGTTCACCGGCGATCGTGACCCTGCACCTGGACAGCGGCGACAAGAAAAATGCCGTGGTCCGCGATATCCAGCGCGATTATCTGAACAATACCGTCGTGCACGTCGATTTCCTTGAGGTCGACATGGACACCAAGGTCACCGCAACGATCAACGTCGAGTCCACGGGGACGCCAATCGGGCTGCTTCACGATGCCAACCTCGAGCAGCCGTTACACTCGATTGTGATCTCCTGCCTGCCGGCTGATTTGCCCGAGCGCATTGTCGTTGACGTGACACCACTGGACTTGAACGACTCGATAACCGTTGGCGACCTGCCGTTGCCCGATGGCGTCGAAGCCGTCTCACCGGACGACCATACCGTCGTCCTCCACGTCGCGCTGCAACGCACCATTGAAGAGGAAGAAGAAGAAGTCGAGGGCGAGGGCGAAGGCGAGGGCGAGGGCGAGGGCGAGGGCGGTGACGCAGAGACTGAAGGGGAAGGCGGTGAGCCGAAAGTCATTACCAAGGGCAAGAAGGAAGAAAAGGAGGAGTGACCGCCGGTTTCATCAGCAGTTGTACCCCGGCCAACTGACGTGGTACAGGCGCTGACCAGGCCGCAAGTGCGAGAGTGCGCGTATGCAATCGTCCCTGCCGAGACTGATCGTCGGCCTGGGCAATCCCGGGCCAGAATATGAAGAGACTCGGCACAACATCGGGTTCACCGTAGTCGACAGCATTCGCGCCCGCCTGCCTGGCAGGGGCACCGAGTCGACCCACACGGCGAACAGCTTGATTTGGGCAGTGCGCTTCGCTGGCCGGCCGCTCTGGCTGCAGAAACCGCTGACGTACATGAATCTGAGTGGTGCGGCAGTCGCCAAAGTGGCGCGGGCACAGGACATACTGCCGGAAGATATTCTCGTCATTTACGACGATCTCGACCTGCCGCTGGGGCGGCTGCGAATGCGGGAGCAAGGAAGCAGCGGCGGCCATCGCGGCGTCGAATCGTTGATCGAAAGTTTGGAGAGCAGCGCCTTTGCAAGGCTGCGACTGGGTATCGGCCGGGCTGAAGCCGGCACGGCCGTCGGTTACGTTTTGGAGCGATTCGACGACCGCGAGGCGGAGTTGCTGGAAACAGTGATCAAGACGGCGACCGATGCCGTGCTGCTGGCGGCACGGCGTGGCGTAGAAACGGCAATGAATCAATTTAACGGGCTCGATCTCGCCGCCGACGACGAAGGCGAAGCGCAGGACAATTCAACGGACGACGGACAAACCTGAAGGAACGGCCATGTCAAAAAAGTACGAAGCAGTGATCATTCTGGACGACCAGATGCATGAAGACGGCGGCACTGTTTTCATCGAGACATTCACCAGCGCCGTCGGTGAACTTGGCGGCACCATCGACAAGAATGAAAGCATGGGCCGCAGGCAATTGGCTTACCCGATCCGCAAAAAGACCTCGGGCGTCTACTGGCATTCATTCATGCAGTTGGCACCAGACACGGTATCGGCATTGCGCGAACGTTACAGCCTCGACCAAACCATCCTGCGCCTCGAAGTATTCATCAACGAACGCCCGGAGCGCTACTCACTGAAGCCCGATCTGCCGCCCAACGCCAGCCCCGCTGCCGACGGGCCGACACCGACCGTCACGCAAATCGCCGAGCGTGAGGCCGAGGCGCAGGCAGTAACAGCGCCCCCACCGCCAGCGCCCCCACCACCAGCGACCCCACCGCCAGCGACCCCACCGCCAGCGACCCCACCGCCAGCGACCCCACCGCCAGCGGCCGAAACCGAAGAAGGGGATCTCAAAGAGATGACAATATCGGAAATGGAAAAGAAACCGGACACCGACAAGGCCTGAGGAACTGCAATGCCGTCATTCAACAAAGTATTACTGATGGGCAACCTGACGCGCGACCCGCAAACACGGTTCACGCCAGGCGGTAACGGCCTGTGCCAGTTCGGCATGGCCATCAACCGTCGCTACACAACCGGCTCCGGCGAAGATCGGGAAGACACTTGTTTCGTCGATATCGACGTTTGGGGCAAGCAGGGTGAAAGCTGCCAGAGCTATCTCCACAAGGGCTCGGCGGTATTCGTTGAAGGCCGTTTGCGCTTTGACCAGTGGGAGGACCGCGACAGCGGCCAGCGCCGGAGCCGCCTCACGGTCACCGGCGAGCGCGTGCAATTCCTCGGCAGCCCAGGACGTGGCGGTGATTCCGGCGGCGACAGCGGCGGCCAAAACCAGCAGCAGGACCAGCAACCGCAGCAGGACCAGCAACAACCGCAGCAGGCCCAACAACCGCAGCAGGCCCAGCAACCGCAGCAGGCCCAGCAACCGCAGCAACAGCCTCCACCGCCGTTTCCTGCCGGAAGCGATGGCGGACCAGCGCCGGACTCCGGCGTCTTCAATGTCGACGACGAACCGGTCGACGACATCCCGTTTTAACCCGGCATTTTAACCTGACAATATCGAGGACGGAATGAAACAAAAGAACAACCGCCGCCCGCGACGCAAAAGCCGCGTCATCCGTATCAAACGCTGTCGTTTTTGCGAGGACGCAATTGTCTACATTGATTTTCTCAACATCGAATTGTTACGACGCTATGTAACCGAAAAAGGACGCATCATCCCGCGCCGGATCACCGGCAGCTGCCCCGGGCACCAGAAAATGCTGTCCCAAGCCATCAAGCGTTCGCGGAATATCGCGATGCTCCCGTAACCTGAGGGCTCGATCATGCCAATCGAACTGATTCTGATGGACAACGTCGAGAACCTCGGCAAGATCGGCGACGCCGTTCGCGTCGCCGATGGCTACGCCCGCAACTATCTCGTACCAAAGGGACTGGCCCGCCAGGCAACCCCGGGGGCCCTGCGCCAGCTGGAGGCGAAGAAAGTCACCTTGCGCATCGAATATGAAAAGGAAGTGACCGGTGCCCAATCCCTTGCGGAAGCGATCGCCAAGCAGTCCGTTTCCATTCCGGTGCAAGCGAGTGATGACGAGAAACTCTTCGGCTCGGTGACGACCCAGCACATCGCGGACGCACTGAAGGATATAGAAATAGAGATGGATCCGAATAACGTGCTGCTCGAAGAGCCGATCAAAATGCTGGGCGTGTACCCGATCGAGCTGCAGCTGCATTCGGAAGTGGTTGCGACTCTGAAAGTCTGGGTCGTGCGCGCCTGACCGCCCCGCCCCCTCTATCGGTCACGCCCGGCGTTCAACAATTGAGCGCCGGGCGTTTTTTTTACACTGCAACGGTTGATGCGCGCGCCTGATCAGCTATTGTCAGGGCACCACCACTATTAAACACAAAACAACCGGCGATTCCCTGCACCTCTTCCAATGGCCGATTCGCGTCTTGAAAACATCGGACCCCTGCTGGTCGGTGACCGGCCCCTGCCGCACTCCCTCGAGGCGGAACGCGCGGTGATATCCTGCCTGCTGCAGGACTCCCGCAATACCATCGACCTGGTCTTCGCCAAGCTGCGTACCGAAGAGTGCTTCTACTCACCGGCGCACCGAACCATCTACAACACGATGACCGAGATGCGCTCGGAGATGGTCGTCGGCCAGATTGATCCGGTCACTGTGATCGAGCGGATCGAACGCCAGGGCAAGCTCGAAGAAGTCGGCGGCGAGGATTATATCCACCACATCCTCAACGTCGTCCCGACCACCGCCAACGTCGAGGCCTACGTCGAGTGTGTCCTCGAGGCTTATATTCTGCGCAACCTCATCGGCGCCTGCGCCGATATCGCCGGTCGCTGCTATGGTGCCGAGGGCGATGTTCCGGAGCTGATCGACGCGGTCGAGCAGGAAATCCTCAATATCACCGAGCTGCAGGCGGACACAAACACGGTGTGCCTGCGCGACGTCATCAAGAAGGCGGTCGACCACCTCGAGAGCCTCCACAAACGTGACCCCAGCGTCATGGGCATGCGCACCGGCTTCGCCGACCTGGACAACCTGCTGACCGGCTTGAAGCCCGGCGAACTGATCATTCTGGCGGCGCGTCCGTCCATCGGCAAGACGACCCTGGCACTCAACATGGCCAGGAACATCGCCCACGACCTGGCACCGAAAGATCGGGCAGTCGGTGTTTTCAGCATGGAAATGGGGTCTCCGCAACTGGTGCTGCGCCTGGTCTGCAGTGAGGCCCGCATCAATATGAAAGACGTGCGCGACGGGAAACTGACCCCGACCCAGTGGGGCAAAGACATCCTCGAGGCCTGCGATGTGCTGAGCAACGCACCGATCTTCATCGACGATATGCCGCAAATCTCTTCTGTCGAGTTGCGGCAGAAGGCCCGGCGCATGAAACAGAACGACAACGTCGACATCATCTTTGTCGACTACCTGCAGCTGATGCGGCCGGCCGGCAACAATCGGAACGCCAGCCGTGAGCAGGAAGTATCCAAGATGTCGCGAGAAATCAAGGCCCTCGCCAAAGAGCTCGAAATCCCCATCGTCCTGCTGGCCCAGCTAAACCGCCAGGCGGAACAGACCGGCGGCCGGCCGAAGTTGTCGCACCTGCGCGAATCCGGCGCCATCGAACAGGATGCCGACATCGTGTTGCTGCTGCATCGTGAACGCGATATGGACATGGCACCGCCCGACGACATCCTGAAGAACGGCGTCGAATGCGAAATCATCGTCGCCAAAAACCGCAACGGC
>JASLZG010000259.1 GCA_030754995.1 Lentisphaeria bacterium
AAGACCCCAATCGTGTAATCATGATAAACTCCTTGGTGATTTCAGGCAGTCAGGCTTGTTGCAATCGGCATCGGCGCAGGCGCGCTATTCCAGGCGCTTGAGATGCCACAGAATCGCTTCTTCGGCACCAAGCTCCATGGCAAGGCCGGCGCCCATCAACTGTTCTCCGACAATGTTTTCTACAGCGTCATCGTTGAGGCGAACCACCCGGTAATTCGCCTCGGCCTGCAACCCGCGCATGCTGACCGGCCCGGCGCATGGCTGCCGGCCGGCAAAGGCGAATACCGCAGCTTCGGCACCGGTATAATCAACGAACTGCAGAACATCCAGGTCATCGGCATCCTGCGGATCGGGTGTGAGCTGATGGAAATCCTCGACCAGCAGATGCCTGATCCCCTTGAAAACCCCGGCCCAATGCCGGGCGCGCCCGGTGACCACAGACGACCAGCTTACAATGTCGCCGTCGAACGCCAGCTTGCCAAGCATCCGGCTGAGAAAAGCGGTGTCGTCATAGCCGCTGTCACCATGGCCATGCGGCACCATGACCGACGAGTTCAGCAGGTGCCCCGGCAGAAAGCGGTTGGCGCGCGCCTGCATATGCCGGCAACAGGACGGTGTATGGGTGTGGTCGGAAAACCAGAACGTGTGCCCCCGCCGGATCGTTCCCAGGTCGATGCGACGGCCGCCGCTGGCGCATTGTTCGACCATCCAGTTCGGGTGCTCCTTCATCAGCACATCAAGGCAACGATAGAGTCCCTGCATATAGGCGTACTGGATCTTGCCCGAACGATCGGCGATGTCCCAGAACGGCATTGGCTCGATGTTGTAGTCCCAGCGGCTCCAGTGCAGGTCGAGTCGCCGGATCCAGCCGCCGACCGTCTCGATCACCCAATCCTGGGCATCCGGGCGTGACAGGTCGAGATGGTACTGCTGCCGCCCCCAGGGCCCGTAACCCGTGAACTGGTGGGTCTTGAAGAAAAATTCCGGATGCTTTTCAACTGCGGATGTGCCCGGCGCCGCGCGTTCGATCTCGAACCACAAGCCAAACTCCATCCCCAGGCTCCGGACGCAGTCCGCCAGCGGCTCGAGGCCGTCGGGAAATTTTTCGGGGTCAACGACATCCCAGTTGCCGACACCATCCGGAAAGCCCCCGGCGAACCAGCCGGCGTCGTGCACGAACAGTTCGCAGCCAAGCTCCGCCGCCCTGGCCGCCTGCTGTTTCATCAGGTCGATGCTGTTGCGGTTCTCAAGGCCGAACCAATGGTCGTAGCTGACCTTCGGCAGCATTGGCTTGCCCTGGTATCGGGGACACACGTGCTCGTAGATGTAACGACGCAGGGCGTTCGTGCCGGCGTCGAAATCGCCGCCAAAGAAACCAAGGTGCGCCGGCGGCAGTTGCAGCGATTCGCCGGCCGCCAACACCAGCGCGTGGGTCCTTGGCGCCGCCGTGAGCACCAGTGTGTCGTTCCTGGCGGCAACCGTTATCGTCCACGTCGCCGACCACTCCAGTCCACAGAAAAAACCGGCGTTCAGCGATTCCGCAACCGAGATGAACAAGGGCAGGTCCTTGTTGGAGGAACGCCCCAGGACGTGGCTCTCCAGCTGCAGTATAGGGGTAAGTTCAAACGTTTTTCCGACGGCGTAAGCCTTGGTCGGGACCTGGTAGTCGGTGATGCCCCCCAGGGCGTGGTAATGCGACCATTCACGCGGCTGTTGATCGAACACAACGTGCAACGGCGCCAGGACATCGAGGGTAACGGGATCGGGCGACGAATTGCAGATTGTACTGCGCAGGACAAGGGTCTCGTCGAGACATTCGATGTCACAGGAAACCTCGAGACCGGTCGACTCATCTGTGAACTGCTCGACGCGGCCGGCCACGCCGGCCGACTGAAAGACAACATCCCCGGCCGGCGTGGCGGCACGGAAACCGGTCGACGCTGTATTGACGCGCCCGGCAAGCGGGTTGCCGATCATGTTCAGTTGTTCATGCAGGAGCATGTGAAAGTATGCGAGGCAGTACATGAAAGGTCAAGCAGAAAAGCAGCAAAGGTTGAAATCCCCGTCCCGCGACGATGTCCCTGCTTGCCCGGGACAATAATACAAAATGGATACCATCTGCCACGAGCCATGGTATTAGTACAAAACATCATGTCCGGTCGAATCGAACGGACGCAGAGTCCGACTCTACTTTTTTTGCCGATGCCTGTTCACAAATTTCCAATCGTCATCGCCGCCTGCCTCATTGCCTGGACCGCCGGGGTCGCTGGTGAGGAATACTCAAACGGCCGGGGCGGCGGTTATTGGAGCGACCCCGCCACCTGGCGGAGCGGGGCGGTGCCGGGGGCCGATGCGGTAGTCGTTATCGGGCGCGACGACAATGTGATTTTCGATCGCAATGACGTGGACCGGGTGACCTGCGGTCAACTGTTCATTGACAAGAAAGGCGAGCTGTCGTTCAAGACGAAGGCCGGCCGGATCCGTGCCTCGTTTGGCGGCTTGGTGCAGTCGAACGGGGCAATCCGCCTCGACGGAACTGCGAGCCGTGAGGATCGGATCGAGCTGCGCATGGTCGGTGCCACCATGAAGGTTCGCCTCCTCAGCCTGAGAAAGGGCGGTTCAATGAGTGTCATCGGGCGCACGGACACTGCAGACGGAAAGCCGAATGTGCTGATTTCATCGGTGCGCAATGACAAGAAAATCTATCATAAATCCGCCAGTGTCAGCGTATCGAGGGGCTCGGGACTGGATATTAGGCGCGCACAGGTTGTCAATGTGACCATAGACGCTCGCGCGGTCGACAATACCGGCGCGAAATTCAACGAACGCCTCAATATCGCCGAGAACCTGTTCAACGGGAACAGCAACATCTATTTGAATGATTGTGACACCCCGTTGGTCATAAACAACCGGTTCGAGCGCGACAGTCAACATGGGTTCGAAAACGGCGCGATCACGGTGCACCACTGTCAGTTGGCCGAAATTCGCGGCAACGAGATTAGCGGTAAATATAATATAGGCATCCATAGTATTGCGTCTAATGATGTTGCCATAACTCAGAACGTCATCGACGGATGCAACATTGGATTCTATTGGTGGGGCAAGAATTTCATGGTCCAGGACACGACCATTCGAAACACCAGCATCGGTGTCGACATCTTTGAACGGTCAACAGGCGCGGTCGATGGGCTGGTCACGGAAAACTGTAAAAATTCCATCAAATATTCAGGCGTCGTGCAGATAAGTAACTGGGTGGCACGCAAAGTCCCGGACAAGGGGCGAATCCTTACCTGCCGGCACGGGCAATTGGAGTTACTGAACAGCAGGGTCAACCCGGCGCAGGTCGTGCGTGAACCGCAGTATGCGCCGTATCGCGTTGACGACGCCTCGGTGCGGAAGTCGCCGCCGCCGCCGATGATCCAGGCCATGTACTACCTCGTTGTCGGGCTCAAGGGGAAGGTGCCGAAAAATGTCTTGATCAGCGTTAAAACGGCAAATCCGGCGCCGCCTTCCCTTGCGCCGGGGGCAATCGATCCGAATATCCGCAATTCACCGGCACCAGTGCTCAAGAACAATCTCACGCCACCATCCGGGTCGCAAATGTCATTGATCGTGAACGCCTGGAAAATTGATTCTGAAGGCACGGTCATCGCCCCCCCTACCTACACGGTGTCGGTACTGGTACCGACCGCAGAAAAAGGCGTATTTAAGACGATCAAGTCATTGAACGTAACTCCAGAATGCAGTTGGTTTCGGCCGCGCCTGAAAGATGCGACGCCAACAGTGGAACTAACGCTGGAATAAAAAACACATGATCTGTTTCAAGCCCGAAGCAATGCCGATTTGTATTCCTAGCGCTGGGCTATGGATTAAGGCCATGAGATTAAGGGGCGGGCATTACACACGCTACCTTGCCCGCACCCGAAGACAAAAATCCTATCGATCATCAGATTGTGAGTAACCAAAGAATCAGATTGGGCATTGTCGGCGTTTGTGGACGCGGCGCATGCTACAAGGATGCGTGTGACAGCAGGCCGGACGATATTGTCATCGGTGCGGTGTGTGACATCAACGTCGACGGCCTTGCAGACGCTGCCCAACGCTATGGCGCCGAGCATCAGTTCAGCGATTTCGAGACCATGCTCGACAGCGGCTGTGTCGATGCGGTGATGATCGGCACGCCGATGCCGCTCCACGCACCACAGGCGATCGCGGCGCTGGACCGGGACATTTCCGTTTTCTCGGAGGTGACCGCCGGTGTTTCTATCAACGAGTGCCGCGACCTGGTCCTTGCCTGTGATCGCAGTAGTGCCGTCTACATGATGGGCGAGAACTTCACCTACTTGCGCAACAACGTGGTGATCCGTGAAATGGTGCGGGCCGGACTGTTCGGTGAACTCTACTATGCCGAGGGTGAGTACCTCCACGAATTGAAAGGGCTCAATGAACTCACCAAATGGCGCCGCCGCTGGCAGACCGGGGTCAACGGCGTCACCTATCCAACCCACAGCCTGGGCCCCATCCTCCAGTGGTTCGATGGACAGCGGGTGACATCCGTGTCGTGCGCCGGCAGCGGCCATCATTATCGCGACGCGCGTGACGATGCCTACGAGCACGAAGATACTTGCCTGATGCTCTGCCGCATGAGCGGCGGCGGGTTGGTGAAAATTCGCGTTGACATGCTCAGCGAGCGGCCGCACAACATGGCCGGATACGCGCTGCAAGGTACAATGGGCTGTTACGAATCGGCGCGCGGCCTTGACGAGTCAGACAAGATCTGGCTGCGACACCGCGATCCGGCAGGCGGCACCATGGCAGCACTGCCGGATGACAAACGTGAGCCGACAGCGTCAGAGTGGGAAAGGTTCGACACGATCGTCGACGATTATCTGCCGGATTGGTACAAAGCCGGCATGGCGCTGGCGGCAAAGGCAGGTCACGGCGGCGGCGACTTGTACACTGTGCTCGACTTCATCGATGCCGTTCATGGACGCCGGCCCAGTCCGATCGGGATCCACGAAGCAATGGACATGACGTTGCCGGGACTGATCAGCCAGCAATCGATCCAGCAGGATGGGCAATGGATCGCGGTACCCGATTCCCGCAACTGGACCGCCGAGACCGCCGAGACCGCCGGGCAGCAACTGATCATGGCCTGGCCGGAAAACCTCCGGAACGATCCGCCGGAAGTCAATGTACCTGCCGGGTATCGACTGCGGCAGTATCGTCCGGCAGACCGGGAGGCACATAGCGCCCTGGCTGTTTTGTGCGGATTCGATATCTGGCAATCACCCGAAGCGGCAGAAGCGATGATGGCTATCGTGGTGCCCGGGGGCTTTTTTATCATCGAGCATGAGAGCAGTGGTGACCTTGCTGCAGCCGCTGTGGCCAATCACAACCCAAGTCCGCAGGTTCCTGTGCTCGCTGAGCTCGGTTGGGTCGTGGCCCATCCCGATCACCGCGGCAAAGGTCTCGGCCGCGCGGTCTCCGCAGCCGTCACCTGCCGGCTGCTCGACATCGGCTACGACAGCATCTATCTGCGGACGGACGACCACCGACTGGCCGCCCTCAAGATCTATCTGGTGATGGGCTACGAACCCAGCTGCTATGCCGACGGCATGGCCGAGCGCTGGGCCCGGGTCCGATCGGCACTGCCGTGATCTTCAGCATTGCCCCGAGGTTCAAGGGCCGCGCGGTGAAGTTCCGGTGCGACGGCGTGTCCCGGAGCTGGTGGTGTTTGACCCGTTCGAACCAGTTACTCAATGGGTCGTGGAATACCCCAGCCCCGTATTAAACAGCCGACAATAAAAAAGCTCCGGATTGTTACAGGATGCCACACCAGGACCAGTTATAAATACTCGAAGCCGACTTGTTAATTATGCGGGTTAGTGCAACCCCGTGCCGGTTCTATTCCGCGTCGGGATTATCAGGGGGCACTGGCTGGATCGAGATTGCGTTTGGTTCCGCCGGACAGTACGCCGCGCAGAGGCCGCACCCAACACAACGATCAGCCAGCAAACGAGGCGTGCGGTCCTGCAATCGCAGTGCGCCCGCTGTCGTCGGGCATACGACGACACAATCGTCGCAGAGGATGCCTTGCTGTGCCAGGCAGGCGTCCAGGTTCAGTTTTGCTTTCGCCAGGGGGTCGACACCGCCGTCGGGATTATACGACAAGGCGCCGGTTGGGCATGCCTGCACACAGTCCAACGACGCACACCAGTGGCACGGTGACTCGTTGAGGACCATGGCCGGCGTGTTTTCCTCGTTGCCGAATTCCGGGCCAAGGTTCACAATGGCATCGAACGGGCATGCCTCCAAGCAGCGACCGCAACGATCACATGCGGCGAGAAACCCGGACGCGTTTTTACCGGCGCCCGGCGGCCGAACAACTGCTGGCGTATCGCCTGCTCCCGAAACCGGCGCAATCTGTGATTTGGATGACCGGCCACCGGCAAAGCGGAAGAATTGCCGGCGTGAAATATCGCGTGCCATAGGTCCTGGTGCCTCAGGTTGATTGGAGATCCATGTAGCCGTGAACGATCAGACATTCGCGCCGATCGCGTTGGCCTCACATACCGCTGCGCATTTTCATGGGTTGCGCAACCAGCCACACGCTGAAAGCTGAATACAAAACCATTGTTACCAACAATGGGATCAAACTACGTCGCGCTTGCGCCGCATCCGGGTGGAGTCGCCTGGCTATCCGTGCGGCGATAACCACACCATAGACATGCCCCACGACAATCATCCCGAGCTGGATAAACCAGATCACCTGGAGCGACAGCAACGGGCCATAGTGCCGGCCGGCAGTGCCGAACAAGTCCCAGCCACGGCCAAATGGGTCGCTCAACAGGGGCAGGACATTCTGTGCTTCCATGAAGAAATGCATGCTGTTGTGTGCGAGATGATAGAACAACGCGACGGGAATCACGGCATAGGCGAACGCGCGCAGGATCTTGCCGGCCGGGACAGCGCCATTGGGGACCATGACCCGGGCTATGCAGGC